>NZ_JBQGWG010000008.1:0-151069 GCF_052073805.1 Ornithinimicrobium panacihumi | reverse complement strand
TGACGAGGCTCGTCGAAGTTCCCCAGTGATGCTCACTGAATTTCCCCACCTTGGGCGGTGGTCAGTGTAGGGGTTGGCGGGTGGCGGCTCGCAGGGTGCCCTGGCGGGCGTGGTGGTCGCGCAGCCGGTAGGAGTCGCCTTCGAGGTTGAGCACGACGGAGCGGTGCAGGAGCCGGTCGAGCATGGCTGCGGCGACGGTGCTGTCGCCTAGGACCTCGCCCCAGGATGCGACGCCGCGGTTGGTGGTGAGCACGATGGACGTCTTGAGGTAGCGCTGGGAGACGACCTGGAACAGCGCGGAGGCGGCCTCGCCGGGCAGCGGCAGGTAGCCCAGCTCGTCGATGATGAGCAGGGTTGGGCCGGCGAAGAAGCGCATGGTGGTGGCCCAGCGTCCTTCGATCGCGGCGCGGTGGCACCGGGCGGCCAGATCGGCGGCGGTGGTGAAGTAGGTGCGGTACCCGGCCTCGGCCGCGGCCCGGCCCAGGCCGACGGCCAGGTGCGTCTTGCCGACGCCGGGCGGGCCGATGAGCAGCACGTTGGTCGCCGACTCCAGGTACCGGCAGGTGGCCAGTTCGTCGATGAGCTTGCGGTCGACGTTCGGGGCGGCGTCGAAGTCGAAGTCGGCCAGGGTGGCCGGGGTGGGCAGTGAGGCGAACCGGAGCCGGCCGGCGAGCTTGCGGGCCTCGGTCGCCTCAACCTCGCGGGCGAGCAGGTGCTCCAACGTCGCGGTCATCGACCACCCCTGCTCGGCGGCGGTTGCCAGGACGGTGGGCAGGTGCTCGGCGGCGGCGTGCAGCTTCAACGCGGCCAGGTGGGAGCGCAGCTGCTGGTAGGTCGACGCCTGGCTGGTGATCATCGGCGCCGGCAGCGCCTCGGTCGTCGTCGCGGTCGTGGGTGTGGTGTTCATCGGGTCAGGGTGTTCCTTCCTCGGGCTGCTTTGTCGTAGGCGGACAGGTCGATGACCACGTCCGCGGTGGTGGCGGGCTCGGGTTGGTGGCGGGCGCGCAGCGCCTGCGCGGCTGCCTGGGCTGCGGGGCCGGGTGGGATGCGTTCCTTGCGCCGGTGCGGCACAGAGGCGTCGTGCCCGGCGAGGACGCGCGCCTCGAGCGCGGTGACGTGGGCGTGCTCGCGGACCATGACGCCAGCACCGTCGGGGGCGAGCTCGTGCCGGGCGATCACCGTCCCGGAGGTGGTGGCGATGTCGATGCGCGTGCTGCCCAGGCGCCAGGTGACGGTCACCTGGGCACGGGCGAGCTCGGGGGCGACGGAGTAGAAGTTGCCGCGCCAGGCCACCAGCGCCTGCGCCGAGACGACCCTCTCCTCGGTGATCGACGCGGGGAACGGGACGGTCGGGACCGGGGCCAGCGGTTCCTTGGCGGCGAGGGTGAGCACGGAGGCCTTCCCGTCGGGGCCGCCGGGCCGCATGCGGGCATCGCCACGGGTGGTGCAGAACTTGTCCAACGACGCCTGCGCCTGCTCCACGGTGACCTCGTCGGCCAGGGTGCGCCACCAGCGTTGGGCGGCGGTGTGGTTGGCCTTCTCCACCACGCCCTTGCGGTTGCCGCGCCGCGGCGGGCAGATCTCCACACCGACGCCGTAGTGCTTGGCCACCGCGGCGAACGACGCGGACACACGCCCGGTGGCCGGGTGGCACACGGTGGCCATCCGGTCGAACCGCCACGAGCGCGTGAGCCCGCCGAGCGCTCTGGTCACGCGGTCGAGGGCGCCGATGAGGTGAGCCTGGTCCATCGAAGGGCACAGCACGCCGCGCCACCGGCCGGAGTGGGCCAGGGCACCGACGAGCAGGAACGCCTTGGTGCCCCAGCCCCAGTGCTCGGGCGGGTCCGGCAGCTCGACCCAGTCCCACTGGGTCTCCTCACCCGGTGGGTGCTCGATCACCGCCGCCGGGCGGCCCTTCGTGCCGGCGCACGGTTCGCAGTGCGGGCGCAGCCCGCGGGTGCGGACCTGCCGGGTGAAGGTGGAGTAGGCCTTGTCGTACCCCAGCTCGACGACCTCGTCGTACAGGGTCATCGCCCACAGGTGCGGGTCCTCGGCCAGCCGGGCGCGGACGTAGTCCACGAACGGCTCGAACGGGTCCTGCCCCGCCGGCTTGCGGACGCCCGCGGCCCGGTCTCCGCGCAGGTAGGCGCGGATGGTCTTACGGTCCCGACCCAGATGCCGGGCGATCGCTGAGATCGTCCAGCCCTGCCGGGCCAACGCGTGAACTTCGATGTCTTCCTCCCGTGACAGCATGGGACGAGGGGCTCCTTCGAGTAGGCGTGTGGTCAGAGACCGCCATCATCGAAGGAGCCCCGCCCGTCCCCGGATGGGGCCACAGGGTGGGGAATTTCAGTGAGCAGAACTGGGGAGATTCACCTGAGCGCCGTCAAGAACGTCGGCAACCCAACGATGGCGAGTTGAGCCGTCGTGCTGGTAGTCGGTGTCCAGCTCCTGGAAGAACTCAGTGATGTACATGCTGGAGCGATACGGGAAGTACCTGGCTTCGTCCTCGTTCGCGGGATCATCACGGCCTACATTGCCTACGACGAGCTCGCCGAGGGATTCGAGATTACGACGACGGAACTTCACAAGTCCATTGTCGCAGGGGAGCGTCGACAGCCAACGGCTCCGCCGACAGCCTGCTCCGAGCGAACCGGCGTATAACCACGGCATCACTCCATGACCGAAGACGGGAGTGTCGGACTTGACTACGGCCGTCAAGCTTCGTGGCCGACGTCAGAGCAAGTCCTTCGCGTATGTCTACACCGTCATCCGGTGGATGCCGAACCGGCGCGAGATGGAGACCACGCTTTCGCCGCTGGCTCGGGCAGTTCGGATTGAGTCTAGTTCCCTCCCGGTCAGGGGTGTTCTAGTTCGTCTCCTTGGGGTTCTGACCACGCCAGGCTCACGCTCTGACGGCTCCAGCGGCGCGCCGCCAACCGAGAGTTTCGCCTGCTTCCACGCGGAACGGAGCCTCTCGAACCGCTGCCAGGTGTTCGGTTTGAGTCCGCCCAGGTCTACAGATCGAGACTTGATAGAACTCCTGCGCCCACGACTCGGCGGGTAGACTGGGGCGTGTGCCGATGTCCCGTCGGAGCGGCTGAACCGGCTTCCAGCAGGAGGGGCACGCAGAGGGCACGGGGTTGCCAGCGGGCTTCAGGAACCGCATGATTCCGCGCTTCTCAACTAGAACTGGGAGTTCTGAGTCGCGCCCTTCCCCTGCTGCTTCCCTGGGCCCGGACTGTCCTCGGGACCATGGGGAACGGTGCGCGCTACGAGCTGAACTACGACTGGTCCAGGCTGGGACCGACCCGCTGGGACGAGGGCTCGATCGTGACGCTGGAGGTCGATCTGGAGTCCTACGACGAGGCCGATGCCCTGCGGGCGGGGATCGAGCGGTGGTGGCGGGTCGAGACCGAGGGCAGGCTCACCCTGTGGCTGGTCTCCCACGGGCAGGACGCCTTCGACACGATCGCCCACTACGCGGACGAGGTGTATGAGGTGGCCCTCCACCTCGATCCTTCGGTCCGGATCGTCTGGACCGAGCTGCCCCATGAGCAGGGAGCCTCCGACGGTGTGCCGCGGCTCTCGCGCTGGGTGGCCGGGTCCGACCGCAGCACGACCTGACCCAACAAATCATCGGAGAGACATGCGCATCGTGATCGGTGCCCCGGCCAACGGGGCCGCGCTCAAGGACGCCATCGTGGCGGCGCTCAAGGCCGACGACCGGGTCGAGGAGGTCCTGGACCTCTCGACCTCGGACATCACCTACCCGGACGTGTCCTTCAGGGCTGCGGAGGCGGTGGCGGACGGACGTGCCGACCGCGGGATCCTGGTCTGCGGCACCGGTGTGGGCACCGCGATCGCTGCTTCCAAGGTGCCCGGGGTGCGGGCCGCGACGGCCCACGACCTCGTGACCGTCCGCGGGTCGGTGGAGAACTACGACGCCCAGGTCCTGTGCATGGGGCAGAACGTGATCGCGGCCCCCGCGGCCGTGGCCCTCGTCGACCTCTGGCTCGACCTGCGGCACGACCCCACCAGCGCCTACGGCGCCAAGCTCGCCGAGATCGAGGCCTACGAGGCGAGGTGACCCGCTCCCCGTCGGTGGGCCGTGGACGGGGCACGCCCGGTCACCAGGGCGGGCCTTCCCAGATGTCGGGATAGTCGGCGAGGGCGAGGAAGGCCTCGGCCTGGTTGGACGCATGGTGGCCCACGTCCGTCACCAGCTCCGACGCCAGGCCACGGCGGACGACCTGGCGCGCGCACTCCTCGCGCACGCCCTCGTCGCGCAGGGGGTCGCGGTCCGTGCGAAGTCCCGGGCTGGTGGCGAGCGCTCTGGTGATCACGAGCAGCTCGTCGTCGCGGAGCCCGGGGACGCCGGAGAGCGTGGCGGGCGGGTGCGTGCACTGCACGACCGGGCGCGGCGGCGGGCTCGAGGCGAGGTGGCCCTCCCATTCGTAGTCCTCGTCCGCCAGGAGGTTCTTGCGCAGCTGCTCGACCGCGCGGTCCTGGGGGACGCCCCGCTGGTCGACGGGGAGCATCCTGACCGCGCGCATCCGCACCGACGTGGTGCTTCGCGCGAGCTGCTCGGCGATCTCCTCGATCTCGACGCCGTCCCGGACGAGGCGCAGCAGGGTCTGGTAGTCGTCGTCGGTCCAGGGCTGACCGGTCCGTCTGGGTGGGGGCAGGGGAGTGCCTTCATGCAGGTTGCGGAGCGTCATGGCACGACTCTGCCCGGTCCGGCCCCTGCCCGGCAGAAGTTATCCACAGCCGGGCCTCAGAAAGCCCGGGCCAGCGCGACCTGTGCGTCGCTGCCGGGCAGCGCAGCCCCGCTTCCGCAACGGCGGTCAGGCAGGTGAACCGACCGGGTCGCCCTGGGCCTCGGGGACGTCGAAGTCGTCGCCGCTGAGCCGGTCCACGATCATCGCGATCGCCCCGTCGCCGGTCACGTTGGTGGCGGTGCCGAAGGAGTCGATGGCGATGTAGGTCGCGATCATCAGCGCGACCTGGGGCTCGGTGAAGCCCAGCATCGAGGAGAGCAGGCCGGCCGCGGTGACGATCGCGCCGCCGGGCACGCCCGGCGCGGCGACCATGGTGATGCCGAGCATGAAGATGAAGCCGATGAACAGCGGGATGTTGACCGGGACGCCGGAGAGGAACATCACGGCCAGCGAGAAGGACACGATCTTGACCGTCGACCCGCCCAGGTGGATGGTCGCGCACAGCGGCACGACGAAGGAGGCGATCGGGCGGCGGACGCCGGCGGCGATCGCCTGGCGCAGCGTGACCGGGATGGTCGCCGCCGAGGACGAGGTGCCCAGCGCCGTCACGTAGGCGGGGAGCATGGTCTTGAGGGCGGTGAGGGGGTTCTTGCCCGCGATCACGCCCGCGACGGTGAACTGCACCAGCAGGAGGAGGACGGTGAGGGCGAAGACGAGCAGGATCACCCCGATGAACGTCGCGATGACCTCGAAGACCTGGCCGCCGGAGGTCATGTTGAGGAAGATGCCGAAGATGTAGACCGGCAGCAGCGGGATGATCACGCCGGTGATGACCTTCTCGATCACCGTGCGGAACTCCACGAAGCCCTGCTGCAGGACCCCCTTGGGCATCAGGGTCAGCGCGATGCCGATGACGAAGGACAGGATCAGCGCGGTCATCACCGAGAAGGGCGGCGGGATCTCGACGGTGAAGAAGGGACTGAGCAGCGCGTCCTCGGGGTTGCCGACCTCGTCCAGCGACCCTGGCCTGAGCATGCGCGGGAAGATCGCCATGCAGACCAGGAAGGCCATCACCCCGCCGAAGAGGGTGGAGGCATAGGCGATGGCGGCCGTGATGCCCAGCCACTTCCCGGCGCCGCGCCCCAGCTCGGCGATGGCCGGGGTGATCAGTCCCAGGATCAGCGGCGGGATGATGAAGGACAGGAAGTTGCCGAAGAGTCCGTTGAAGGTGGCGAAGACCCGCACCAGCCAGTCCGGCGACCACAGCCCGACCAGGATGCCCAGCAGGATCGCGATGCCGATGCGCGGAAGGAGACCGATCTTCGTCATAGCCACACCGGGCAGGCTACGCGAGTTCGTCGTCGACGAAGACGGGCCGGGCGACACGCAGACCCGTCAGGACCAGGGCGACACCGCTGGCCATCAGGAAGATGAGGACCTCGGTCCAGCCACCGGTGAGGTCGTGGACGACGCCGACCGCCATCGGCCCCGCCGCGGCCAGCAGGTAGCCCACCGGCTGGACGAAGCCGGAGAGCCTGGCGGTGACCCGGGGGTCACGGGTGCGGGCGGTGATGAGGGCGATGGTGGTCGGGAAGGCGAAGCCCGCCAGCCCCAGCAGGACGGCCCACAGCCACGGGACCGTCGCCGGGGCGAGCAGCAGGCCGGCGTAGCCGGCGACGCACAGCGCCCCCATCGCCAGCATCCAGGGGGCCAGCGTGGGGGAGCGGTGGATCACGGTCGGCATGACCAGACCGCCCAGGACCCCGAGCGTGGTCAGCAGCGCGATGAGCGCTCCGGCGTAGACGGCTGACAGACCGGCGTCCCGGTAGATCTGCGGGAGCCAGCCGAACTGGACGTAGGCGTTCATCGACTGGATCCCGAACAGGAGCGTCAGGGCCAGGGCGGTGGGGGAGGAGGCGATCCGGGCCTCCCGCACCCGCGGCAGCGGGATGCGCCCGCGGCGGGCACGGCGCTCGCCGACCAGGATCGGCACCCAGGGCAGGACGGCGAGCAGGGCGACCACGCCCCATACCCCCAGGGCGGCCCGCCACCCCCACGGCGAGGCGGACGCGATCGGCGCGGCGACCAGCGACCCCAGGGCACCGCCGAGGGTCAGGCCGGCGCCGTAGATCGTCATGAGCAGCACGCCGCCGTCGACGCTGTGCCGCTTGATCCAGGCCGGGACGAGGACGTTGCAGACCGCCATGCCGGCCAGGGCCAGGGCCGTGGTGACCAGGAACAGTGCGGTGGACCCGGTGAGCACCCGCGACGTCAGCCCGGCGGCGATGGCCAGGATGCTCAGGAAGATGCTGGAGGTCACCCCGATCCGCCGGGCCAGCCCGACGGCCACCAGGCCGAAGGCCCCGAAGCACAGCCCCGGCAGGGCGGTCATCATCCCCGCGGTGCCACCGCTCATGCCGAGCCCGACCCGCACCTCCTCCAGGACCGGGCCCACCGAGGAGGCACCGGGCCGCAGGTTGACCGACAGCAGCACGATCGCCACCGACGCCAGGAGCGTCGGCGCGACATAGCGGAAGCCGCCGGCCCCGGGAACCGGGTCCGGCGACTTCCCGCCCTGCTCGTCCTGGCTCACTCGCGCAAGGCGTCGATCACCGCGTTGAAGGTGGCGGAGGGGCGCATGGCCGCGAAGGTCTTCTCCTCGTCGGGGTGGTAGTAGCCGCCGAGGTCGACCTCCTTGCCCTGCACGTCGAGCAGCTCCTGGGCGATCTGCTGCTCCTTGGCGGCCAGCTCCTCGGCCACCGGGCCGAAGCGCTCCGCGAGCTCGGTGTCCTCGGTCTGCTCGGCCAGGGCCTGGGCCCAGTAGAGCGCCAGGTAGAAGTGGCTGCCGCGGTTGTCGATCTGGCCCAGGCGTCGTGCGGGGGAACGGTCCTCGGTGAGCACCCGCTCGGTGGCCTTGTCGAGGGCGTCGCCGAGGACGGCCGCGCGCGCGTTGCCCTCGCGGTCGGCCAGGTGGCGCAGCGACTCGGCGATGGCGAGGAACTCGCCCAGGCTGTCCCAGCGCAGGTAGTTCTCGCTCTGCAGCTGCTGGACGTGCTTGGGCGCCGACCCGCCGGCACCGGTCTCGAAGAGCCCGCCGCCGTTCATCAGCGGGACCACCGAGAGCATCTTGGCGCTGGTGCCCAGCTCCAGGATCGGGAAGAGGTCGGTGTTGTAGTCGCGCAGCACGTTGCCGGTGACCGAGATGGTGTTCTTGCCCTCGCGGATGCGCTGGACGGAGAAGGTGGCCGCGTCGACCGGGGACATGATCTGCAGGTCTAGGCCGTCGGTGTCGTGGTCCTTCAGGTATGCGGTGACCTTGGCGATGAGGTTGGCGTCGTGGGCGCGGTTCTCATCCAGCCAGAACACCGCGGGGTCGCCGGTCGCGCGGGCGCGGGTGACGGCCAGCTTGACCCAGTCGCGGATCGGCTCGTCCTTGGTCTGGCAGGCGCGCCAGATGTCGCCCTCGGCGACCTCATGCTCCATGAGGACGGTGCCGGAGGAGTCGACGACCTGGACGGTGCCGGCGGCAGTCATCTCGAAGGTCTTGTCGTGGGAGCCGTACTCCTCGGCCTTCTTGGCCATCAGGCCCACGTTGGGCACCGAGCCCATCGTGGTCGGGTCGTAGGCGCCGTGGGCCTTGCAGTCCTCGATCACGGCCTGGTAGATCCCGGCGTAGGAGGAGTCGGGGATCACCGCGACGGTGTCGTCCTCCTCGCCCTGGGGGCCCCAGAGCTTGCCGCCGTTGCGGATCATCGCCGGCATCGAGGCGTCCACGATCACGTCGCTGGGGATGTGCAGGTTGGTGATGCCCTTGTCGGAGTTGACCATCGACAGGCGGGGCAGCTCGGCCAGCCGGGCCTCGATCGCGGCCCGGATCTCCTCGGCGCCCTCCACCTGGTCCAGGCCGGAGAGGATGCCGCCCAGTCCGTCGTTGGCCGACAGGCCCGCGGAGGCGAGCTGTGCCCCATACCGCTCGAAGACGTCGGCGAAGAAGGTCTCGACGGCGTGCCCGAAGATGATCGGGTCGGAGACCTTCATCATCGTGGCCTTGAGGTGCAGCGAGAAGAGGATGTCCTCCGCGGCGGCCGCCTCGACCTGCTCGGCCAGGAAGGAGCGCAGCGCAGCGACGTCCATGAAGGTGGCGTCGACCACCTCTCCGGCCTCGACCGCCAGGCCGTCCTTGAGCACCGTCGTGGTGCCGTCGGCGGCGACGTGCCGGATGGTGAGGGTGTCGGCCTGGTCGAGCACCACCGACTGCTCGTTGCTGGCGAAGTCCCGCTCGCCCATCGTGGCGACACGGGTCCTGCTGTCGGCGGACCAGGCGCCCATCGAGTGCGGGCGGCTGCGGGCGTAGTTCTTCACCGCGTCGGGCGCCCGGCGGTCGGAGTTGCCCTCCCGCAGGACGGGGTTGACCGCAGAGCCCTTGACCTTGTCGTAGCGGGCCCGGACGTCCTTGTCCTCGTCGGTCTGCGGGGACTCCGGGTAGTCGGGCAGGTCGAAGCCCTGCGACCGGAGCTCGGCGATCGCGGCCTTGAGCTGCGGGACCGAGGCCGAGATGTTGGGCAGCTTGATGATGTTGGCCTCGGGGGTGGTGGCCAGCTCGCCCAGCTCGGCCAGCGCGTCGTCCTGGCGCTGCTCATCGGTCAGGCGCTCGGGGAACTGCGCCAGGATGCGGCCGGCCAGCGAGATGTCACGGGTCTGCACCTCGATCCCGGCGGCGCCGGCGAAGGCCTCCAGGATCGGCTTGAGGGAGTAGGTCGCCAGCAGCGGCGCCTCGTCGGTGCGGGTGTAGACGATGGTCGACATCTTGGGCTCCTGGTGGGTTGCGGGCAGGACTGCCCACGAGTCTACGGAGCGGGGGCACCGGCCGGAAAAGGTGCGCTCACTCCTGCCGGTCGGAGGCGGCCTCGGCGGCCCGCTCGGCGATGGAGGCACCCGCGCCGTCGTAGAGGTTGATGACCACGTCAGCCCCGGTCCGTCGCAGGTCCTCGGCCTCGTCGTCGTACTGCGCGACGGCCGCGAGCACGCCGGAGTAGTCGCTGGCCACCAGCTGCTGCAGAGCGATCCGGTTGGCGCCGTGGAAGGGCATGGCCAGCACGACGATCTCGACCTGGCCGGTCGACTCCAGCCGGTGCCAGAAGTCGGCGTCGGCGGCATCGGCCTCCACGATCTCCATCCCCTGCTCGCGCAGCTCGGCCACCCGGGTGGGCAGGTTCTCCACGCCGAGCACCCGCAGGCCGTACTCCTGGGTGAGCTCCTCGGCCACGGCCCGCCCGATCCGGCCCATCCCCATGACCACCGCGGTGGCCTCCCCGAAGGAGATGGGGCGCTCGTGCGGGTGGACCCGCTCGGGGGAGTGGCCGGGCATCACCCGGCGGGCCAGGCCCAGGATCTCGTCGGACTTCTCGTTGATCAGCGCCGCGGCGACGAAGCTGGCCGCGACGGCGACCGAGACGACGACCAGCCAGTCCTCCTCCAGCCACGACGCGGAGCAGGCTGCGCGCGTCGAGCTTGAGCCCTATCCCGAAGAGCAGGAGCGTGACGCCCATCTCGGCGAGCAGGTCCAGATAGGGCAGCTCGCGCACCCCCGCGGCGTGCAGCAGGAAGCCGGCCAGCAGGAAGCCCAGCAGGGCCGGCAGCCGGAGCATCGTGGCGAACAGCCCGACGGCGAAGGTGGCCGCGATGAACAGTGTGACATCGCTCAGGGGCGCTCCGGGGGGTCGGGACGGGCGGCTGACGTCAGTCTCCCACCCGTCGATAGGATGGAGGGGAACGGATCCCGCTCGCGACGGGGCGGTCGGGAGGGCCGCGCTGGAGGTGGAGAGATGAACGCTCAGACGTCCGGATGGGTCGTGGTCGGGGCCGATGGTGGCCTGACCGACGGGGCGGCGGTGAGGTGGGCCGCAGAGCACGCCCGACGCACCTCTCGACCCCTGCTGATGGTGCACGCCAGCGAGCCTGAGTCCTTGGCCGCCCGGGCGGCCGTCGCGGGAGCCACGGACATCACCGCGCTGCTCGAGGCCGAGGACGAGACCAGCCAGGCGATGGCGGCGCAGGCCGAGCGGATCAAGGAGTCCTACGGCATCGAGGTGACGTTCGAGCGCCACCGCGGCTCGCCGGTCCGGGCGCTGCTGGCGCACGAGGACGACGCCGCCGTCATCGTGGTGGGCACCGGCCGCAAGGGCCCGCTGCGCGAGTTCGTGCTGGGCACCACCTCGCTGGGCGTGGCCGCCCAGGCGACCTGCCCGGTGGCCGTGATCAACCCCGATGTCGACGTCGAGTCGCTCACCCGCGGCCGGATCGGGGTGGCGATCGACGGCAGCCCGGACAGCCTCACCGGAGCTCTCGAGGCGGTCGAGCACGCCGCCCAGGTCGGTGCCACCGTCGAGGCGGTCAGCACCTGGTATCTCGAGATGGTCGACGGCTACGTGGTCACCGAGCCGGACAGCCCGGAGTGGAAGCATCTGGAGGACGGACGCACCTCGATGCTGCAGGCGGCGATGGCGCCTGCGCTCGAGCGCTTCCCGGACGTGCCGGTGGAGTATGTCGTGCGGCGGGGCCCGGTCACCTCGACCCTGGTCGAGATGGCCGAGGGCTGGGACCTCGTCGTCCTGGGCAGCCGTGGTCTGGGCGGGGTGCAGGGCCGTCTTCTCGGCTCGGTGAGCCAGCGTCTCATGCGCGCGGCACCGTGCCCGGTCGTGGTGGTGACCCGCCCCAAGTTGTGACGACAGCCGCCGCCCGAGGGTCGGTCACTCCCGCAACGTCAACTGCGCGAAGCGCCTGAGCAGGATCTCCCAGGGGCGGTGCAGTTCGGCCTGGCGGGTCCGCAGCTGCGCGATCGTGGCAGCCTCGGCCTGCGGGTCGGGGCCGGGCGACCAGGACGCGACGATGTCCGCGCCGACCTCGGGGTGGAACTGCACGCCCCAGGCGCGGCGCCCGAACCTGACCGCCTGCGGGGTCCCGTCAGGGGCCGTGGCGAGCAGGCTGGATCCGCGTGGCAGCCGCGTGACGATGTCGTTGTTCCAGTGCAGCACGGGGGTGCCGGTGGGCAGGGCCGAGGTGAGGGCGTCCACCCGGCCCTCGTCCGTGGCGGCGAAAGGCGCCAGGGTATGCAGCGCTCCGCCCGGGTTGCGGACCACCTCGCCTCCGAGCGCGGAGGCGGCCAGCTGGTGGCCCAGGCAGACGCCGAGGAAGGGGAGCCCCGCCGAGGCGGTGCTGGCGATCAGGGCCTTGGTGGGGGTCAGCCACCGGTGCTCGCGGTCGTCGTCGGCACCCATCTGGCCGCCCAGCACGATTAGGCCCACGTGCTCGACCAGGGCCGCCGGCACCGCCCGGCCCTGGTGGGCGGGCAGGATGTCGCACTCCAGACCTTCGGCGGCCAGCCAGGGCTCGATCATCCCGACCGGGCAGTCATCCTCGTGCTGGATCACCAGCACCCTCACGGTCACGTGCGTGGACCTTGTGGTGGTCCGCCGGGTCAGCCGGTCGCGTCCGTGACGCCCTTGGCGCCCAGGGAGGTGTCCGCGGCCTCGGAGGAGACCTCGGTCGGGTCGGTGACCTCATCCAGCGCGACCTCGTGCGGCCGGAGCTCACCGCTGGCGATCTGCTCGGCCCAGTGGCAGGCGACGCGGTGGTCGGCGGGGACACCGTCGATCTGCACCACCCGCAGCTGGGGGCGCTCGTCGTCGCAACGGGTCTCCTGGCGCCATGGGCAGCGCGTGTGGAAGCGGCAGCCCGAGGGCGGGTTGGCGGGGGAGGGCAGGTCGCCGGCCAGCAGGATCTGCTCGCGGGTGTCCTCCTGCACCGGGTCGGGGACGGGGACGGCGGACATCAGCGCGCGGGTGTAGGGGTGCAGCGGCGACTGGTAGAGGCTGTCGGCGTCGGCCTCCTCGACCAGGGCCCCGAGATACATCACCCCGATCCGGTCGCTGATGTGCCGGACGACCGCCAGGTCGTGCGCGATGACCAGGTAGGTCAGCCCGAACTCCTCCTGGAGGTCCTCCAGCAGGTTGATCACCTGGGCCTGGACGGAGACGTCGAGGGCACTGACCGGCTCGTCGGCGACGATCAGCTGGGGGTCCACGGAGAGTGCCCGGGCGATGCCGATGCGCTGACGCTGTCCGCCGGAGAACTCGTGGGGATACTTGCTCAGCGCCGTGCGGGGCAGACCGACGGCCTCCAGCAGCTCGGAGAGCCGGGCCCGGGCGTCGTGGCCCTTGGTCAGGCCGTGGGCGCGCATGCCCTCGAGGAGCAGCTGCTCCACCGTCTGGCGGGGGTCGAGGCTGCCCAGGGGGTCCTGGAAGACCATCTGCATGTGGCGGCGCTGCCGGCGCAGGGCCTCGCCCTTGAGCTCGGCGAGGTCGGTCCCGTCGAAGTGGACCTCGCCCTCGGTCAGCTCCTCTAGCTGGAGCAGGGCGCGGCCGAAGGTGGACTTGCCGCAACCCGACTCGCCGACCAGGCCGTAGGTCTCGCCGCGGTGGATCTGCAGGTCCATGCCGTCCACGGCGTAGACGTGGCCCACGGTCCGGTCGAAGATGACCCCGCGCTTGATCGGGAAGTGCACCTTGACGCCGCGGACGTCGACGAGCAGGTCGCCCTGGCCCTCGGTGCGCGGAGTCTGGTCCTCGACGGTGCTCGGGGACGTGCTCATCGTGCGGCCTCCTCGGTCGGGGCGGTCCCGGCGTCGTCCAGCCGGTTGGACTCCAGCGGGTTGTGGCATCGCAGCAGGCGGTCACGGCCCAGCTCTGGCCGGTCCGGGACCAGATCAGGCGTGCGCTCACGGCATGCCTCGATCTCCGAGGAGCAGCGCGGCGCGAAGGCGCACCCACCCTCCCACGGGATGTTGTCGGCGACCGACCCCGGGACGGGGGTGAGCCGCCGACCGCGCTCCTCGGTCAGCCGCGGGATCGAGGCCAGCAGCCCGCCGGTGTAGGGATGGCGGGGCTTGGCGAAGAGGTCGTGCCGCTCCGCCCGCTCGACGATCCGGCCGCCGTAGAGGACGTTGACGGTGTCGCACAGGCCGGCGACGACACCCAGGTCGTGGGTGATCATCATCAGCGCGGTGCCCGACTCGGTGACCAGCTCCTTGAGCAGCGCCAGGATCTGGGCCTGGATCGTCACGTCGAGGGCGGTCGTGGGCTCGTCGGCGATGAGGAGGCGCGGCTCGCAGGCCAGGGCCATCGCGATCAGGGCGCGCTGCCGCATACCTCCGGAGAGCTGGTGGGGATATTCCTTGAGCCGGCGGGTGGGGTCGGGGATACCGACCTTCTCGAGCATCTCGGCCGCCCTCTTCGAGGCGGCGCCGGACTTCATGCCCTTGTGCCGCTGGACCACCTCGGCGACCTGGACACCGAGGGGCACGACGGGGTTCAGCGAGGACAGCGGGTCCTGGAAGATCATCGCCATCTCGGCGCCGCGGCGGTCGGTCATCTGGGCGTCGGTGAGCGAGGTCAGCTCGGTGCCGTCGAAGCGCACCGACCCGCTCACCGTGTTGCCCCGGGAGGGCAGCAGGCGCATGATCGCCAGGCTGGTGACGGACTTGCCGCAGCCGGACTCGCCGACCAGGCCGACGGTCTGGCCGGCCTTGACCTCGAAGCTGACGCCGTCGACGGCGGTGAAGGGCTTCTTGCGGCCGAAGGTGACCGTGAGGTCCTCGACGGTGAGCAGGGCGTCGCCTGAGCCGGCCGCACCGCCCGGGGTGGAGGTCACGGTGGAGATATCTGTGGAGGGGCTCATCAGGTGCTCCTCAGCGACGGGACTTGGGGTCGATGGCCTCGCGCAGCGACTCGCCCATCAGGGTGAAGCCGAGCGCGACCACGATGATGCAGATCGCGGGGTAGAAGGCCAGATGCGGGAAGGAGTTGAAGTAGGGCTGGGCCTGGCCGAGCATCTGGCCCCACTCGGGCCGCGTGTCGTCCGGGTTGCCCAGGCCGAGGAAGGACAGGGCTGCCGCGTCGATGATGGCGACGGCCAGCACCAGGGTCGCCTGCACGATCACCGGGCCCAACGAGTTGGGCAGCATGTGCCGGAAGACGATGGGGGCCGGTTTGACGCCCAGGGCGCGAGCCGCGAGCACGTGGTCGCTGTGCCGCTGGGCCAGCATCGAGCCACGCAGGAGCCGGGCGAAGATCGGGATCTGGATGATCGCGATCGCCAGGATGACGCTCCACTGCGACGGCTTGAGGATGGCGGCCAGGGAGAAGGCCATGAGCAGCGAGGGGATCGACAGCATGACGTCGACCAGGCGCATCACGGCCGCGTCGACCCAGCCGCCGAGGCCGCCGGCGAGGGTGCCCAGGATGAGGCCGCCGGTGAGGCCGCCGAGCGTCGCGAGCACACCCACGATGAGGGTCTGCCGGGAGCCCACGATCAGGCGGGACAGCAGGTCGCGTCCGCGGTCGTCGGCACCGAGGGGGAAGCCCTCCCGTGGCGGGGGGACCGGGTTGGTCTGGCGGCTCACCTCGCCGATGAGCAGCCGGTCGGCCGGGTCGTGGGGCGCCAGCAGCGGGGCGAACAGCGCCAGCAGCACGAAGAGCACCACGATGCCGGCCCCGAAGAGGAAGACCGGGTCCGTGCGCAGCCGCTGCCAGGCGGACTGCCACAGGCTGACGCCGCGGTCGTCGCTGAGCGCGCCCGCCTCGGCCAGGGAGTCGATGCGGGCCTTCTTGCGGTCGCCGTAGCGGGGCCGGCGGGGCGGCTCGGGCTGGCCGGGCGTCGGGGCGCCGGGCTGGTCCGGCGCAGGGGCGCCGAGGCCGCGCCGGAAGCCCTCGCCACCACCAGACATCTCGGTCATCGGTCAGTTCCTCACTTCGTCCGGACCCGCGGGTCGATCAGCGCGTAGGCGATGTCGACGAGCAGGTTGACGACGATGTAGATCAGGGCGGCCATCATGATGAGGACCTGCAGGACGGGATAGTCGCGCTTCTCGAAGCCGAGCGCGAGGGCCTGGCCGATCCCGGGGAAGGCGAAGACCTTCTCGGTGAGGACGGCCCCCGCGAGGAGCGCTCCGACCTGCAGGCCGATGATCGTGATGACGGGGATCAGGGCGTTGCGCATGATGTGCCGGACCCGGATGGTCTGGGCCTTGAGGCCCTTGGACCGCGCGGTGCGCACGTAGTCCTCGTCCATGACGTCCAGGACCGAGGCGCGGGTGATGCGGAAGATCACGGCGAAGGGGATGGAGGACAGCGCCAGGGCGGGGAGCAGCAGGTGCTTCAGGGCGTCCCAGGAGGCGTCCCACTCACGGGTGAGGATGCCGTCCAGGACGGCGAATCCGGTCACCCGCGTGGCGTTGATCCCGGCGGTCTGGTAGCCGGACGGGGGCAGCAGGCCCCAGCGCACGGCGAAGAGGTACTTGAGCACGAAGGCCAGGAAGAAGACGGGGACGGCCACCCCGATGAGCGAGCCGATGACCAGGCCGGTGTCCATGGGGGTGCCCCGGCGGCGGGCGGCGATGTAGCCCAGCGGGATGGCCAGGACGAGCGCGATGCCCAGGGCGAAGATGCTCAGCTCGATCGTCGCCGGGAGGCGGGTGAGGAAGACGTCGAGGGCGGGCTGACCACGGAAGACGCCGGTCGAGATGCCGAAATCGCCGGTGAGCGCACGCTGCAGGAAGGACCAGTACTGCACCGGCAGCGGCCGGTCCAGCCCGAGCTGACGGGTCAGCTCGGCGGCGGCCTCCGGCGACCCGCGCTCACCCAGCAGGGCGCTGACCGGCCCACCGGGGAGGGCGTGCAGCCAGGCGAAGAGCAGGATGCTGAGGATGAAGAGGGCGAGCACCATCTGCAGTGCTCGCCGGACGATGAACTTCAGCACGGGACCTCCAGGTGCGCCGGCTCAGGACGGGGGTGTGCGTGGGGCGGCGGGCCGGGAAGTGCTTCCCGGCCCGCCGCGTCGGTCCCGACCGCAGGGCCTCGGCCCTGCGGTCAGGGCCTCACTCCGTGATGGTGACGGTGGAGAAGTCCTCCGCCGTCAGCGGGCTGGCGACCAGACCCTGGACGTTCTCCGCGACCACGATGGCCGGCGGGGAGTGGCTCAGCGGGGCGCCGATCAGCCACTCGGGGCTCATGATCTTGGCGTTGAGCTCCTCGTAGAGCGCCGTGCGGGCCGCCTCGTCCGGCTCGGCGTCGGCGGCCGTGATGGCCTCCTGCAGCTCGGCGTGGAAGTCGTAGGCGCTGGTCCCGAACTGGTTGTCGTCACCGCAGAAGAAGGCGCACAGGAAGTTGTCCGCCGAGTTCAGGTCACCGGTCCAGCCGAGGAAGAACGCGGGAGCCAGGCTCTGCTGGGTGCCGTCGATGTAGCCACCGGCCCAGGGCTTGGAGATCGGGTTGACCGTGATGCCCGCGGCCTCCCAGTCGGACTTCACCGCGTCGTAGATGGCCTGCGGGTTCGGCATGTAGGGCCGGGTGACCTCGGTCGGGTACCACAGGTCGATCGTCAGGTCGGACTTGCCGGCCTCCTCCAGGAGCTGCTTGGCCTTCTCGACGTCGTACTCGTAGGCGGCGATGTCGCTGTTGTAGCCGGAGACGGTGTCGGGCATGAACTGCGTGGCCACGGTCGCGCCGTCGGGCAGCTGGCTCTTGACGAGCTCGTCACGGTTGATCGCGTGGTAGAGCGCCTGGCGGACCAGCGGGTCCTCCAGCTGCGGGTCGGCCACCGGGTTGAAGGCCAGGTAGAGGATGTTGAACGGGTCGCGGATCTCGACCTGGTTGCCACCGGCCTCGAGCTCGGCCCAGTCGACGGGGTTCGGCAGGTCGTAGCCGTGGATGGTGCCGGCCTCGAGCTCCTGGCGGCGGGCGGTCTCGTCGGAGATGATCCGGAAGATCAGCTCCTTGACGCCGGCCTTGTCGCCCCAGAAGTCGTCGTTGCGCTCCAGGATGACGTTGCTGGTGCCATCGAAGGACTTGAACTTGAACGGGCCGGTGCCGGTCGGGTGCTCGCTGGCGTAGGCGGGGAAGGCGAAGCCCTCACCCTCCACGGCGATGTCGTTGGCGTCGTATTCCTCCAACGCCTTGGGCGAGGAGATGCCGTAGGAGCTCTGGGACAGGACGCCGGGGAACTTGCCGGTCGCGCGGGAGATCTTGACCTCGGCGGTCATCTCGTCGACGGCCGTGCAGGACTCGTAGAGGGAGCCGTCGCCGAAGCCGAAGTCGTTGCCGTAGTAGTAGGCCGCGGACGGGTTCTGGCCGGCCTCGTTCTGGTCGGCCCAGCGCTCGAAGTTGTAGCAGACCGCCTCGGCGTCGAAGGGCTCGCCGTCGTGGAAGGTCACGCCCTCCTGGAGCGGGAAGGTCCAGGTCAGGCCGTCCTCGCTGCTCTCCCAGCTGGTGGCCAGCTCGGGGACGAACTCGGTGCCGCCGGGCTCGATGCCGACCAGGTTCTGGAAGATCTGGCGGGTGACCCGGAAGGTCTCGCCGTCGCTGGCGTAGAACGGGTCGAAGGTCGTGGGGGCGCCGGCCGCGCCGAAGACGAAGGTGGCGTCGCTGCCTTCGCCACCGGGGGCCGCGGTGCCACCGGAGCCGTCGGTCGAGGCGCCGCCGTCCGTGCTGCCGCCGCCGCCGTCGTTGCCGGTGTCACGCTCGGACTGGGCGCAGGCCGACAGACCGAGGGCGAGGATTGCCGTGGCCGCGGTGAGCGCGACCTTGCGGTTCTTCATCGATGTCCTCCTGAAGGGGGTGCCGGACAGGGCTGTATCCGGTTTCCGCAGACCTCATCACATCCGGAGGGGTGAGGGGAAGAGGCGTGCCGCATTCTTGACAGGACTGTGACCAAACTTCGGTGACCGACCATCTGCGCCTGTGCGGCATCCCTGCGGCCGGGTCGTGACTGCGGCACCTGCGGTGCCAGGATCGGGGGTATGGAGCACACGGCACCTCTCCCTCCGGTCCTGGTCGCGGCCGTGGCCCTGGTGGACGACCTGGCCAGGCCCACGCGGGTGCTGGCCGCACGGAGGACCGAGCCGCCGGCGCTGGCCGGTGGCTGGGAGTTTCCCGGCGGGAAGGTCGAGCCGGGGGAGACCGGTGAGCAGGCGGCGGTCCGGGAGTGCGCCGAGGAGCTCGGGGTCCGGGTCGTCCTGGGGGACCGGATCGGTGGCGGCTGGCCCCTGTCCGGCCGGGCGGTGATGGACCTGTGGTGGGCGGTGGCCGCACCCGGGGAGCCGGAGCCGGAGCCGCTCGAGGACCACGACGCGCTGCGCTGGCTCACGCGGGAAGACCTTCTCGACGTCGCCTGGCTGCCCGCAGACCTGCCGATCGTGGAGCACCTGGCCGAGCTGCTGCATACCGGAGCGTGACGGAGCAGGGTCAGATTCCTGCGAGAATATTCCTCATGCCTCATACCCCCACCGGGACCAGCGTGCGCGCTGACATCCGCAACGTCGCCATCGTCGCCCACGTCGACCACGGCAAGACCACCCTCGTCGACGCCATGCTCACCCAGGGCGGAGCCTTCGCCGAGCACCGCAAGGAAGGCACCGAGGTGGAGCGGGTCATGGACTCCGGCGACCTCGAGCGTGAGAAGGGCATCACGATCCTGGCCAAGAACACGGCCATCCGCTACACCGGCGTCCACGCCCCCGAGGGCGGGATGACCATCAACATCATCGACACCCCCGGGCACGCCGACTTCGGCGGCGAGGTCGAGCGCGGCCTGTCCATGGTCGACGGAGTCGTCCTGCTCGTCGACGCCTCGGAGGGGCCGCTGCCGCAGACCCGTTTCGTCCTGCGCAAAGCGCTCGCGGCCCACATGCCGGTCGTCCTGTGCATCAACAAGGTCGACCGCCCCGACAGCCGGATCTCCGAGGTCGTGGACGAGGTCTACGCGCTGTTCATGGACCTGCTGGACGAGCACGACCCCGAGATGGTGGAGACGGCGCTGGAGTTCCCCATCGTCTACGCCTCGGCCAAGAACGGCCGTGCCTCCCAGACCGCCCCGGCCAACGGCGAGCTGCCGGACAGCCCGGACATGGAGCCGCTCTTCGAGACCATCCTGGCGACCGTGCCCGCCCCGACCTACGACGAGGGCCACCCGCTGCAGGCGCACGTCACCAACCTCGACTCCAGCCCCTTCCTGGGTCGCCTGGCGCTGTGCCGGGTCCACCAGGGCACGATCCGCAAGGGTCAGCAGGTGGCGTGGTGCCGCAAGGACGGCAGCGTCGAGAAGGTCAAGATCACCGAGCTCCTCCTCACCGAGGGCCTGGAGCGCAAGCCTGCCGAGCACGCGGCGCCCGGCGACATCATCGCGATCGCCGGCATCCCGGAGATCACCATCGGGGAGACCCTCGCCGACGCCGAGGACCCGCGCCCGCTGCCGCTCATCACGGTGGACGAGCCGGCCATCTCGATGACGATCGGCACCAACACCTCGCCCCTGGCCGGCCGGGTCAAGGGCGCCAAGGTGACCGCCCGCCTGGTCAAGGACCGCCTGGACAAGGAGCTCATCGGCAACGTCTCGCTGCGGATCCTGCCGACCGAGCGCCCCGACGCCTGGGAGGTCCAGGGCCGTGGCGAGCTGGCGCTGGCGATCCTCGTGGAGCAGATGCGGCGCGAGGGCTTCGAGCTGACCGTCGGCAAGCCCCAGGTCGTCACCAAGGAGGTCGACGGCGTGCTGTCCGAGCCGGTCGAGCGCCTCACCATCGACTCGCCCGAGGAGCACCTCGGCACCATCACCCAGCTGCTCGCCTCCCGGAAGGGACGGATGGAGCAGATGACCAACCACGGCACCGGCTGGGTCCGGATGGAGTATGTCGTGCCCGCGCGCGGCCTCATCGGCTTCCGCACCGAGTTCCTCACCGAGACCCGGGGCACCGGCATCGCCAACCACGTCTTCGAGGGCTACGCCCCGTGGTTCGGGGAGATCCGCACGCGCCAGTCCGGCTCGCTCGTGGCCGACCGCGCCGGCGCGGCCACCAGCTATGCGATGTTCAACCTCCAGGAGCGCGGCACCCTCTTCGTCGAGCCGGCCACCGAGGTCTACGAGGGCATGATCGTGGGCGAGAACTCCCGCGCCGACGACATGGACGTCAACATCACCAAGGAGCGCAAGCTGACCAACGTCCGCTCCGCCGGTGCCGACGTGCTCGAGCGGCTCATCCCGCCGCGCCTGCTCTCGCTGGAGCAGTCGCTGGAGTTCTGCCGCGAGGACGAGTGCGTGGAGGTCACCCCGGAGGCGGTGCGGGTCCGCAAGGTCGTGCTCGACGCCACGCTGCGGGCCCGGACGGCGGCGAGGGCGAGGAACCAGTCGTGACGGGCAGGACCGCCGCCGCGCAGCAGCCGGTCACCGGCCCGGACGCCCGGCCCGACCTCCGGGACGGGTTCGACGACCTGGGACGGCCGCTGCGGGTGGTGGCGGTCCACGCCCATCCCGACGACGAGACCCTCGCCACCGGGATCGCGCTCGCGCACCACGCCGCCGCGGGCGACGACGTCCACGTCGTCACCGCCACCCTGGGCGAGGAGGGTGAGGTCATCACCCCGGCCCTGGCCCACCTGGAGGGCACGGAGGAGCTCGGCACCCACCGGATGACGGAGATCGCCGCCGCGACCCGCGCCCTCGGCGTCACCCACCACTGGCTGGGTGGCGCGACGCCGCGCTGGCGGGACAGCGGCATGGCCGGCTCGGAGGCCGCCGCGCACCCGCGGGCCTTCGCTGCCGCCGACGTGGTTGAGGCCGGTGCCGTGCTGGCGTCCCAGCTGCGGCAGCTGGACCCCGACGTGGTGCTCACCTACGACCCGCACGGGGGCTATGGCCATCCCGATCACATCCAGACCCACCGGGTCACCGTCGAGGCGGTGCGGGCGCTGGCCGCCGACGGACGCGGCCCGCGCCTCTACGTCGTGGTGGTGCCCCGCTCCTGGGCCGTCGAGGACCGGGCGTGGTTGCGGGCCCACGTCCCCGAGGGCACCCGCAGCCCCGCGGGCGGGGTGGCCGTCGTGCCCGCCGAGGACGAGTCCTACGCCGTCGGGGTGGTCGAGGACGAGCTGGTCACCCACGCGGTCGTGGCGCCGCACGCACTGCCCGCCCAGATGGCCGCGCTGCAGGGGCACCCCACCCAGGTGACCGTCCACGACGGCTGGTACACCTTGAGCAACGACATCGCCGCCCGGCTGCCCGGCCGGGAGGGCTACGCGCGCTGGGGGGTGGCCGGGACGTGACGGGCCAGGTCGACCGAGGCCGCTACAAGCAGGCCATGGGCCGCTTCGCGACCGGCGTGGCGATCGTCACCTCGAGCTTCCGGGGTCACGACGTCGCCCTGACCGTCGACTCGCTGACCAGCGTCTCCCTGGACCCCGTCCTGCTCCTGGTGAGCCTGCACGCCGAGGCGCGCGTGCTGGAGGGGATCGAGGAGGGCGCCGACTGGGGCGTCAGCATCCTCACCGAGCAGCAGCGCGCCCTGGCGACCTGGCTGGGTGAGCCGGGTCGTCCGTTGCACGATCAGCTGGCGCGGGTGCCGCATACCCGGGGAGAGGTGACCGGGACCGCCCTGGTGGAGGGGGCGCTGGCGACCTTCGAGTGCCGGACGCACGCCGTCCACGTCGCGGGCGACCACTCGATCGTCGTCGGCGAGGTCGTCGCGCTGCAGGCGCGCCCCACGGACGAGCATGCGCTGATCCACTACCGTGGAGGGCTGGGCGGGCTGCGCTAGCCCGTCCGTGACTCGAGGAAGGCACGCGTCGGTATGGCTGAGGAGAGGGACGCCGGTGCGCGGCTCCGCGAGGAGACGCCGCGGGGCACCGGTCAGGAGTGGGGCGCGGTCGTGCTGCGGCTCCTGGCCGCCCTGCTGGTGCTGGCCGCCATCTACGTGGGCGCCGCCCTCTACTTCAAGGACCGTCCGCCGGCTGGCCTCAGCGTCGCCGGCGTCGAGATCGGCAACCTGACCCACGACGAGGCGATCGAGCACCTCGGCCGCGAGCTGGCCGACCAGGAGAAGGCACCCCTGACCCTGGCGGTGCAGGCCGTCGATGACGGGAAGCCGGTCGGCGACCCGACCCCCTTGACCCTGGACCCGGCCGAGGCCGGGCTCAGCTACGACTACGAGGCCACGATCCAGGGCGTGACGGGGTTCACCCTGGACCCCAGGGTCATCTGGTCCCACATCGCCCGCAGTGAGCGTGAGCTGCCGCTCGTCGGCACCGTCGACCGTGAGGCGCTGGACGCCGCCGTCGCCGCTCTCGCCGAGGACTACGACCAGGAGCCGGTCGAGGGGGAAGTCACGCTCGTCGACGGCGAGGTCGAGGTGGTGGATGCCAGCCACGGCCGCGAGCTGGACCGCGAGGCGACCGCCGACGCCTTCGCCTCGGGGTGGCCCGCCGCCCCCGAGCCGGGGACCACCGTCGAGGCCGCTGCACCCCCGCCCTTCCTCTCCCAGGCCGAGGTCGACCGCTTCACCTCTGAGGAGGTCGAGCCTGCGCTGGCCGCACCGCTGAGGGTGACCGCGGTGGACGGCGAGGGGGAGGACGCCGAGGAGGTGACGGCCGAGGTGCCTCCGCGGGAGATCGCCGCGATGCTCTCCATCGACCGCAGCCCCGAGCACGCCCTGTCGCTGACGCTGGACGAGGACGCGATGCTCGAGCGTCTGCGCCAGGATCTCGGTCAACTCGAGCGTGGTCCTGCGGACGCGACCGTCCGCCTCGACGGCTCCACCGTCAAGACCGTGCCGGCCCGGTCCGGCGCGGCCCTCGACGACGAGGCCCTGATGACCGCGGTCGGTGCCGCCCTCACCGCCTCGGGCGAGGAGCGGGAGGTGCGCACCGAGCTCACCCCGGTGGAGCCGGAGATCGGCGACGAGGTCGCCAAGGCCTGGAAGTTCAGCACCATGGGCTCCTTCACCTCCGAGTTCCCCGGCGGGGAGGTCAACGCGGCGCGGTCGCACAACATCCGCACCGCGATCGAGCGGCTCAACGGCGTCGTCGTCATGCCGGGGGAGCAGTTCTCGCTCGGGGCGGCCCTCTCGCCCATCGATGCCTCGGGCGGCTACCAGGAGGCACCCGTGATCAACAACGGGCGTCTCGTCATGGGCATGGGTGGCGGTCTGTCCCAGGTGTCGACCACCGTCTTCAACACCTCGTGGTTCTCCGGCGTCCAGCTCGACGCCCACACCACCCACTCGTTCTACATCCCCCGCTACCCGGCGGGGCGCGAGGCGACCATCTCCTACCCGGGGCTGGACAACCTCTGGACCAACGACACCTCCACCCCGGTGGTCATCCGGACCTGGACCGAGGACCACACGATCCACATGGAGTACCTCGGCAAGCGGCAGTACACCGTCGAGACCATCGAGGGCGAGCGGCAGAACATCCAAGAGCCCGAGCGGATCGTCGACGACGCCCCCACCTGCGTGACCCAGGCGCCGTCGCCGGGCTTCACGATCTACGTCGCCCGGGTGCTCAGCCAGGGCGGCGAGGTGGTCGGCCGGGACGAGTACACCACCACCTACATCCCCGAGGACGAGGTCGTCTGCACCCACCCCGACGCCAACTGAGCGCCTGCCCGGCGGCGTGCCCACACCATTCACCGTGGTCGGGGGAGAGCTCGGGACGGGCCTGTGCGGTGCGATCGGTCCGGACGGATTAGGCTGTGGGTCATGACGTATGTGATCGCTCAGCCTTGCGTGGATCTCAAGGACAAGGCCTGCATCGAGGAATGTCCTGTCGACTGCATCTACGAGGGTGAGCGTTCGCTCTACATCCACCCCGACGAGTGCGTGGACTGCGGCGCGTGCGAGCCGGTCTGCCCCGTCGAGGCGATCTACTACGAGGACGATGTGCCGGAGGAGTGGGCCGACTACTACAAGGCCAACGTCGAGTTCTTCGATGACCTCGGCAGCCCCGGCGGCGCGGCCAAGCTCGGCCTGATCCCCAAGGACCACCCGATCGTCGCGGCACTGCCGCCGCAGGCGCACGACGAGTGACCAGCGCACGTCCCCGCCCCGCCCAGACAACCAGGGAGAACGCATGACCGAGTCCACCACCGCCCAGCCCGCCGTCCTGCGTCACGGGGAGCACGAGCTCGAGCTGCCGGTCGTGCCGGCGACCGAGGGCAACAACGGCCTGGAGATCAGCGCGCTGATGAAGACCACCGGGGACACCACCCTGGACGTCGGCTTCGTCAACACCGCCTCGTGCTCGTCGGCCATCACCTACATCGACGGCGACGCCGGCATCCTGCGCTACCGCGGCTACCCGATCGAGCAGCTGGCCGAGAAGTCCAGCTTCCTGGAGACCTCCTACCTGCTGATCTACGGCGAGCTGCCGACCTCCGCCCAGCTGGAGGAGTTCGACCAGACGGTCCGTCGCCACACCCTCCTCGTGGAGGACATGAAGCAGTTCTTCGACGGCTTCCACCGCGACGCGCACCCGATGTCGGTGCTCGCCTCCGCCGTGTCGGCGCTGGGCACCTTCTACCAGGACAGCATCAACCCCCGCGACCCCGAGCAGGTCGAGATCTCCACGATCCGGCTGCTCGCCAAGCTGCCGACGATCGCCTCCTACGCCTTCCGTCGCAGCCAGGGCAAGTCGCTGCTCTACCCGGACAACAGCTACAACCTCGTGGAGAACTTCCTCTGGATGACCTTCGGTCAGCCCACCGAGCCCTACGAGATGGACCCTGACCTGGTCAAGGCCCTCGACCTGCTCTTCATCCTCCACGCGGACCACGAGCAGAACTGCTCCACCTCCACGGTGCGCCTGGTCGGCTCCTCCGAGGCCAACCTCTTCTCCGCCATCTCCGCGGGCATCCACGCCCTGTCCGGCCCGCTGCACGGTGGCGCCAACAGCGCGGTGCTCTCGATGCTGGAGAAGATCAAGGCGGACGGGGGTGACGTCGGCGAGTTCGTCCGCAAGGTCAAGAACAAGGAGGACGGCGTCAAGCTCATGGGCTTCGGCCACCGGGTCTACAAGAACTACGACCCGCGCGCGGCCATCGTCAAGAAGACGGCCCACGAGCTGTTCGAGAAGGCCGGCAGCAACGAGCTGCTCGACCTGGCCATGCAGCTGGAGGAGCACGCCCTCAAGGACGACTACTTCGTCGAGCGCAAGCTCTACCCCAACGTCGACTTCTACACCGGTCTGATCTACGAGTCGATGGGCTTCCCCAGCGACATGTTCACCGTGCTCTTCGCGATCGGCCGCCTCCCCGGCTGGATCGCGCAGTACCGCGAGATGATCAACGACCCAGCCACCAAGATCGGGCGCCCGCGCCAGGTCTACATCGGCGAGGCCGAGCGCTCCTACGTCGGCGCCGACCAGCGCTGATCCGGGATCGAGCCGGCCTCGTCCGGCGCCGGAGCGAAGGCCCCCGCCCCTTCCGGGCGGGGGCCTTCGGCATGCTCCGCAGCATGCGTCAGTCGGTGGCCCGGAGCCGGATGACCACGGTGGTCGGGTCGGCCGGGTCGTCGGAGCCCGCGTCAGGGTCGGCCGGTGGCCAGGCCAGCGGGTCGGAGTCGCGGTCCCACGCCCGCCCGGCGACCTCCACGGCCACGATCTGCTCGGCCTCGGCGTGCGCCACAGCCCACGCGGCCAGCGCCCAGGCCTGCGTCTCGTCGGCGGCGTCGACCGTCACGGTGGTGGCGTCCGGGCTGGTCTCCGGGGTCGCAGGGACGCCCAGCTGACGCTCCAGCTTGGCCGCGGTGGCCGCCGGGTCGCCGGCCGCCTCCGGGGCCTTCAGGTCGCAGCCCATCACCGTGCTGCCGCCCTCCTGCCCCGTCAGGACCGAGGCCAGGACCCGTCCCTCCCACTCGTGGTCGGCGTAGGCGGTGGGGAAGGCGCTGCGCTGGACCTCCTGGGCCACCTCGGTGACCACGCCCTCCTGCCAGCCGGGCACCCGCTCCAGCGCGTCGTAGAAGGCATTGCTGGCGTAGACGGGGTCGGTGACTTGCTCGACGCTGCCCCAGCCCTGGCTGGGGCGTTGCTGGAAGAGCCCCTGGCTGTCGGCGTGGCCGTAGCGCAGGTTGCGCAGCTTGCTCTCCTGGATCGCGGTCGCCAGGGCGATGGTGGCGGCCCGGGCCGGCAGTCCGCGGGCCACGGCGACGCCGGCGATGGTCGCGGCGTTGGCGGCCTGCTCCGGGGTGAGGACGACCTCCGCTCCCGCAGCCTGGAAGACGCAGCGTGCCGGCCTGAGGCGATCCACGACCCACCCGGCTCCCAGCACCGCGGCGACCGCGGTGGCGACGACCACGAGGACGGTGACCAGGAGTCGACGGGAGCGTTGCACGAGCAGGAGTGTAGGTGGCCGCCCTGCGCCTCCCCGCTGCGACAGGCGCGGACCGGCCACGGCTGGCATAGGGTCGGTCCGTGGCCTCTCGACAGATCTACCAGAAGGGGCCGGTGACCCTGCGGGGCAGCCGGGTCCCACGCACCACCACCGACCAGCGGCTGCTGGAGAGCAGAGACTCCCGCGACTGGGTCCACACCGACCCCTGGCGGGTGCTGCGCATCCAGGCCGAGTTCGTCGAGGGTTTCGGCACGCTGGCCGAGCTGGGTCCGGCGGTCGCCGTCTTCGGTTCCGCGCGCACCGGACCGGAGCACGCCGCATACCGGATGGCCGAGGAGGTCGGCGCCGAGCTGGTCCGCGCCGGCTTCGGGGTCATCACCGGTGGGGGACCGGGCACGATGGAGGGTGCCAACAAGGGTGCTGCCGAGGCAGGGGGCACCTCGGTGGGGCTGGGGATCGAGCTGCCGCGGGAGAGCGGGCTGAACTCCTACGCCAACGTCGGGATCAACTTCCGCTACTTCTTCGTGCGCAAGACCATGTTCGTCAAGTACGCCGAGGGCTTCGTCGTCCTCCCCGGCGGGGTGGGCACGCTCGACGAGCTCTTCGAGGCGCTGACGCTGGTGCAGACCGGCAAGATCACGCACTTCCCGATCGTGCTGATGGGCACCACCTTCTGGGCCCCGCTCCTGGACTGGCTGCGCGACACCGTCCTGGCCGAGGGGATGATCTCGCCGGAAGACCTGGACCTGCTCCGGGTCACCGACAGCGCGGCGGAAGCGGTCGCGTGGATCGTGGAGTCGCAGGACGAGCGTCGAGGGTCGGGGTTCTCAACGCGTTCCTGACGTGCGAGGATCTGTGCCGTGATCATCATCGGGGTCGTCGCGGCCGTGCTCGCTGTGGGCGCCGCCACCGCGTGGGCGGTCGCCAGGACGGACGTCGCAGGGGTGTCCGAGCCGGTCTCGACCGAGTCCGCCCGGGCGCTGCCGACCGGGCCGCTGCAGGCCGCCGACGTGCAGGAGGTCCGCTTCGACCAGGCGTTGAGGGGCTACCGGATGCGGCAGGTCGACGCCGCGCTGGACCGGCTGGCGACCGAGCTGGCCGACCGCGACGAGGAGATCACCCGACTGCGCTTCGAGCTGGACGACCGCAGGCGGCAGGAGGAGCCCCAGCCGGGGACGCACCACACCGGAGGCCAGGCACGATGACCATCACCCCGCCGCACCCCGACCTGTCCGTCGGGCCCGACGGAGTCGTCCGGTGCGGATGGCCCGGGATCGGGCACGCCGACTACCGCGACTACCACGACCGTGAGTGGGGCAAGCCGGTGCACGGCGAGACCGCCCTGCTGGAGCGGCTCTGCCTCGAAGGCTTCCAGAGCGGGCTGTCCTGGCTGACCATCCTGCGCAAGCGCCCGGCCTTCCGGGCGGCCTTCGCCGGCTTCGAGGCCGAGACGGTGGCCGAGTTCACCGATGCCGACGTCGACCGGCTCATGGAGGACGAGGGCATCGTCCGCAACCGGCGCAAGATCGAGGCGACGGTCACCAACGCCCGGGCCACCCTCGCGCTGCGCGAGTCCGGAGGCCTGGAGGAGCTGCTCTGGACCCATGCGCCCGAGCCCTCGCCGCGCCCACGCCGCTTCGCCGACGTGCCCTCCCAGACCCCCGAGTCCGAGCTGCTGGCCAAGCGGCTGCGCAAGATCGGCTTCGTCCAGCTCGGGCCCACCACGGTCTACGCCACGATGCAGGCCTGCGGGCTGGTCGACGACCACCTGGTGGGCTGCTTCCGGGCGGGTGCCTCGCGCTCGGGGGCGCGGCACTCCGGAGGGATGCGCGCCACCTCATGACCTCCGCCGCAGTGCCGCTGCGGCGTCTGCTCGATCTCCGCTTCGTCCTGGCGGTGCTCGCGATCTGGACGCTGTGCCGTGCCCTCACCACGATCATCCTGGTCCAGCTGGCCCACCACTGGCAGGACCCGTCGGTCTACGACGACCCGGGGGTGCCGCGCTACTTCCAGTTCGCCACGCTCTGGGACGGGGAGTGGTACCAACGCATCGCCGAGCGGGGCTATCCCGAGGAGCTGCCGCGCAACGACGCCGGCGAGGTGCGCCAGAACCCGTGGGCCTTCTACCCGATCTTCCCGCTGCTCGCGCGCGGCCTGACGCTGCTGACCGGGCTCCCTTTCGCCGTCACCGGCACCATCGTCGCCACGCTCCTGGGGTATGCGGCAGCTCTCGTCGTCGCCGGACTCCTGCGGGAGAAGGTCGGGGTCGCGGCGGCACTGGGCGGGGTGGCGTTGCTGGGGACCTACCCGAGCGCGCCGACCTTCCAGGTGGCCTACACGGAGTCCCTGGCGCTGCTCCTGCTGGCCGGGGTGCTCTGGCTGCTCGTGCGGCGCCAGTGGTGGGCCGCGGCGGTCGTGGCGCTGCTGACCGGTCTGGCCCGGCCCGTCGCGCTGCCGCTGGGACTGGTGGCCCTGGTCGCCGTGATCGTGCGGTGGCGAGGCAGGCGGGAGCGGCCGATCGACCGGGTCGAGTACGCCGGCATGGGCTCCGCCCTCGTGGGCTGCGGACTGGCCGGGCTCATCTGGCCCGCCATCGCATGGGGGGCCACGAGCGAGGCGGACGCCTACACCCGGACCATGTCCTCCTGGCGCGGCGGGGAGACGGTCACGCCCTTCCTGCCGACCATCGAGCGGGTCCAGTGGCTGTGGGGAGACACCCTGGGCCTGGTGGTGCTGGCCGCCGGCCTGGCCCTGCTCGTCGTCGCGGTGGCCGGACCGTGGGCCCGGGGTCTGGGCGTGGAGCTGCGCACCTGGTGCCTGGGCTACGTGCTCTACCTCTTCGCCGCGCTCGACCCGTGGACGAGCATCTACCGCTACCTGATGCTCCTCTTCCCGCTCTTCGTGCTCATGGTCGGTGGCGGCTGGCGGGAGGGTGAGCGCCCGACCCCGACCTGGGTGCTCGTGGTGCGCACGGTGACGATCGCCGCCCTCTTCGTGGCCTGGCAGGTCTGGTGGAGCTGGGAGCTGTTCCGCTTCGTGCCGCCGCGCGACGACCCGCCGTGATCGGAAGGGGACGGGCCGCAGCGTGGTGCGCCGAGATCAGCGACCGGTGAAGGTGGGCTTCTCCTTGGCCAGGAAGGCGGCCACCGCGCTCTGGTGATCCTCGCTCGTGCCGGTCCGGGTCATCAGCTCGTCCTCGTGCGCCAAGGAGTCGGGCAGGCCGTGCCCGGCGGAGAAGGCCACCGCGCGTCGGACCGCTCCGTAGGCGCGGGTGGGGCCGTCCGCCAGGTGGGCGGCGACCTCGGCGGCGCGGGCCTGGAGGTCGTCGGCGGCGACGATCTCGGTGACCAGGCCCAGGTCCAGGGCCTCCTGAGCGGGGATCGTGCGCGGGAAGAAGAGCAGCTCCTTGGCCCTCGCCGGTCCAACCAGCCGGGGAAGGGTCCAGGAGGTCCCGGAGTCGCACGACAGCGCGATGCCGGTGAAGGCCAGGTTGAAACCCGCGGTGTCGGCCACGTAGCGCAGGTCGGCGGCGAACGCGAAAGCCGCCCCGGCGCCCGCCGCGACACCGTTGACGGCGGCGACCACAGGTTTGTCCATGGTCGCGATCAGCTCCACGACGGGGTTGTAGTGCCTCGCCACGGTGGTCCACAGCTGCTCGGGGTCCTCCGCCAGGAGGGAGACGTGCTCCTTGAGGTCCTGGCCGACGCAGAAGGCTCGTCCGGTGCCGGTCAGCACAACGCAGCGGACCGCATCGTCGGACGCGACGTCACGCAGCGCCGACAGCAGGGCCTCCTTGGTGGCGACGTCGAGGGAGTTCATCGAGTCCGGACGGCTGAGGGTCACGGTGGCGACACCGCCGTCGCGGGTCACGGCCACCGGGGACGGGGAGTTGACGGCATCGGTGCTCATAGCGTCAATCTACGACGGGTGGGTCGGCCACGACGCCTCGGCCGTCAGCCCCAGCGCCCGGGCCACGTGGATCTCGGCGGCAGGCCGCAGGGCACCTGCGACTGCCAGGAAACGGGCCCGCGCCTCGTGCCCGGCCCAGGTCGGGGGCAGCACCTCGGCAGGCAGACCGGGGTCGGAGAAGAGGAACTTGCGCCACCGGTGCACCAGCTGGGTGCGCAGCCGGTAGGCCTGCGGCGGGTCCAGGGCGGCCAGCCCGTCCAGGGGCGGCAGCTCGGCGGCGAAGCGGGCGTACGCGTGGTGCAGACCCTCCAGGTCCCAGACCGACGCGGCGTCCAGCGGTTCGTCGAGCGGCCCGGTGAGGCTCGTCCAGGTGGCGCCGTGGGCCGCCAGCGTCGGCCCCAGCTCCGAACTGGCCCACGGGCTGATCCAGGTGGAGGAGGCCAGCCGGCCGTAGCCCAGATAGCCCAGGGAGGCCGCCACCTGCTCGCGGCGCCGACGGTCTCCCCGGTGCTCCACGACGACCACGTGCCACGTGCCGGGCCAGGCGCGGGGGCCGTTGGCGTAGATGCGGTCGTGCGCCCCCGCGAGACGGCCCTGGGCGAGGGGAGTGGCCGCATACCCCCGGGTTCCGTGGCGGGACTCGGCCTGCAACCAGCCCTCGCGGACGAGGCGGGAGATGGCGGTCCGGGTGGCGGGCGGCTGGACCTCGCACGCCTCGGCCAGCGCCACGACCACCGACACCGGCGCCCACCACCCCAGTGCGGACAGGTGGTCGCCGTACAGGTCGACGACGGCGGATCGGGCATGCACACAGAAAGTATCCCAGGACGGTCGTCGATCAGCGTTGAGACAGGTCGATTAGGCGGGCCGTGGGGAAGGGGAGATAATAGGTCACATCTGTGAGACCCCACGCACCGGCGCGGGGAGCGGTCCTTGGCCGCCACACGAGGAAGGGCAACCCATGGCAGCAATGAAGCCTCGCACCGGCGACGGCCCCCTGGAAGTCACCAAGGAAGGCCGAGGCATCGTGCTTCGGATGCCTCTGGAGGGTGGAGGCCGGCTGGTCGTCGAGATGAACGCCGACGAGGCCACGGCCCTCGGTGACGCCATCAAGGAGTGCGTGGGCTGACGACGGCCCTGACGCGGCGAGCCCCCGGTGACCATCGGTCCCGGGGGCTCGCCGCGTTCAGGGTCGGTGCTTCACGGATCACCCACGGTCAGCGCTTGACGGCGACGAAGAGCCCGTCGCCCACCGGCAGCAGGGCCGGGAGGAGGCGCTCGTCCTCGCGCAGGCTCTTGCCCAGGTCGCGCAGCAGCGTGGTGACCTCGTCCCGGGCGGCGGGGTCGGCCACCCGGTCGTGCCAGAGCATGTTGTCGAGGACCAGCACCCCGCCCTGGCGCAGGAGACGGAGGGCCTCCTCGACGTAGACGGGATAGCTCTCCTTGTCCGCGTCCACCAGGACCAGGTCGTAGGCGCCGTCGGTGAGGCGGCCGATCACCTGGGCCGCGTCGCCGCTGATGACGCGGGTCCGCTGGGGCGGGATCCCGGCGGCCTGGAAGGCCTCCTTCGCTGCGCGCTGATGCTCGGGCTCGCTGTCGATGGAGGTCAGGATGCCGTCCCGCGGCATGCCCTGCAGGAGCCACAGGCCGGAGCTGCCCGCCCCGGTGCCGATCTCCACGACGTGACGCGCCGCGACCGCCGCGACCAGCATGCGCAGGGTCGCCCCGGCGGCGGTGGAGAGGGGGCGGGCGCCCAGCTCCTCACCGCGACGCTGAGCGTCCTCGATCACGGGGTGGGGGGTGATGAAGTCCTCGGAGTAGGCGACCGAGGAGAGCTTCGCAGAGGCCATGGGGCCACCCTATCGGCCGCCTCTCGTCCAGCCTCCTCCCAGCCTGGCCTGGTTGGGTGGGGCGCATGAGTCGGGAAGCGCAGGTCGGCAGCGGCTCCACGGTGTCCGAGGACTGGCAGCCACCGTCGTGGGAGGAGATCGTCCGCGAGCACTCCGCCCGCGTCTACCGCCTGGCCTACCGGCTCACCGGCGATCCCCACGAGGCCGAAGACCTGACCCAGGACGTCTTCGTGCGCGTCTTCCGCTCCCTCGAGCGTTACCGCCCCGGGACCTTCGAGGGCTGGCTGCACCGGATCACCACCAATCTCTTCCTGGACAAGGTCCGGCGTCGACAGCGGATCCGCTTCGACGCACTCACCGAGGAGCTCTCCGCCCGGCTGCCTCTGCGCTCCAGCGGGACCGATCCCGAAGAAGTCTTCGCGATGACCCACCTGGACGCCGACATCCAGGCGGCGCTGATGGCGCTCCCGCCGCACTTCCGGGCGGCCGTCGTGCTCTCCGACATCGAGGGCTACTCCTACGAGGAGGTCGGGCAGACCCTGGGCATCAAGCTCGGCACGGTCCGCTCCCGGATCCACCGGGGCAGGGCGCTCCTGCGGACCTCGCTGGCGCACCGCCGGCCCGCGGCCCAGACCAGGCAGGCCACCAGCCTCCGTCCGGTCACCACGCTCGGCTGACCGCCCGCTGCCTGCGACACCCCGGCGCAGGCAGCTCCGACGACGGGTCGGGTGACCTCGGTGCGGGATTTCCCACCGGGTCTTGGCACAATCGGTGTCCATGACCGACCCCACCGTCCCGGTGCCCGTGAGCCCCAGGCGGGCCACGCGTCCGCGCAGCCAGGTGCCGGTGGTGCTCGCCTCCTTCGTCGCCGGGGCCGTCGGGGGTCTGGGCGGCGGCGTGATCGCCTCCAACGCGATGGGATCCGGGCCCTCCGGTCAGACGTCGACCGCCCCGACGAGCGACCGGGCGACCGAGCCGTCGAGCACCGCCGGTGCGGGGACCCCCGCCACCGCGGCGCCGCATACCGAGCAGGATGCCTCGGTGACCGAGGGGATCGCCCCGGTGCCCGCGGACGGCACGATCGCCGGCCTGTCCCGATCGGTGCTGCCGAGCGTGGCGCTGGTCGCGCTCGGCCCGGAGGGACGGGACGGTCAGGGATCTGGCTTCGTGATCCGGGACGACGGCTACGTGCTCACCAACCACCATGTGATCGCCGCCAGCACCACAGGTGGGGGCATCTCGGTGCATCTTCCCGGCCGCGAGCCGATCGAGGCGGAGGTCGTCGGGTCGGACCCCGTCTACGACATCGCCGTGCTCAAGGTCGAGGCGCAGGACCTGGCCGCGCTGCCCTTCGCCGACTCCGACGAGGTCGAGGTGGGGCAGACGGTCGTGGCGGTGGGAGCACCCCTGGGCCTGGACAGCACGGTGACCAGCGGGATCGTCTCCGCCCTCAACCGACCGGTGGTCGCCGGCGAGGAGATGGACGTCAGCTACATCAACGCCATCCAGACCGACGCCGCGATCAACCCTGGCAACTCCGGGGGCCCGCTGCTGGACCTGGCCGGTCACGTGGTGGGGGTCAACTCGGCCATCGCCCAGCTGCCCTCGAGCTCGTTCGGCCCGGCAGGGTCCATCGGGCTGGGCTTCGCGATCCCGGCCGACCAGGCCAGCCGGACCGCCGAGCAGATCATCGAGACCGGCAGCAGCCAGCATCCCGTCATCGGCGTGCACGTGGACGTGCGCTACACCGGCGAGGGGGCACGGGTGATGGGGGAGGGCGAGTCGGACGCCGACCCGGTGATCCCCGGCGGGCCGGCCGAGGCGGCAGGGCTGCGACCGGGGGAGGTGATCCTGTCCGTGGACGGGACCCGGATCAGCGACTACCAGCACCTGCTGGTCGTGCTGCGCTCCCGCGAGATCGGCGAGCAGGTCGAGCTCGAGGTCCGCGCCGGCGACGGCCGGGAGCGCACCGTGAGGCTGACCCTGGCCGGGTCCGGGGGATAGGTAGGCTGTGGCTGCGGTGCGGGGACGGGCGGTCGAGGTGGCCGTCCTCCGGGACGAGGAGGCTGCGTGCTGAACATCCAGGGCGAGGAGGTCATCCTCCTCGTCATCCTCGCCTTCCTGATCCTGGGCCCCAAGCGGCTTCCCTACTACGCCGGCAAGCTCGGCGAGGCCGTCAGGTCGCTGCGCTCGATGGCAGAGGGCGCCAAGACGCAGATCAAGGACGAGCTGGGTCCCAGCTTCGACGACGTCGACTGGCGTCAGCTCGACCCTCGGCAGTACGACCCCCGCAGGATCGTGCGGGAGGCCCTCACCAGCCCCGGCGCGGGGTCCGCCGCCGCAGCCACCGCCTCGGCGTCGGCGGGCGGCGGGGCGACCGCGGCTGCAGCGTCCGTCGCTCGGTCCGCGGCTCCGCCCTCCCCGTGGGGCAGTGCGGCACACGATCCGAGCCTTCCGACGCCCTTCGACACCGACGCCACCTGACCAGCCGCCGGCACGGCCGGCGGGGGCCAGGTGGCGTCGACGGGTAGGTCAGCGGTTGACGGTCGGGGTGATCCCCAGCTTGCGGCCGGCCAGGCCCCGCCCGCGGCGAGCCAGCTGGCGGGCGACGCCGCGCAGCGCGGTCGCGGCGGGGGAGTCGGGTGCGTCGAGGACCACGGGACGACCCTGGTCGCCGCCCTCGCGCAGGGCGATGTCGAGCGGCACCTGACCCAGCAGCGGCACCTCGGCGCCGATGGATCGCGACAGCGACTCCGCCACGGCCCGACCGCCACCGGAGCCGAAGAGCTCCTGGCGGGAACCGTCGGGCAGCTCCAGCCACGACATGTTCTCGATCACGCCCACGAGGCGCTGGTGCGTCTGCATGGAGATCGCCCCGGCCCGCTCGGCGACCTCTGCTGCCGCCTGCTGCGGCGTGGTCACCACGATCAGCTCGCTGCCGGGCAGCAGCTGGGCCACCGTGATGGCGATGTCGCCGGTGCCCGGGGGAAGGTCCAGGAGCAGCACGTCCAGGTCGCCCCAGTAGACGTCGGCCAGGAACTGCTGGACGGCGCGGTGCAGCATGGGGCCGCGCCAGACGACGGGCTGGTTGCCCGGGACGAACATGCCGATCGAGATGACCTTGACGCCGCTGGGCTCGGCGACCGGGGGCAGGATCATGTCGTCGACCTGGGTGGGGGGCTGGGTGACGCCCAGCATCCGGGGCACCGAGAAGCCGTAGATGTCGGCGTCCACGACGCCGACCCGCAGGCCTTCCTCGGCCAGGGCGGCGGCGAGGTTGACCGTGACCGTGGACTTGCCGACGCCACCCTTGCCGGAGGCGACGGCGTAGACGGTGGTGAGCGAGTCGGGGCGGGCGAAGGGGATCTCCCGCTCGGCCGCGCCACCCCGCAGCTGCTCACGCAGGTTGCCGCGCTGCTCGTCGCTCATCACGCCCAGCTGCACGTCCACGCCGGTGACGCCCTCGACGGCGGACACGGCGGCGGTCACGTCACGGGTGATCCGGTCCTTCAGGGGACAGCCGGGGACCGTGAGGAGCACGCCCACCCGGACGTGTCCCTCGTCGGAGACGTCGACGGACTCGACCATGCCGAGTTCGGTGATTGGCTTCTTGATCTCGGGGTCGTCGACCGTCGAGAGGGCAGCCTGGAGAGCTTCGGTGCTGGGTAGTGGCATGGGGTCCATCGTAGGTCGCCCGGCCGCCTGCTCCGTCGTCAGGGGCGGGACGGCGGGGGGTCCTTCCGGGTGCCGTCGGCCCCGGCGGGCCGGTCTGCCTCCTGCTGCTCCCGACGCTCCTCCATGTCCTCCAGCAGCGCCCGGAGCTCGGAACGGATGAAGTCGCGGGTGGCCACCTCGCGCATGGCGATCCGCAGCGCCGCGACCTCGCGGGTCAGGAACTCGGTATCGGCCAGGTTGCGTTCGTTGCGGGCCCGATCCTGCTCCATCTGCACCTTGTCGCGGTCGTCCTGACGGTTCTGCGCCAGCAGGATCAGGGGTGCGGCGTAGGAGGCCTGGAGACTGAGCATGAGCGTCAGGAAGATGAAGGCATAGGGGTCGAAGCGCAGAGACGCCGGGGCGAGCGTGTTCCACAGCAGCCAGATGACCACGAAGGCCGTCATCCAGACGAGGAACCGCGCGGTGCCCATGAACCGGGCGAAGCGCTCGGCGAAGGCCCCGAAGCTCTCGGGATCCATGGTGGTCTGCGGCATCCAGCGGCGCGACTTCGCCAAGGGTTGGTCGAGACGGGCGCCCGCGCGCGTGGAGGGCGGGGCGGTGCGCCCGGGAGCCGGGCGGCGAGGCGTCTGCTCAGACATCGGCCACCTCCGTCATCGGTCGGTCCTCCAGATCGTCCTCGCGCCAGTCCTCGGGCAGGATGTGGTCGAGGACGTCGTCCACGGTCACCGCACCCAGGAGCCGGCCCTCCTCATCGGTGACCGGCAGCGCCACCAGGTTGTAGGTGGCCAGTGCACGGGTCACCTGACCGAGCGACGCGTCGGGGGCGACGGGGTCGATGTCGGGGTCGAGGATCGAGCCCACGGGCTGGTGCGGCGCCTCGCGGAGCAGGCGTTGGATGTGGACGCTCCCCAGCAGCCTGCCGGTCGGTGTCTCGTGCGGGGGACGGGTGACGTAGACCAGCGAGGCGGTGGCCGGGTGCAGCTCCTCCCGCCGGACCAGCGCCAGGGCCTCGGCGATCGTCGCCTCGGGGCCGAGGATGACCGGCTCGGTGGTCATCAGTCCTCCGGCGGTGTTCTCCTCGTAGGTGAGCAGGCGCCGGATGTCCGCGGCCTCGTCCGGCTCCATGAGCTGGAGGAGTTCCTCCTGGGTGGCCGTGGGCAGGTCCGAGATGAGGTCGGTCGCGTCATCGGGCTGCATCGCCTCGAGGATGTCCGCCGCGCGCTCGGTGGGCAGCTGGGTGAGGATCTCGAGACGGTCGTCGTCGGGCAGCTCCTCCAGCACGTCGGCGAGGACCTCGTCGTCCAGGGCGTCGGCGACCTCGGCGCGGCGCTTGGGTGTCAGGTCGTGGATGGCCTCGGCGAGGTCCTGGGGCTTGAGGTCCTCGTAGGCCTCGAGGAGGGCGGTGGCCGCCTGTGCGGGGCCGGCCAGGTGGAGACCGTCGACCTGGTCGATGTCCACGAGCACGGTCTCCCCACGACGACGCATGCGCAGGCCACGGCTGGCCCGTGCGGCGTCGACCTTGCGGGCGTAGACCTTGGTCAGGCGCCAGTCGCCGCTGCGCTGCCGCTCCATGGCGACGTCTTCCACGACGGCTGTGCTCCGGTCCTCCAGGAGGGTGACCTGGCGGTCGAAGAGCTCACCCACGACCAAGGTCTCGGCGTGGCGCTTGGCGAACCGTCGCATGTTGACCAGCCCGGTGGTGATCACCTGACCGGCGTCGATCGAGGTGACGCGGGTGATCGGGACGAAGACGCGCCGACGGCCGGGCACCTCGACCACCAGGCCGATGACCCGGGGCCCCTGAGCGGTCGCCCGACCGGTCATGCTGACCACCACGTCCCGCACCCGACCGACCTCGTCACCGAGGGGGTCGAAGACGCTCAGGCCGTTCAGTCGGGCCACGAAGACGCGGGGAGAGCTCACAGGGTCGAGGATAACCGCTCCGGGGGTGAGCGAAGTCACCACGAAAATGGCAATAACTAGCCTCACCTGCGGGTTTATCATTGATGTGGGGCCAAGGATCTGCCCCAACATCTCCCCCTACCGGATCGTCCTGAAAGGACAATGCAGCTCACCATGGGCCCGACCATCATGTACGTCCCCTCCGCCGGCCGCTCCTTCCGCCACACCCTGGCGCAGGACGTGGCGCGTCGCCCCGTGCGGCCACGCCGGCGCTTTTTCCGCCGCTGACGCGGCGCGCCGCCGATCCCTCGGCGGCGCCGACAGACAAGACCCCCGTGACCGATCGGTCCGGGGGTCTCGTGCGTCCGGGGCAGGGTGCCGGGGTCGGGATCCGGGTCAGGCCCGGGGATCGGTCCGCCGGCCACCGTCGCGGACCCAGGACTCCACGTCATCGGCCGTGCGGGGGAGCATCGCCGAGAGGTTCCGGCAGCCGTCGGCCGTGATGACGACGTCGTCCTCGATCCGGACCCCGATGCCGCGCAGCTCTTCGGGCACGAGCAGGTCGTCGGACTTGAAGTAGAGGCCCGGCTCGACCGTCAGCACCATGCCCTCGCGCAGCTCGCCGTCGACATAGTCCTCACGCAGCGCCAGGGCGCAGTCGTGCACGTCGATGCCCAGGTGGTGGCTCGTGCCGTGGACCATCCAGCGGCGGTGGAACTGGCCCTCGTCGGCGTCCAGAGTCTGCTCGAGGGTGACCCCCTCGGGGAGCAGGCCCCACTCCAGCAGGTGCCGGGCGATGACCTCGATGGCGGCGGCGTGCACGTCCTTGAAGCGGTTGCCCGGCCGTGCGGCGGCGAGGCCCGCCTCCTGCGCCTCCAGGACGGCGTCGTAGACCTTGCGCTGGGCCGGGCTGAAGGTGCCGTTGACCGGGATGGTGCGGGTCACGTCGGCGGTGTAGAGCGAGTCGGTCTCCACACCGGCGTCGAGGAGCAGCAGGTCGCCGTCCACGAGATCTCCGGTGTTGCGGATCCAGTGGAGGGTGGTGGCGTGCTCGCCCGAGGCGCAGATCGAGTCGTAGCCCACGCCGTTGCCGGCATGCCTGGCGTGCAGGCCGAAGATGCCCTCCACCCAGCGCTCGCCGCGTCCGCGGCGCAAGGCCTCGGGCAGCTGCTCGACCACGGCGTCGAAGGCGGTGGCGGTCGCCTCGACCGCATCCTCCATCTGCCGGACCTCCCACTCGTCCTTGACCATCCGCTGGTGGGACAGGCTCCTGGCCAGCTCGGCATCGGTGGCCTGGGCGGCCTCCAGGCTCTGCGCGTCGGTGACGACACCGGTCTGCTCGCGGACCTGGTCCACCAGGGCCGCGACCTCGCGGTCGGCGTCCCGCACGACCCGCAGCGCCAGCCCGCCCGGGCCCACGTCCTTGCCCAGTGCGTCGCCCAGCTCGTCCAGGTGGCGGGTGGTCACGCCCAGCTCGGAGGCCGCGCTGGCCAGCGTCGCCCGGCTGCCCACCCAGAACTCTCCCACCCGGGAGTTGGCGAAGAACTCGTCGCTGTCGCGGTCGGCCAGCGGCACGAAGTAGAGGACCGGCTCGTGCCCGGCGGGGGAGCCGTCCTCGGCCACGACCGGCTCCAGGACGAGCACCGCGTCCGGCTCCCGGTCGGCGCCGAGCCCGGTGAGGTTGGCGAAGGCGCTGTGGGGGCGGAAGACGTAGTCGGTGTCGTTGCTGCGGATCTTCAGACCGCCGGCCGGGACGACCACCCGGGTCCCGGGGAAGGCGGCGGAGACGCGCTCGCGGCGCGCTGCCGCATACCGTGCCGCCTCGGTGATCGAGGGCACCTCGGTGCTGCGGGGCGCCCAGCTGGACCCCATGAAGGCCCGGAAGGCCTCTCCGGTGGGGCGGTTGCGGTGCTCGGCCTGGTGCTGCTTCTCGCTGGCATTCACCCGGCCATGGTAGGCAACGCGGGCATTCACCTCGCGGTCAGGCTCGGCCCCTAGTCTTGGGACAGTGAGTGAGGAGACGAGGCCACTGCCCGCGGCGCAGCCCCTTCCCGTCGTGGAGGTGGGCGAGGTGACCGGCCCGGTCCGGATCAGCTCGCCCCAGGTGTCGGCGGCAGCGCCCGCCGTGGCCCGGGCCTGGCGCAGCCGGGCCGCTCACGTGGTCAAGGGGGTCTCGCCCCCCACCGTCGCCCTGGGCACCCGCACCGGTGGTGACGACGCCGTCAGCCAGCGCCAGGCCAGGGCCGTGATCGACCTGGCGCTCCGGGTCGGCGAGGCGATGCTGTCGACCGGGGCGTCCGCCGCCGACTGCGTCGCCACGGTGCTGCGCCTCGTGCAGGCCTACGGGGTCCGTTCTGCGCACATCGACGTCACCTTCACCTCGATCACGGTCTCGATCCACCGCGGCCTGCACGAGGACCCGCTCTCGGTCATGCGCATCATCCCGGCGCGCTCACCCGACTACACCCGCCTCGAGGGGGTCCAGCGCCTGGTCGACGAGATCGTGGGGGCCTCCGCAGCCGGGGGCACCCCGATGGACGTGGACGTCGCCCGGGTGCGGCTGATGCGCATCCTGTCGGCGCCCCACCCCTACCGGAGATGGGTCGTCACCCTGGGCAGCGCCCTGATGGGCATCGGCGTCGTGATGCTCTTCGGCGCCTCACCCGGTATGTGGCTGGTCGCCGGCCTCTCGGCCGCCCTGGTGGACCGGGTCCAGCGGGTGCTCTACCAGGGTGGGGTCGCGGCCTTCTTCGCCCAGGCCGTGAGTGCGGCCGTCTCGGCACTCATCGCCCTGCTCCTCTTCTGGTCAGCGGGTCAGGGGCTGGACGTCCTGGGTGTACGGGCGCCCTCGCTGGTCCTGATCTCCGGGATCGTGATCCTCCTGGCGGGGCTCGGCCTGCTGGGCGCGACTCAGGACGCGCTGGACGGCTACTACGTCACGGCCGGCGCCCGTGTGCTCGAGGTCATCCTCATGACGCTCGGCATCGCCGTCGGGGTCGCCGCTGTCATGGGGCTGGCCAACCGGCTCGGGGTCTCCATGGAGGTCCAGGCGAGCACGTCGCTGGGGGGCAACCTGCTGATCACCGTCATCGGGGCCGTCATGGTGGCCACGGGATTCTGCCTGAACACCTACACCGGCGTCCGCACGACCCTGCTGTCGATCGGCATCGCGATCCTGGGCTGGCTGGTCTTCATCGGCGGGCTGGCGGTGGGCCTGGGCGGTGCGGCCGCCTCGGGGCTGGCCGCAGCGCCGGTCGGTGCCCTCGCGGTGGCGGCCCACAAGATGCTCCGCGTCCCGGAGATGGCCGTGGCCACGGCGAGCATCGTCGCGCTGCTTCCGGGGCTGGCCGTCTACCGGGCGATCAACCTCTTCCTCGCGGACAACCCCGCCGTCGTCGGACAGGCTGTGCTGCAGTTCGGGACAGCGGTCTCGACGGGGCTCGCGCTGGCCGCGGGTCTGTCGATCGGTGGCTTCCTGGCGAGGCGGCGGTTCGGACTGGACCTGGCCTCCCGCCGCGCCCGTCGCCGGGCGCGGGGGACGCACGTCTCAGGCTGACGGGCCGGGCCCGTCAGCCCGAGCTGGTCAGTCGTTCCAGCTCCACGACTCCAGCAGCTCGTCCAGGACGGGGGCGGCCTCCTCGGCCTGCTCCTCCAACGCCGACAGCGTCACGACGTAGAGGGTCCCGTCGTGGCTGATCCAGCGCTGCGTCTGGACGAGGCTCTTGCCCTGGACCTCGCGCACGATCCGGTAGCCGGGCGCCTTGTTGCCGTCGACCGGGGCGGCCTCGAGGATCTCGTACTCCGAGTCGTCACCGGCGAGCTCCTTGGCCGCCTCCTCGACCGCCGAGGTCAGGTTGCTGACGTACTCGTCCTCGGTGACGAGGATGTTGGTGTAGAAGCCGTCGGTCTGCTCGGGAGCCTTGATGGCCAGCTGCACCGAGTCCACGTCGACCAGGTCGATCGCGTCCTCCCAGCCGGCGGGGGTCGTCACGGTGAAGGCGCCGCCCTTGGCGTCGAGGGTGGTGGGAGCGGCCGAGCTCGCGGCCGAGTCGTCCGCCGTGCTGCTCGGCTCCTCCGTGGTGGGTGCCGTGTCCGTCGTCGCTGCGGCGTCCGTGGTCGCGGCCGTGTCCGTCGTGGAGGTCTCGCTCTCCGTCTGCTCCGGGGTCGTGGGTGTGGCCGCGGTCGACGGCGTGGCGTCGTCGAGAGGCTCCTCCTGGGCGCAGCCCGTGAGCAGGCCCAGGGACAGCGTGAGCCCCAGACCGGCGCGGGCGAGACGTCGACGGGGGGAGGTGGACGGGGAAAGCGACATGAAACTCCTCGGTGCTCGGACGTCCGGTGGGGTCCGGCTCGCCGCAGATGTCGAACCTCCAGTATGCAGCCTCTCGTCACCCCCTACGGTGTTCTCCATGTCCTACCTCGACCGGGGCTCCGTGATCGACCTGCACACCCACTCCGACCGCAGCGACGGCAGCGAGCCGCCCGACGTCGTCGTGGCCCAGGCCGCCCGGGCGGGGCTGGACGTGGTCGGTCTCACCGACCACGACGTCATCAGCGGGTGGTCGGAGGCGGACCGGGCCGGCCGTGAGCACGGCGTCGTCGTGGTGCCGGGGATCGAGATCTCCTGCAACCACCACCGCATCTCGGTGCACCTCCTGGCCTACCTGCCCGACGGGCAGGACCAGGCGCTGATGGAGGAGCTGGCCCGCAGCCGTGACAGCCGGGACACCCGTCTCCGGGCGATGGTGGACCTGCTGGCGGCCGACGGCTATCCGGTCACCTACGAGGAGGTGCTGGCCGTGGCGGGGCCGGAGGCGACCCTCGGGCGGCCGCACATCGCCGACGTTCTCGTGCGCAACGGTGTCTATCCCCGCCGGGACGATGCCTTCGTCGACGTGTTGGCCTCGGGCTCTCCCTACTACGTGGCCTACCACGTGCTGGATCCCGTGCGGATGACCGAGCTGGTCGTGGCTGCGGGAGGGGTCCCTGTCCTGGCACATCCGTTCGCCTCGAGCAGGGGCAGGACGATCGACGAGGGGCTCGTCGAGCAGATGGCGCTCGCCGGGCTCGCGGGGCTGGAGGTCGACCACCGGGACCACGGGCCCGAGGAGCGGGACCGGGCGGCGACGCTCGCGGAGCGGCTGGGTCTGCTCCGGACGGGATCCAGCGACTACCACGGCACGGGCAAGCTGAACCGGCTGGGCGAGAACACGACCGCCCCCGTGGTCCTGGAGGAGATCCTCGCTCGGGCCACGGGGTCGGGACTGCTGGGGGCGGTCTAGCCGGTCAGTCGCCGGACGGTGCTCCGCCCTTGGCGGCGGCGCCTCCGGTGAGGTTGATCCGGCGCCGGCGCCGGGGTGCACCGCCGCGACGCTCGGCGCCCTCACGCTCGGTGCGGGTGCCCTCACGCTCGGTGCGCCCGCCCTGACGGCCGTCCTGGGAGCGGCCACCGTCACGACCGCCGGAGCGACCACCGCGGCCGCCCTGCCCGCCGCGACCGCCCGAACGGCCGGAGCGGTCCCCACGGCCACGGTCGCCGCGCGGGGAGGGACCACCGAGGTCCTCGAGGCGCTCGGCGTCCAGGCCGGCGTGGGTCCTGGCCGACTTCGGCAAGGTGCCACGGGTGCCCTCGGGGATGTCCAGGTCGGTGAACAGGTGGGGGCTGGAGGAGTAGGTCTCCTCGGGCTCGGGATAGCCGAGGTCCAGGGCCTTGTTGATCAGGCTCCAGCGCGGCATGTCGTCCCAGTCGACGAACGTGACCGCCACGCCCGTCGCCCCGGCGCGGCCGGTGCGACCGATCCGGTGCAGGTAGGTCTTCTCGTCCTCGGGGCACTGGTAGTTGATGACGTGGCTGACCGCCTCGACGTCGATACCACGGGCCGCGACGTCGGTGGCGACCAGGACGTCGACCTTGTTGTTGCGGAAGGCTCGCAGCGCCTGCTCGCGGGCGCCCTGGCCGAGGTCGCCGTGGATCGCGGCGGCGGCGAAGCCGCGCTGGGCCAGCTCGTCGGCGACCTTGGCGGCCGTGCGCTTGGTGCGGGTGAAGATGATCGTGCGGGCACGGTCCTTGGCCTGCAGGATGCGGGCCAGCATCTCGACCTTGTCCAGGGCGTGCGCGCGGTAGGCGAACTGCTTGACGGCGGCCACCGTCTGACGCTCGTCGCCGTCCTCGCTCATCGCGCGGATGTGGGTGGGCTGGGTCATGTACTGGCGGGCCAGGGCCACCACGGCCCCGGGCATGGTCGCGCTGAAGAGCATGGTGTGGCGACCGGCCGGGGTGAGGGCCAGCAGCTTCTCCACGTCGGGCAGGAAGCCCAGGTCGAGCATCTCGTCGGCCTCGTCCAGGACGACGGTGCGGGCGTGGCCCAGGTTGAGGTGCCCCTTGGCGGCCAGGTCAAGGAGGCGGCCGGGGGTGCCGACGACGACCTCGACACCCTTGGCCAGGGCCTCGATCTGCGGCTCGTAGGCGCGGCCGCCGTAGATGGTGACGACGCGGATGCCGCGCTTGGCGCCCGCGCGCGTCAGGTCGCCGGCCACCTGGACCGCGAGCTCGCGCGTGGGTGCCACGGCCAGGGCCTGGGGAGCACCCTTGCCCGGGAGATCCGCATACCCTTCGTCCCCGGGCGCGGTGACGTTCTGCAGCATGGGCAGACCGAAGCCGAGGGTCTTGCCGGTGCCGGTCTTGGCCTGGCCGATGATGTCGTGCCTGGACAGGGCCACGGGCAGGGTCATCGCCTGGATGGGGAAAGGGTGGGTGATCCCGTGCTCCGCCAGCGCGCTGACGATGTCGGGGTGGATGCCGAAGTCGGCGAAGGTCTTGGTCTCTTGCACGTCGAACTCACGATCGTCTCGAAGGATCCGAGCAGGCGGACGGCGCTGGCTCGGGCTCTCGGGCCGATCGGGAATCTCTTCGAAATGGTGGTCGGGTGCCTCGCCCGACCAGCAGCAACCGCAGGGGGTCTGCGGCCGACCGGTCACCGGTGAACTCTTCAAGGGTAGCGGATCGCCCCGGTGACCACGGCGTCCGTGAACGGCGACGGCGCGCCCCCTCGGAGGAGGGGACGCGCCGTCGAGGCTCAGGCTGAGGTCAGCTGATGCGCTTGTGGGTGTTGTCCTTGCCGGTGATCGCGCCGTAGGCCAGGACGACGACAAGAGCGCCGATGATGCCCAGGACCAGGCCCCAGGGGTTCAGCAGACCGCCGCTGTAGTCGAAGAAGAACATGGCGGCCAGCGCGCCCAGCAGGGAGCCGATGGCGCCCAGCAGGACGGTCATGCCGGCCGAGAGGTTCTGACGGCCGGGCAGGATGAGGCGGGCCAGGGGGCCGACGATGCAGCCAGCCACGAGGGCCGCGACGAGAGTGCCGAGGTCGAAGTCCATGGTGAGTACCTTTCGAGAAGTCAGTCCAGCAGGGGACCGGTTTCCCTCTGCCTGGCGCCGGGGATGCCCGACGCCGCTTCATACAACGGCAGTCACACTAGTGGCATTCCACCACCTGCGCGAATGAAAACGTCACGTGTCGCCAGCGGGGGGCTCACCGCACCCCGCGGACGGCGACCGGGTCAGTGGGTGCCGAAGCCGACCCGGGCCTTCTCCTGGGCACCGATCTCGACGTAGCCCAGGGCCGAGGTCGGCACCAGGATCTTGCCGCCCTTCTCGTCCTCGAGCTCGATGACGGGAGCGCCGGAGCCGACCGCCTCGGAGACGGCGGCGCGGACCGCGTCGGGGGACTGGGTGGACTCGAAGGCGATCTCGCGGGAGACGTCACGGATGCCGATGCGGACCTGCACGGGTTCCTCCTGGTGTGGGTGGTCTTTCCTGGGACGAGGCTAACCCGCCGGACCGACTCACCCTCCCTCCGCCGCCGGGGAGGTGCCCTTGTCGGTCTGCGGGACGGCTCCGATGCCCCGCCATATGACCCTGCGGACCAGGGCCACGGCCTCGTCGCGGGGCAGGCCGGAGTCGCTGTCGTACCAGTGGCGCGCGGCGGCCTGGACCTGCCCGACCAGACCGGCACCGAGGAACACACACTCGGCCCAGCCCAGGTCGGTCTGCTCCTGGAAGATCCGCCCGACCGCCTCGGCGCAGGCGGTCTGCACCTGCTCCAGGATCTCGGCCACCGCGGGGTCGCCACCCATGTCGGAGGCCATGACGAGGGTGTAGCCCGACTCCGGGCGGTCGACGAACTCGAAGTAGGCGTTGATCGCCGCCTCGATGCGCTCGTCGTTGTCCGTCGTGGAGGTCAGGGCCGCCTCCACGGTGTCCACGACGTGCGCGCGGACCTGGTTGGCGATCGCCAGGTAGAGCTCGAGCTTGCTGTCGAAGTGCTGGTAGAGGACCGGCTTGGAGACGCCGGCCCGCTCGGCGATCTCATCCATCGCCGTTGCGTGATAGCCCTGTGCGGAGAAGGCCGACAGGGCTGCCTGCAGCAGCATGGCCCGCCGCTCGTCGCGGGGCAGTCTGGCTCGGGTGCTGGTCCCAGCCTGGTCGTTGAGCGGCACGTCGGACTCCTTCTGTTGTCACACCATCCTAGATGTGTCCCCCCGCGAGCCAGGCCTGCCAGGAAGGTCCGTCGGTGCTCGATGTTGAGATAGGGGTATGCAGCAGCACGAGGGCCCGGATCCGTCGCACCTCCCGGTGCGTCGGGTGCCCGACCCCGCCCAGGAGCGCGCGGTGGCCCACCGGGGAGGGGTGCTGCTCCTCATCGGCGCGCCGGGCACCGGCAAGACCACGGTCGTGGTGCGCCAGGTGCAGGAGCGGGTCGCGGCGGGGATGCCTCCCGACACGTGCCTGGTGCTGGCCCCCACGCGCGTGGCGGCGGCCAGGCTGCGCACGGCCATCGGCCGGGGCCTGGGCCGCACCTTCACCGAGCCCCTGGCCAGGACGCCGTCGTCGCTGGCCTTCTCGATCCTGCGGCTGGCCGCAGCAGGATCGGGAGAGCCGTTGCCGCGGCTGTTGTCCGGGGCCGAGCAGGACGTCATCCTGCGAGAGCTGCTCGCAGGGCACCGCGAGGAGGGGAGAGGGCCGGACTGGCCCGCGCACGTGCGTCCGGCACTGGCCACCGCCGGCTTCCGGGCCCAGCTGCGCGATCTGCTCATGCGTGCGGTCGAGCACGGGCTCGAGCCGGGCGACCTGGCTGCGATGGCGGACGAGCACGACCGCCCGGAGTGGGCGGCGGCGGCCGAGGTGCTCGCGGAGTACGACGAGGTCACGGCGCTGTCCGACCCGGGCAGCTACGACCCGGCGTGGATCTGCACCGCTGCGGCGGACGTGCTGGAGGACGACCCTGACCTTCTGGACTCCGTCCGGCAGCGTGTCAAGGTCCTCCTGGTGGACGACGCGCAGGAGCTGACCGCCTCGGCAGACCGCTTGATCCGGGTCCTGCGCGGCCCGGGGAGCGACCTCGTGCTGGCGGGTGACGCGGACGCGACCGTGCTCGGTTTCCGCGGTGCCGTGCCGGGCCGCTTCGTCCGGATGGCCCACGACCTCGCCGGGCCTGATGGCTCCGAGGAGGTCGTCCTGGCGACGAGGCACCGCGGGCGGCGGGAGCTGGTGGAGGTCGCAGCCAGGGTCGCCGACCGGATCGGGGCCGTGCACGGCGCCGGTCATCGGCGCCCAGGAGTTCCTCACGCGGCCGCGGGGCTGCCCTCCGCGGTCGAGGTCGGGGTCGCCCGCAGCCACGCCCAGGAGTGCGCGGCGGTCGCTCACTGGATGCGGCGGGCACACCTCCTGGAAGGGGTGCCCTGGCACTCGATGGCGGTCATCACGCGCTCCGGTGCACAGCAGCAGCTGGTCCGCAGGGCGCTGGCGACCGGTGGGGTGCCGGTGCGTCAGGACCGGTCCGGGATCCCTCTCGGTCACGACCCAGCGGTCCTCCCGCTGCTCACGGCCTTCGACGTGGTGACCAGGCCGGGACCGGTGCTGCGGCCGACCCCGGAGGAGGCTGCGTCGTTGCTGGCGGGCCCGCTGGGTGGGGTCGACCCGGTTCAGCTCCGTCGGCTCCGTCGCCGGGCCAGGGCCCAGGAGCGCCGCGACGGTGGGGGCCGGAGCGCTGACGAGGTCCTGGCGGACCTCCTCGCCGACGACGATCTCGGGGCCACGACGCCGGCCGACCTGCCGGTCGACCTGGCGCCGGTGGTGCGCGTGGGACAGGTGCTCCGAGCGGGTCGTCGAGCAGCGGTCGGTGCCCAGCACGACCCCGACGAGGCCCCCTCGCCCGGCAGCGCGGAGGACATCCTGTGGGCGCTGTGGTCCTCCTCGGGGCTGGCCGCGAGGTGGGCGCGTCAGGTCGAGGGCGGAGGCGCGTTGGGCGCCCGCGCCGATCGCGACCTCGACGCGGTCCTGGTGCTGTTCGGGGCTGCAGAGGCCTACGTGGAGCGACTTCCGGGTGGCAGCGCCCGCAGCTTCCTGGACCACGTGCGCAGCGCCGAGGTCGCGGCCGACACGCTGGTGGTGGGTGCGCGGTCCACCGAGTCGGTGGAGGTGCTCACCCCGCAGCTGGCCGCCGGGCGTCAGTGGCGTCGCGTGGCGGTCGTCGGCGTGCAGGACGGGGTGTGGCCCGATCTTCGGCTCCGCGACACCCTGCTGGGCGCCGAGGCGCTCGTGGCGGCGCTGCGTGGGCAGGCGATCTCCGGGACCGAGGGCCTCCGGGCTGCGCAGGCCCAGGTCCGCACCGACGAGCTGCGCCAGTTCCACGTGGCCGTGGGACGGGCGGAGGAGAGTCTGCTGGTGACCGCGGTGGCCAGCACCGACGACCAGCCCTCCAACCTGCTCGACCTCGTGGACCCCGACTATCGCGAGCGGCCCCCGCTGGAGGCTCCGGCGACGCTGACCCTGCGCGGCCTCGTCGGAGCCCTGCGGCGGGAGGCCGTGGCCTCCCAGCGGTCGGGCGACGTGACGGCCCGGGACCACGCGGTGGACACGTTGCTGGTGCTGGCCGCCGCCGACGTGGCTGGCGCCGATCCACGCCGCTGGTGGGACGTCAAAGAAGTGTCCAGCAGGTCCGCGCTCGTCCCGGAAGGGCCGGTGCGGGTCTCCCCGAGCCGGGTGCAGACCTATCTCGACTGCCCGCTGCGGTGGTTCCTGACCAGCAGGGGCGCCGACACGGGGGAGGCCACCGCAGCCTCGATCGGCACGCTGGTGCACGCCGTCATCGCCGATCGGCCCGAGGCCGAGGCGCAGGGGCTCGAGGCGGAGCTCGACCGACGCTGGCCCGAGCTGGGCCTGCGTCCCGGCTGGGTCGCGGACAAGCAGCAGGCCACGGCCAGGCAGATGATGCAGCGCTATGCCGCCTACGTCCGACAGGCCGAGCAGGAGGGCCGTTCCCTGCTCGGCACCGAGCTGGACCTCGCGGTGCTGGTGCAGCCGGACCCGGATGCGGCGGGGCAGCGGGAGGTCGACCTGGTCGGGCGGGTCGACCGGGTCGAGCAGGACGCCGAGGGCCGCGTGGTGGTCGTCGACCTGAAAACGAGCTCGTCCAAGCCGACCAAGGACGAGCTGAAGTCCCACGCACAGCTCGCGGCCTACCAGGTCGCGGTCGAGGAGGGGGGCTTCCACAGCTTGGCACCCGGTGCGGCCAGCGGAGGTGCGGCGCTGCTCAACCTGGGCAGGACCGAGAAGGAGCTGAGCCAGGTGCAGGCTCCGGTGGGAGAGGCAGACGACCCGACCTGGGCCAAGGAGCTCGTGCTCACGGCGGGCGCCGGGATGGCGGGCGCGACCTTCCAGGCCCGCGACCTCGGGCAGCGGTGCCGTCGTTGCCCGGCGCGGTTCTCCTGTCCGCTCCAGGACGAGGGGAGGACACGGTGAGCTATTCACCTGCCGAGCTGGCCGACCTGCTCGGCACGCATCGACCCACGCCTGAGCAGGAGGCGGTGATCCGTGCACCCTTGGCTCCGGCGGTGGTGGTCGCCGGCGCCGGCTCCGGGAAGACGGAGACGATGGCGGCTCGCGTCGTGTGGCTGGTGGCCAACGGTCACGTCCAGCCGCAGGACGTCCTCGGGTTGACCTTCACGCGCAAGGCGGCGCTGGAGCTGTCCCTGCGGCTCGCGGACAAGCTGGCGCTGCTCCGGGCGGCGGGCATCGGCCCCGGCGCGCAGCCTGGACCGGACCGGGGGACGCACGGTGACCTTGCCCCGACACCTGCCGCGACACCTGCCGCGGGAGGCCCTGGGGCGGGTCCCGACTCCTTCGACCTGCCCACCATCTCCACCTACCACGCCTACGCCGGGCGGCTGGTGAGCGAGCACGGGCTGCGCCTCGGTGTCGAGCCGGACGCCCGGCTGCTGACCGAGGCCGGGTCGTGGCAGCTCGCGCACGAGGTCGTGGCCTCCTACGACGGGGACATGGCGGCGATGAACCGCGCCGAGTCGACCGTCGTCCGAGCCGTGCTGGCGCTGTCCGGGGAGCTCGGGGAGCACCTGGTGGAGAGCTCGGAGGCGCTCGGCTGGATCCAGCGGCTGGAGGCCCGGCTCCGGGCGCTGCCGGGCAAGGACGGCGGCCGACCGACGGTCGCAGGGCGGGACACCGCAGACCTGCTGGCGGTCCAGGCGCTGGTGTATCCGCTCGTGGAGCGTTACCGGGAGGCCAAGGCGGCGCTGGGGGTGCTGGACTTCGGCGACCAGATGGCGCTCGCCGCCCGGCTTGCCCGTGACGTCCCACAGGTCGCCGCGGCCGAGCGGACGCGCTTCGGGGCCGTCCTCCTGGATGAGTTCCAGGACACCTCGGAGGCCCAGATGGTCCTCCTGCGGTCGCTCTTCGGCGGAGCCCACATGCCCATCACCGCCGTCGGTGACCCCCACCAGTCCATCTATGGCTGGCGCGGCGCCAGCGCGACGACCCTGACCCGGTTCCCCAAGGAGTTCGCGGTCGGTGACGTCGAGGCGGAGGTCCTGCACCTGTCCACCTCGTGGCGCAACGACGACAGCATCCTTGCCGTGGCGAACGCGGTGGCCGAGCCTCTGCGGGCCGTCACGCCCATCCCGGTCCGGACGCTGGAGCCCCGGCAGGGTGCGGGCCCGGGTGCTGTCGAGGTCGCCCGCCTGACCGACCATGTGAGCGAGGCCGAGCACCTGGCCGCCTGGGTCAAGGAGCACTGGGGCAGGCCGGGCGCACGCACGGCCGCGGTGCTGTGCCGTGCCCGCGCCCAGTTCCCCACGATCGTGGAGGCCCTGCGTCGGCAGGGTCTGCCCGTCGAGGTCGTCGGCATCGGAGGCCTCCTCGACTCACCCGAGATCCTCGACCTGGTCGCCCTGCTGTGGACCGCGCAGGAACCCACCCGGGGAGATCAGGTGATGCGCCTCCTCACCGGTCCGGTATGCCGGCTGGGGGCTCTCGACATCGACATCCTCTGGGGCTGGGCACGCCTCCAGGGTGCTCGTGAGGCGCTCGGCGAGGACTCCGCCGGACCTGAGCGTGAGCACGCGGTCGTCCTGGCCGAGGCGCTCGACGCGCCGCCCCCGCCCACGTGGGTCGATCCAGCGGGACGACACCTCAGCCCGGAGGCGGCCGCGCGTGTGTCCTGGCTCTCCAGCGTGCTGCGCCGGGTGCGGGCCCTGGTGGGGCTTCCGCTACCCGACCTGCTCCTCGAGGCCGAGCGCCTGCTCGGCCTGGACCTGGAGATCTCAGCCGATCCAGACCTGCACCCCACGTGGGGCCACGCCCAGCTCGACGCGCTCGGAGAGGTGGCGGCAGGCTATGCCGCAGGCGCCGAGCGCGCGACGCTGGGGGGATTCCTGTCCTGGCTCGATGCGGCGCGAGAGCATGAGCGAGGGCTGGAGGGGGCGGAGGTCCCCGAGCTGGCCGAGGTGGATGTGGACGCCACGGCGGTGCAGGTGCTCACCGTCCACGCGGCCAAGGGCCTGGAGTGGGATCTCGTCGCCGTGCCGGGGCTGGTGGAGGGGACCTTCCCCTCGGGGACGGTGCGGGCGAGCCACGACGGGCACCAGTGGAAGGTCGGTCCCCGCCGCGATCGAGGATGGCTCTCCGGGATCGGACGGCTCCCGACACCGCTGAGGGGGGACCGTGAAGGTCGCCCGAGGTTGGGATGGTTCTCGGTGGCCGACACCAAGGAGCTCGCCTCCGAGCTTGAGCGGACCGCTCTCGAAGGCGGGCGGTTCGTCATCCAGGAGGAGCGCCGCCTGGCCTACGTGGCGTTCACCCGCGCCCGGTCGAGGATGCTGCTCACGGCGCCGGTCTGGTCCACCGGCAAGTCACCGAGGGTGACCTCCAGATTCCTGATCGAGGCGATCGAGGCCCCCGGGGTGGACGTCGCGGTCCGCGAGTGGAGCGCGATGCCTGACCCCGACGACCCCTTCGACCGCGACAACCCCAGGCTCGCGGAGGAGACGAGTGCGCCCTGGCCCACGCAACCGCACCCACGCCGGCAGGTCGTCCGGGACCTGGTGACCGCGCTGGTGTCCGCCCGATCCGCCGGGGCGCCGAGCCCCACCGCGGCCGATCGCGCGGAGGACGCGAGCAACCCGTGGGACGAGATGGCGCGCCTGCTCCTTGCCGAGCGCGACGCCGAGACCAGCCGCTCGACGCTGCCCGAGGTGCCGGACGCCCTCTCCACCTCGTCGGTGGTCAACCTGGCGTCCGACCCGGCCGCCTACCGCGCGCAGCTGCGGCGGCCGATGCCCACGCCGCCGTCACCCCACGCGAGGCTGGGCACCAGCTTCCACGCCTGGGTGGAGCAGCACTACTCCTCCGCGGCGCTGGTTGACCTCGAGGACTGGGCGACCGCCGAGGATGAGATCTCTCCCGAGGAGGATCTGGAGGTGCTCCGGGCGAACTTCCTGGCCAGCGAGTGGGCGGACCGATCTCCCATGGACGTCGAGGTGGGCATCGAGACCACCGTGGCCGGGAGGTCTGTCCGTGGACGGCTTGACGCGGTCTTCCAGGACGCCGACGGCGGCGTGACCATCGTCGACTGGAAGACCGGTCGACGGGGAAGTCCCGAGCGGGAAAGGCTCCGCTCCCTGCAGCTGTCCGTCTACCGCCTGGCCTACGCGCGGCTGACCGGGATGGACCCCGGTCTCGTCCGTGCCGCCTTCTTCTTCGCAGCGAGCGGCGAGACGGTCCGGCCCACCCTGGCCGAGCCGGACGAGATCGAGACGCTCCTGGCCGATCTCACGTCCTGACGGCCCCGGCGGGGCCATCCGGATCCGAGTCGTCGTCACCGGCGTTCTCGTCGAGGGCACCTTCGCCCGTGGCGCGGCTGTCCTCCTCGACCTCCGGCATCCCGTAGAGCTCGTGGAGACGCTCCTCCGGCTCAAGCCCCGCCAGGTCGTCGAGAGGGTCAGGGTTTCCTGCGGCGTCGGAGTCCTCACCCCGCTCGTCATCGGTCGCGTGGAGCAACAGGGAGCTCTCGAGGTGGTCCTGATCCGCTCCGTGCTCCTCGTCATCGTTCGTCCCCGGCTCGACAGGTGCGGGCTGGGTCGGCACCTCGATGGTCAGGTCAGTCTCGTCGACGGGGGCCTGGACGACCGGGGTCTCATCGACGTCCTCGTCGAACAACTCCTCGTCGGTCGTGTCCTGGTCGACCGCGTAGTCGTCGACCGCGGAGTCGTCGGCCGCGGACTCCTCTCCCGGCGCCCACGCGTCCTCGCGCACCTGGCTGTCCTCCGCGGACTCTCCCTCCCAGCCGGCGACGTCATCGCCCCGCTCGCCGGTGGGGTCGTCGGTCGGGTCGTCGTGCCACTCCTGAGCATCGACGACCTCTGTCTGGTCCCGGGCCTCGTCGGCCGTCACGGCCCCCACGCCGACGCGGTGGCGGGCGGTCGTGGGCACCAGGCCCTCGTCGTCCTCGGTCAGGCGGTCCATCCGGCGCAGCGCCTCGACCACGCGGCGTGCGGTCTCCTCGCGGCCGTCCTCCACGGCTCGCGCGAGCCCACGGATCGCGCGGAGCTCGGAGGCCAGGCGCGCGCGGGCGTGCAGGTAGGGGTCCGGTCGCTGGGCGCGTGCCAGCGAGTAGCTGTCCAGCACCGACTCCCAGGCAGGGCGGGAGGATCGGACCAGCAGCTCGGCGAGGTCGGCGGCGGGATCACCGATGCACGCCTCGTCCCAGTTGAGGACGGCCACCACCCGACCGCTGGCCGCGTCGCGCTCGTCGGAGAACGCGACCAGCAGGCTGTCGCCGCCGAAGCTGCCGTGCACCGGAGTGGTCCCGAACTGCCACAGGGGGGCGGCGTCGAAGGCCTCTTCCCAGCGGGCGAGGAGACCCGTCGGGACCCGACCCGTCTCCGCGGCCCGGTCGACCTCGGCGATCGCTCGTTGGCGGACTCCTGCCGCGTCGAAGGCAGGGACGTCCTGGGCCTCGAAGACCGCACGCGGGATGTTGTGGACGGCCGCGATCGCCCGCCCGACCGCGCTGGCCAGCCCCGGACCTCCGGGCAACCTGGTCAGATCCAGGGGAGATCCCTCCAGGAACGGATACACGACCGCCGCCCCGTCGGAGCCCACGGAGGCGTGCCCGGCGGCGGCCGGGACCTTGAACGGGACGTGGCGGGGGAGCTGGCGCACCAGCTCCTCATGACGTTGGAGCCGGGCACCGGCGACGGCCGTCAGCGGCGAGTGGATGACCCACGTCCTCCCCGTCGCGTCCTCGACGACGGCCCGTTGGATCTCCAGCTCGCGGTCGGAGTCTCCAGGGCGGATGCCGGCCACCGTCACCGGCTTCATGCCGGGCACGGCGGCGCTGGCGAGAGCTGCCAGGGCCAAGTCGCTACGGATCACGTGTCCACCGTATGCGGTGCGCCCGGCCTGACCATGGAGGCTGCCCCGGCAGGTCCTGGGCTGTCACCGCAGCCACCTACAGTTGCTCGTGTGAGCCGCCGCGACGAGACCCTGCTCGACCTGTCGCTCTCCCGTGCCTCCGTCGACCGCTCCGCCCACGTGCGAGGTGACGAGGAGTTCCTGAGCACGGCGCTGGCCGACCCCGGGACCAGGATCCTCACCCTGCACGAGGGGCGGACGCCGTGGGTGCCCCGTGCAGATACGGCGACGGCAGGGCCGTCCTCCGCGCTCTGCCTGCGGCCGCCCGACCCGTCCGACGTGCAGCGAGATCCGTGGTTCCTGGGGAGGCTGGGCGGCACCGCATACTTCGCCGTGACGGTGGCAGACGCACAGGGTGAGGGGCGGCAGGGGGCCCGGTGGGGGAGCCTCCGGGAGATCGGTGCCAATCTTGACGATGACGAGGCCGGCCTGCTCACCACGGCCACGGCGCTCGCCGGCTGGCACCGCACCGCCGACCACTGCCCGCGGTGCGGATCGGCCACCCGGGTCGTCCACGGCGGGTGGGCGCGAAGGTGCCCCGAGGACGGCTCGGAGCACTACCCCCGCACCGACCCGGCAGTGATCATGGCGGTGACCGATCCGTCGGACCGTCTGCTCCTCGGGACCGGCCTGCCTTGGCCGGACGGGCGGGTCTCCGTCCTGGCCGGATTCGTCGAGGCGGGAGAGACCTTGGAGGCTGCGGTGGCCCGCGAGGTCATGGAGGAGGTGGGGATCGCGGTGGACGCCATCGTCTACCGGGGGAACCAGCCCTGGCCCTTCCCCGCCTCCCTCATGCTCGGATTCCGCGCGTCAGCCCGGCAGACCGAGTTGATCGTCGACCCGACGGAGCTGCGTTTCGCCGCCTGGTTCAGCCGGCCCGAGCTCGCCCGAGGCGTCGAGGCGGGCACCTTGACCCTGCCCGCCCGGCTGTCCATCGCTCGCGCCCTCATCGAAGAGTGGTTCGGGGAGCCCATCCACGTGCCGGGGGAGGACGAGTGAGCGTGCCACCCCCGGGAGGCGACCCGGACCAGATCCTCGCCGGGCTCGACCCGGAGCAGCGGGAGGTCGCCGCCCACCCGTCCGGGCCGATGGTCGTGCTTGCCGGGGCCGGCACCGGCAAGACCAGGGCGATCACGCATCGCATCGCCTACGGCGTCGCCAGCGGCGCGTACCACCCCTCACGAGTCCTGGCCGTCACCTTCACCGCGCGGGCGGCCGGGGAGATGCGGACACGGTTGCGGGGGCTGGGCGTCCCCGCGGTCCAGGCCAGGACGTTCCACGCCGCCGCGCTGCGCCAGCTCCAGTTCTTCTGGCCGCAGGCCGTGGGCGGCGCGCCGCCGGAGGTGCTGTCGCACAAGGCCCCTGCAGTCGGAGAGGCAGCGGGCCGACTGCGTCTGCGCCTGGACCGGGCGGGGATCCGGGACGTCGCTGCCGAGATCGAATGGTCGAAGGTGAGTCTGCTCACCTCCCAGACCTACGCCGCCGTCGCCGCACGACAGGGCCGGGTCACCGCGGATCTCGACCCGACCGCGATGGCCAGGCTCATCGAGGTCTACGGCGAGGTGTGCACCGAGCGCCACGTGGTCGACTTCGAGGACGTGCTGCTCCTCACCGCAGGAATGCTGGACGAACATCCGCGCATCGCGGCGCAGATCCATGAGCAGTACCGCCACTTCGTGGTGGACGAGTACCAAGACGTCAACCCGCTCCAGCAGCTGCTGCTCGAGCAGTGGCTGGGGGAGCGGCAGGATGTCTGTGTCGTAGGGGACCCCGCCCAGTCCATCTACTCGTTCACCGGTGCCTCGGCGGACCATCTGCTGGACTTCTCCCGGCGCCACCCCGGGGCGCGGACCGTGCGTCTGGTCCGCAACTACCGCAGCACGCCGCAGGTCATCCACCTGGCGAATCTCATTCTCGGGGGCGGGGCCCGGCCGGCGGGCGCCGGGCGGGGCGGTGCTCGGCCCGCCCCGTTGGAGCTGGTGGCGCAGAGCGGAGACGGGCCCCGTCCGTCCCTGGTCGCCCATGCCGACGACGAGGCGGAGGCCGACGGCGTCGCCAGCACCGTGCAGGGCTTCCTCGACGAGGGCGTCCCGGCCAGCGAGATCGCGGTGCTCTACCGCACCAACACCCAGTCCGAGCCGATCGAAGGAGCGTTGGCCCGGGCAGGGATCCCCTACCTGGTCCGCGGAGGTGAGCGGTTCTTCTCCAGGGCGGAGGTCCGGCAGGCCATCCTGCTCCTGCGGGGGGCGGTCCGCGCGGACGACGGATCCACGTCCTTGGGCGAGACGGTGCGCGCGGTCCTGTCGGAGGCCGGTTGGGCCGCCGAGCCGCCCCGGTCGGGCGGGGCGACACGGGAGCGGTGGGAGAGTCTCCAGGCCCTCGTGGTCCTGGCCGACGAGACCGAACGCACCGCGCCCGACAGTCGGGTGCGTGATCTGGTCGCCGAGCTGGACCGCAGGGCTGCCGAGCAGCATGCGCCGACCGTCCAGGGGATCACGCTGGCGTCGTTGCACGCGGCCAAGGGGCTGGAGTGGGACGCGGTGACCATCATCGGGTGCAGCGAGGGGCTCCTCCCGATCACCCTCGCGGACACCCAGGAGCGGGTGGAGGAGGAGCGGCGCCTCCTCTACGTCGGGGTCACCAGGGCCCGGCAACGGCTCGTCCTCAGCTGGGCCGCGGCGCGGACGCCGGGCCGCCGGGGGAGCCGTTCGGTCTCCCGCTTCCTCGCACCGGCAAGCTCCGTCCTGGGGGAGGCGGCCGCCGCCGGACGGCCACGGCGCGGCAAGAAGGTGGCCCGACCGGCTCGCCCCCGTGTCTGCCGCACCTGCGGGGGCATGCTCGAGTCCGCTGCCGAACGGAAGGTCGGGCGGTGCGACGCCTGCCCTCCGACCTACCAGCAGGCCGTGTGGGACGCACTGCGGGCCTGGCGCAAGCAGACCGCCCAGGACGCCAAGGTTCCGGCCTACGTGGTCTTCACCGATGCCACGCTCACGGCCATCGCCGAGACGGTGCCGGCGGACCCGGAGGCACTGGCACAGATCTCAGGGGTCGGCGAACGCAAGCTCGGGCTCTACGGAGATCAGGTCCTGGCGGTGCTCCGCCGGTCGGCGACCCCAGAGGCGCCCGACGGGACCGCGATGACGGGAAAGATGACGACCCGCGATAAATAGGTTGCTCCCCGTTCGGAGCAGCGCCTAGAGTGTCCAACGTCCAGCCTGAGGCCACCGGCCTGCAGGGTCGCGCATCGCACGAGAGGAGGGTGAACAGCATGGAGAACACCATGATCGTCACCGGCTTCGGCGCCTACGCCGGCAGCCAGGTCGCGCCTGTCACCTTCGGTGTGGCTGCGCGCCTGCGCGAGTCCCGCTCCGCGACCGCGACCAACCCTGCGTTCGCGCCGAAGCCCGCCCCCGCCCTGGACACGACTCCACCCCGAGCCAGCTAGCACCCACCTGCTGCTGCGACTGCCGGCCGCGAGTCCTCGTCCGAGGATCCGCGGCCGTCGTGCTGTTGCACCGTCTCAGCCCTCGCCTTCGGATCCTGCTCGACCCCGCACCGGAAGCGACACCCATGACGACCGCGACCCGACCACCGCACGACCGACGGCACCACCAGCAGAGAGGAACCGACGTGCAGACACTGACGCGCCGGCACGCGATGCAGCACAGCTCGCAGGACGGGCATGCCCACGGACTCGGGCTGGTGGCCTGGACCCCGGCTCCCGAGATGTACCCGTGCCAGGACCACCCGGCCGACCTGTGGTTCGCCGAGCTGCCCGACGAGGTGGAGGCGGCCAAGGCGCTGTGCATCGAGTGCCCCATCCGCGAGGCCTGCCTCGCCGGGGCGCTGGAGCGCCGCGAGCCCTGGGGTGTCTGGGGAGGTCAGCTCGTCCTCGCGGGCGTCGTCGTGCCGCGGAAGCGCCCACGTGGGCGTCCGCGCAAGGACGCCGGCCAGGCGGCGTGACCCAACCCCCTCCGGGTGAGCACCATCGCTCACCCGGAGGGGTGCCACCGGCAGGCAGGGTGCCTGGACCACCGCCGGGCCACCACGTGCGGTGGCTCAGGGCCGATCTCGTGGGCCATGCCACGCTGCGGGCACCGGCCGGCGAGCACCGACGTCGCCAGGATCAGTGTCAGTCCGGTGGCGGCCTCCTCCACGGCGGGTGGCAGCTGCACCGGGTCGGCCTGGACTGCCGGGTGGCCCCACACCTCCAGGAGCTGTGGCCAATGGGGGTCGAGGTCGCGTCGTTGCAGGTCCAGGCAGTGCAGGCAGGGGCCGTCCAGGCCGGAGACCGGCCCGACGATCACCCGGCGCGCCTGCACCACCACCGGCAGGGTCGGACCTGACCTGCGCACCGCGAGCAGCGACGCCTCGGGTGCCACCACGTGCTGCTGGACGAGAACGAGGAGCCCGGTCCCGTCGTCCCGGGCCGGGTCGATCTCGCCGAGCGCCGCCCGGAGCCGCCCCGCGATCCTGCCGTGCCCGAGCACCGGGCAGTGGGAACCGGGCCGGGAGCAATCCGTCGTCCCGGCAAGGCGCTCGGCGAAGCCGTCTGCGACGCCGCCCGGCGGCAGCCCGGACAGGAGGACCGCGCCAGGACCGACACCAATCTGCCACCCCTCGGGCCGCGGCGCCCCGGCCACGGGCCCCGGCGACCTGGGGCTGGGAGACGAGGCGTGGTGGGACACCCGTTCACCCTGACATCTCGGGCGTCCGGGCGGTGCCGGTTGTCCACAGGCACCGCCCCGTCTCAGCTCACGCCTGTGACGGTCCTTCGCCGCCGAGGAGCCGCTCGATGTCCTCGTCGGTGATCGTGAGCTCTCCCTCCTCGGGGGACCGTCGCTCGACGTAGCCCAGGGGATCATCCAGGTCTGCCGCGGTCGGAGCCACGTCGGGATGGCCCCAGGCCTCGTCCCGACCGCTCGCCCCGCGAGCGTCCTCGAGCGCAGCCCAGAGGTTGGCCGCGTCCCGGAGCCTGCGAGGACGAAGCTCGAGGCCCACGAGAGAGGCGAAGGTCTTCTCCGCCGGCCCACCGGTGGCACGGCGGCGGCGGACGGCTTCGGCCAGGGCATCGCCGTGCGGGAGGTGGGGGCCGGTCGCACGGGCCGAGACCACGTCCACCCAGCCCTCGACGAGTGCCAGCAGCGTCTCGAGGCGGGTCAACGCGGCCTGCTGGGCCGGGCTGGGCTCGGGCGAGAACAGGCTGCCGCCCAATGCCTCCTGCATCGCCTCGGCGTCCTGGGGGTCGACCTGACGGATCGCCTCCTCGATCCCCTCGGTGTTGATCGTGATGTCCCGGGCGTAGTCCTCCACGGCGGTGAGGAGCTGGGGGCCCAGCCAGGGCACCCCGGCGAAGAGCCGGACGCGGGCGGCCTCCCGCACGGCCAGGTAGAGGTGGACCTCACCCCCGTCGATCTCGAGACCGTCCGCGAACTCCGCGACGTTGGCCGGGACCATCGCGACCGCCTCGTCGCCCAGGAGCGGGATACCGACCTCGGTCCCCGAGAGGGTCTCCGCAGCCAAGGTCCCCACCGCCTGGCCGACCTGGCCGCCGAACATGCTCGCGCTCATCCGGCGGACCATCGGCTCCATCTGACCCATCAGCGCGGCGGGGTTCATGCCCGGGGGCAGGCCCGGGATGGGCGGTGCCCCGTCCTGTCCGAGGTCGGAGAGCTGGGACTGCATGGCAGCTGTCATCGCGGACTGCAGCCCTTCGGCCACGGGGGTGGTCAGACGCTCCCACACCGGCAGCGTCAGCTCGACCCACTCGGCGCGGCTCAAGGCCCTCGCCGGTCCGTCGGGGCGCGGCAGGTCCGTGACCTCGTCCAGCCAGAGGCTGGCGACCTGGACCACCTGCTCCACGTCCCGCCTGGTGCCTTCCCCGATCGAGGTGTCGCCGGCCTGGGCGACGACCTGCCGCGCCAGGTCGTGCGCCAGCTCGGAGTTGACGGGGCCGTCGTCAGCGGCACCACCACCCATGAGCATCTCGACCTGGCTGCGCATCGCGGCCACCTGGGCGGGGTCCAGGTCGCCAAGTCCCATGGACTCGAGCATCTCTCGCATCTGCGGGGGCACGGGTCCGCCGAAGAGCGCCTCGAAGGGGTCCTGCCCCGGGTCGTCGGGACGCTCGGACGGGGTGTTCTCTGGCACGGTGCGGGTCCTTCCTGCGGTTTGACTGTCACCAGCCTGCCATCCCTGAGAGGATGACGTCGCTCACGGGGCGCGGTCGGCGCCCAAGATGACAACACCAGGAGGCCTGGTTGAGTTCCAGCAATCCCGAGCCGGACCGCGCGCGGCTCCGGGTCGGGCTGACGGGGGCCACCTCGCAGTTCGGGTCCGAGATCGCGCGCCACCTGCTCTCCGGCGGCGCCGAGGTCGTCGGCCTCGACGACCGGGCGGGGACCATGGCCGGCGTCGACTGGCGTCCTGTCGACCTGGCCTCGCCCTCGGTCGTGCCCGCGCTCGAGGACGTGGACGTCCTCATCCACCTGGCAGGTGAGACCGACCTCGCCAGCGCGCTGGCCGAGCAGCCGGCCGCCCGCCGGGCCCGCCAGGTGGGGACGGCCCGGACCCTGACGACGGCTGCCGCCACGGTCGGCGTCCGGCACCTGCTGGTCGGCACCAGCGCGATGGTCTTCGGCGCGCGACCTGGCAACCCGTCGCCCATCCGCGAGGACAGCCCGCTGCGGGGCCGACGACCGCGAAGCGCTGGTCGCCGACCTCGTGGCGGTGGAGCACGAGCTGGGCCTCGTCTCTGCCGATCACCCCGAGCTGCAGGTGACGATCGTGCGTCTTGCCGCACTGGTCGGTCCCGGTGTCGACACGATGATCACCCGTCACTTCGAGGCCCCGAGACTCCTCACCATCCGGGGGACGTCGCCGGCGTGGGCCTTCTGCCACGTCGAGGACCTCGCGTCGGCCCTCCCCGTCGCCGCGAGAGCAGGCGCGGACCTGCCGCCGGTGATCTGTGCGGCCGCACCGGGGCATCTCACCCAGGCGGAGGTCGAGGAACGCTCCGGCATGAGGCACATCGACCTCTCGGAGCAGGCCGCCTTCTCGGCGGCTGACCGGCTCCACCGCCTCGGGGTGGTGCCGGTGCCGGCCAGCGACCTCGCCTATGTCGCCCACCCCTGGCTCTGCGAGCCCAAGGCCCTGACGGACCTCGGCTGGGTCCCGGTCCACGACAACGCCGAGTGCCTCGAGGTCCTGCTGGAGGGTGTCCACGGCCACCGCGCCGTGATGGCCCGCCGGCTGGGCTCCCGGGACGCGCTGGGCGCAGCCGCGGCCGGCGCCGCGAGCGCGGCCGTCGCCGCCGTCGCCACCGCAGCCCTGGTGCGCCGCCGCCGGGGCCGGGCCTGAGCATCCAGGGACTTCCCGGTTCGGTTTGGCATGATGACGCGGTGACCCAAGAACTGCCGCGCGTCGTCACCGAGCTGCGTGAGACCCCGTTGTCCGTCGACGAGGCGCTCGCGGCCGTCACCCACCCCCGCGCCGGAGCGGTCGCCATCTTCGTCGGGACCGTCCGTGAGCACGACGAGGGCCGCGAGGGAGTGACCGAGCTGGACTACAGCGCCCACCCCTCAGCACTGGACCACCTCACCAGGGTGGCCCGAGAGGTCGCGCTCGGCGACGAGGTCCACGGCGTGTATGCGGTGCACCGCACCGGCCCCCTGGCCGTCGGGGACATCGCGGTGGTCTGCGCGGTGTCCGCCGAGCACCGGCCCGAGGCCTTCGCCGGCGGTCGGGCCCTGATCGAGGAGCTCAAGGCACGGGTGCCGATCTGGAAGCGGCAGGAGTACACCGAGGGCGAGCACAGCTGGGTGGGGATGTGAGCAGCTACCACCAAGGCTTCGAGAGCGCGGGCGAGCGTCCGCCGCATACCGGGATCGGACGCCGTTCCGGCGGCCTGCTCGTGCTCGTGGCGCTCCTGGTGCTGGCGATGGGACTGGCCAACTGGATCAAGGTGGACGAGGTCGTCTACCGTCCCGGCCCCGTCTACGACACCCTCGGCGCGATCGACGACACCAACGTCGTCCAGATGGACGACGAGCTGGAGACCTATCCCACCGACGGCAAGCTCTACTTCACCACCATCCGGCTCCAGGGTGGCCCCGGGGACCCCCTGACGGCGTGGTCCTGGCTGATGGCCACGTTCGACGACTCCGCCACTCTCGTCCCCCGCGAAGAGGTCTTCCCCGAGGGTGTGACCGCCCAGGAGGTCCGGGAACAGAACACCTCGCTCATGCAGCACTCCCAGGAGGACGCGGCCGTCGTCGCCCTCCGGGCCGCCGGGGTGAAGGTGCCGGAGAAGGTCATGGTCGCCCAGGTGATCGCCGACGCCCCGGCGGACGGCGTCCTGCACGTGGACGACCAGATCCTCACGGTCGAGGGCGACGAGGTGACCGACACGGAGATGGTGCGTTCTCGTCTGCAGGACGTCGAGGCGGGCGAGTCCGCGTCCATGGAGATCTTGAGGGAGGGCACGAAGCAGACGCTGTCGGTCCCCACCAAGAAGGACGAGGAGACCGGCCGCACCATCGTCGGCGTCTATCTCGCGCCCCTCTACGACATGCCCTACGACGTCAAGGTGGAGGCGGGCAACGTCGGCGGTCCCAGCGCCGGCCTGATGTTCGCGCTGGCCATCTACGACACGATCACCCCGGGCACGATGACCGGCGGCAAGTCGTTCGCGGGCACCGGCACCATCTCGGGCAACGGGAGCGTGGGGCCCATCGGTGGCATCACCCAGAAGATGCACGCGGCCCAGGATGCAGGTGTCAACCTCTTCCTGGCGCCTGCGGGCAACTGTGCCGAGGTCGTCGACGGGAGGCCGGACGACCTGCTGGTCGTGCCGGTCTCGACCTTCGAGGAGGCCGAGCAGGTCGTGGAGCAGGTGGCGGGGGCGGACGCGGCCCAGATCAGCGCTGCTGATCTGCCCACCTGCGAGCAGGTGGTCGAGCAGACCACTGACGAGACCGAGGCCCCTGAGAGACCCAGGCCCCCTGAGACCCAGGCCCCCTGACGGCCGGCGTCTCAGTCCTTGAGCGTCATGGCCAGAGCGGCGGTCAGACCGGGGGCGATGTCCTTGCCGATCGCGACCGCGTCGTCGCTGTCGTGGTCGCGCTGCCGCAGCAGGCAGATCTGCTCGCCGTCGCGCAGGCAGGCAGCCAGGAGCCGGACGTCCTTGCGGTCGGGGTGGGCCGCGAGCCGGTCCGTGGCGGCGGCCGGGTCCTGGGGCAGATCACGCTCCGCCTCGGGCGGCACGACGATCCGCTCGACGGCCAGCGCGACACCCTCGACGTCCTCGGGCCAGGAGACCCGACCTAGCAGCGACTCCAGGTCCGCGGTGCGGGGCAGACCCTCCTGCTCGACGGCGGTGAAGCCTTCGTCGTCGGCCTCGGCCAGCTGGTCGAGGAGGGCAGGCTCCCGCTCGCGCAGCAAGGCGGTACGCACCAGGGCGAAGAGCCTGGGCGGCTGGTCCCAGCCGAGCCGGGACACGTGCCGCTCGGTGTCGGCCGCGGCCGCCAGGAGCGCGGACGGGGCGGGGGGCTGAGGAGCGTCGGGGGAGTTCGGCACGGGTCCATCCTCGCACCTCGCACGGCCGTGGTCGGGTGCCCACCGCAGCGCCGGTTAGGCTGAAGGGGTGAGCCTGCCTGACGACCGACCCGATCCCGACGAGCAGTCCGGGCCGCCCCAGGGCGGCCCCTCGCAGCCTTTCGGGGCGGGGTCAGGTCCGCGGCCGGGCCACCCCGCCGGCGGTGGATCCGGTGGTGGTGCACGGGGTCCACGCAGGCCCTCGGCCCAGGGTGGCGGTCGCAGCCGACTGATCCCCACGCTGCTCATCCTGGTGGGTCTGCTCCTCGCCGTCGGCTATGGCGCCACCCTCTGGACCGAGTTCCTCTGGTACGACTCGGTGGGCTACCGCTCGGTGCTGACCACCCGCCTGCTCACCCAGGTCGGGCTGTTCCTCATCGCCGGCGCGCTCACCGCGATCATCGTCTGGTCCGGGCTGTGGCTGGCCTGGCGGCACCGTCCGATCTACGCGCCCAGCACCCCCGAGCAGGCCGCGCTCGACCGCTACCGGGCGGCGCTGGACCCGATGCGGCGCGTGGTCTTCGCTGCCGGTCCGCTGCTGCTGGGCGCCTTCGCGGGGACGGCCGCCGCGGCGCAGTGGCAGACCGTCCTGCTCTTCCTCAACCGGCAGCCCTTCGGGGAGGTCGACCCCCACTTCGGGCACGACATCGGGCTCTTCGTCTTCGGCCTGCCGTTCTGGCAGATGCTCGTCTCCTTCGCCACCCTGGTGCTCGGCCTGGCGATCATCGGTGCGCTGCTGACGCACTACATCTACGGGGGCCTGCAGCTGCAGGGCACGGCGCGCGGTTCGCGCACCACCACGGCGGCCCGGATCCACCTTGCCATCCTTCTCGGGCTCCTCCTCGTGGTGCGTGCCGCAGGCTACTGGATCGAGCGCTACTCGCTCTCCATGACGCAGCACGCCCGGATCACGGGTATGCAGTACACAGACGTCCACGCGCTCCTGCCGACCCGCGGCATCCTTGCCGCCGCCGCGCTCCTGTGCGCCCTGTTCTTCATCGCCACCATCTGGACCAAGGCCTGGCGCCTGCCCCTCATCGGGCTCGCGGGCCTGCTCGTCGTGGCCCTGCTCCTCGGCGGGGCCTATCCCTCGCTGGTGCAGTCCTTGCGGGTGCGGCCGTCGGAGGCCCAGCTGGAAGCCCCATACATCCAGAAGGCCATCGACAGCACCCTGGCCGCCTACGGCCTGGACGAGCTGGAGAAGATCGACTACAAGGCCGAGACCCGTGCCGAGTCCGGGCAGCTGCGCAGCGACGCGGCGACCGTGCCGGGCATCCGGATCGTCGACCCGAGCCTGGTCTCGCCGACCTTCCGCCAGCTCCAGGGTGTCCGCAACTACTACCAGTTCTCCGACGCCCTCGACGTCGACCGCTACGAGATCGACGGTGAGCGGGTCGACACCGTCATCGCGGTCCGTGAGCTGAACCTCGCGGGCCTGCCCGAGGGGCAGCGCAACTGGGTCAACGACCACACCGTCTACACGCACGGTTTCGGTGTGGTCGCGGCCTACGGCAACCGGCGCACGCCCGAGGGTGAGCCGCAGTTCTACGAGCGCAACATCCCGCCGGTCGGCGGGCTGGGCGAGTACGAACCGCGGATCTATTTCGGCGAGGCCTCACCCGTCTACTCGATCGTGGGAGGACCGGACGACGGACCCGACCGCGAGCTCGACTACCCCGCCAGCGGCACCGAGACCGCCGGCGAGGTCCGCAACACCTATCAGGGCGACGGAGGCGTCGAGATCGGCGACTTTGCCCGCAAGGCCGCCTACGCGATCAAGTACCGCCAGCTGGAGATCCTGCTCTCCGACTCGCTCAACAGCGAGTCCCGCATCCTGGACCACCGCAACCCCCGCGAGCGGGTCGAGCGCGTGGCTCCCTGGCTGCGCCTCGACGGCAATCCCTATCCCGCCGTCGTCGGTGGCCGGGTGCAGTGGATCATCGACGGCTACACGGTGAGCAACCGCTATCCCTACAGCCAGATGGAGGACCTGGGGGAGGCCACGGCCGACTCGCTGCAGGCCGCGGCCAACGTCCGGTCCATCGGTCAGGGCCAGGTCAACTACATCCGCAACTCGGTCAAGGCGACCGTCGACGCGTTCGACGGCAGCGTCAAGCTCTACACCTGGGACGAGGAGGACCCGCTGCTGAAGGCCTGGAGCCAGGCCTTCGACAACACGGTCCTGCCGATGTCGGAGATCGACGGCGACCTGATGAGCCATCTGCGCTATCCCGAGGACCTCTTCAAGATCCAGCGCGAGGTGCTGTCCCGCTACCACGTCAACGAGGCGGGTTCCTTCTTCGGCGGTCAGGACTTCTGGGCGGTCTCGGAGGACCCGAGCGAGTCGGGCGAGAACAAGCCGGCGATCCCGCCCTACTACCTCTCGATCGCGATGCCTGGCCAGGACGAGCCGACCTTCAGCCTGACCACCCCCTACATCCCCACCGGTTCCCGGCAGAACCTGACCGGCTATCTGGCCGTCGACGCCGATGCCGGGGCCACCCAGGGTGAGCGGCGTGAGGGCTACGGCAAGCTGCGGATGCTCGTCCTGCCCAGGGACAGCACGGTGCGCGGCCCGGGGCAGTTCCAGAACGACATCAACTCCTCCAACGCCCCGTCCAAGGCCTTCTCGCAGACGCTGTCGCAGTTCCTCAACCTGAACAGGCAGCCGCCCTCCCAGGTGAAGATCGGCAACCTGCTGACGCTGCCCGTCGGCGACGGTCTGCTCTACGTCGAGCCCATCTACGTCCAGGGCGAGGCAGGGTCCTCCTACCCGCTCCAGCGCCTCGTGGTCGTGGCCTTCGGCAACGACCTCGCGTGGTCCGACACCCTGGACGGCGCCCTCGACGAGCTCTTCGGTGGTGATTCCGGCGCCACAGCCGGCGACGCCGGTGACGACGGCACCCCGCCCGCGGACGACCCCGGGGGAGAGGGGAGCGGTGCGGAGGAGCCCGAGGCTGCGCTCGCCCGTGCCATCGCCGACATCGAGAAGGCTTTCGCCGACGGCGAGGCTGCGCTGGCGGCCGGTGACTGGGAGGCCTACGGGGCGGCCCAGGAGCGGCTGCAGGCCGCGATCAACCGCGCGGTGGAGGCCAGCCCCGAGGGCGGCTCCATCTCCCTCCCCGGTGATGCTCAGGGTGAGGCCCCGGGAGATGAGGCGGAGCAGACCCAGCAGCCCTGACCTGCCCGCGTGGGTCCCTCCGCCAGGATCGCGACCGCGATTTGGACCCACGCGGCAGGTGTCGTAGACTGAGGTTTCGCAACGACGCGGGGTGGAGCAGCTCGGTAGCTCGCCGGGCTCATAACCCGGAGGTCGCAGGTTCAAATCCTGCCCCCGCTACAAACCGCTCAGTGCGAGCGAAGGCCCGGACCAACTGGTCCGGGCCTTCGTGATTTCCGCCGCCCGGCACGTAAGGTGTGGCCACCATGCCCCTGGACTTCCCCCTCTCCACCACCACGTTGGACAACGGCCTGCGCGTCGTGGTCAGCAGCGACCATTCCGTCCCGAGCGTCTCGATCAACCTGTGGGTCGAGGTCGGCTCCGGGCACGAGCGGCCCGGCAGCACCGGGCTGGCGCACCTGTTCGAGCACCTGATGTTCCAGGGCTCCGAGCTGGTCGGCGAGGGAGAGCACATGTCCCTGCTCATGGCCCAGGGCGGACGGGCCAACGCGACCACCTCCTTCGACCGGACCGCCTACGTGGAGTCGGTCCCCACGGGCGCGCTGGAGCTCGCCCTGTGGCTCGAGGCCGACCGGCACGGTCACCTGCTCCCGGCCCTGACCCAGGCCAACCTGGACAACCAGCGCGACGTCGTCGTCGAGGAGAAGCGGCAGCGCTACGACACGGTCCCCTACGGCGAGGCCCTGGCCCACGCCTGCCGCCTCGTCTTCCCCGAGGGTCACCCTTACCGGCACACCCCCATCGGCTCGATGGAGGACCTGCTCGCGGCGACCCTCGAGCACACTCATGACTTCTTCACCGCCCACTACGGCCCGGCCACGAGCATCCTGACCCTGGTGGGCGACGTCGAGCCCGCGGACGCCTTCGCGATGGCGCAGACCTATTTCGGCCACCTCCCCACGGGCCTGACCGCGAAGCGTCCGGAGCCGGCCGCGCCGCTGGGCCCGATGACCGAGCCCGCCGAGCTGGACCTGGTCGAAGACGTCCCGTCCGAACGCCTCTACCTCTGCTTCCGACTGCCGGCGGTCTCGGACCCCGACTTCCTGCCCTGCGCGATGGCGCTGGACTCCTTGGCCTCGCTCAGCGTCTCCCGCCTCCACCTGCGTCTCCTGCGCCGGGACGAGTCGGCCAGCGGGCTGTCAGCCTCCGCCCTGGGCTTGGCGCAGGGGTCGCTGGGTCTGCTCGTGGCGGACATCTCCGAGGGACGCACCCTCGCCGAGGTCGAGGCCACGATCCGGGAGGAGCTGATGGACTTCGCCCGCACCGGGCCCGAGGAGGCACAGCTGGAGGCGTCCCGTGCAGACACCGAACGCTCCTGGCTGGAAGCCCTGGCCGCCTTCGACGAGCGGGCCGAGCTGATCAGCCGCGCCACGGCGCTCTTCGGGGACCCGCAGCGGATCAACACCTACCTGGACCAGGTCGTGGCCGTGACCGCGGAGCAGGTCCGCCGCGCCGCCGAGGTCTGGCTGCAGCCCTCCGGCATGGCCCCGATCCGCTACCGGCAGGAGGCCAACCGATGAGCACCCGTGTCACGGTCCGACCCGACGTCGCGCCACCGGCCCCCTGGGTGTTCCCGGTGCCGCAGGAGCACCTTCTGACCAACGGTATGCGGCTCCTGCTGGTCGATCTTCCAGGGCAGCACGTGCTCTCCCTACGGGTCGCGCTCCGACTGCCCGTCTCGACCGAGCGCGCGGGCGCCGAGGGGGTGACCCTCATGATGGCGCGCGCGATGGACGAGGGGACGGCACGGCATACCAGCGAAGAGATGGCAGCCCTCGTCGAACGCCACGGCATCGCCTGGGGCGCGGGCGCGGGGGAGCGCGGGGTCCACCTCGGGTGCGAGGTCACCTCCGGGCACCTCGGGACCGCTCTTGAGCTCGTGCACGAGGTCCTCGCCGAGGCCACCTTCCCCGAGGCCGAGGTGGCCCGGATCGTCCGGCACCGGGTCGTCGACATCGCCCACGACCTGGCGGACCCGGGCGCCCGCGCCTCGCTTGAGTTCATCGACACCTACTTCGACGAGCGGGACCGCCCCCACCTCCCGCTCGGCGGGACCAGCCAGACCATCTCCTCACTCACGGCCGAGGACCTCCGGGCCCGGCACCGCGAGCTGGGGCCGGACGGGGGCACGGTCGTGCTGGCCGGGGACCTGTCCCGCGTGCCGGACGTGGTGGGAGCGCTGGAGGCGACACTGGGCACGTGGACAGGGTCCGGCCGATCGTCCGCGGCGCCGGGGCCGGCACGCCGGGCCGACGATGCCGCCCGGGCCGTCCTCGTCGCCCGGCCCGGGCTCGCCCAGACCGAGCTCTACCTGGGACGTCCCGGGCCGGACCGGCGCACCCCGCACGGCTGGGGGACCTACCAGGCGCTGGGGATGCTCCTCGGAGGCGCCCCGCACGCGAGGATCGATCGGGTCCTGCGCGAGGAGCGCGGCTACACCTACGGCATCCGGGCAGGTTTCCGACCCCGGTCGGTGGGCGGTCTGTGCGTCGTAGGTGGCTCGGTCCGCGCCGACGCCACCGCGCCTGCGCTGGAGGAGCTGGTGGGGATCCTGGCGGTCCCCGGTGCGGACTTCACGGTCGAGGAGGTGCGCTCGGCGGCCGACTTCGTGGCGATGACGGCACCGGGCCGCTACGCCACCGCGGACGCGATCGCCGACGAGCTCGTGTCCCTGGCCGATGACGGACTCGACCACGCGACGGTCACGCGGACCCTGGACCAGCTGCGCACGCTGGGGCCCGAGCAGGTGAGCAGGGCGTGGGACGAGGTGCGGCAGGGCCCGGGCTGGACGGTCGTGGTGGTCGGGGACCCGCAGCACGAGGCAGCCTTGGCGGGCCTTGGTCTGGGGCCGGTCAGCGTCGTGCACTAACCGATCGGCGCAGCTCAGCCCTCGGGGAGACGTCCACGCCGGTTGAGGTCGTAGATGTTGGCGTGGTGGCTGTCGTCGACCCTGTCGGGATCGACCGTGTCAGCCTCGACCCGGTCCTGCGTCCCGTCGCCGTCGTGCATGCCCTCGCCGTCGCCCATCCGGTCGCCGTCGCCCATCCCTTCGCCGTCGTCCATCCGGTCGACGTCGTCCTCGTCGGGACCGTCCCCACTCGCACCGGGCCCCTCGTCCACCACCGGCGTGAGGAGGGCGAGGACCTCGTCGTGGAGCAGACTGTTGGTCACCACGGCCGGCGTGGTGGCTCTCGCCTCCGGCCCCGTGACGGGCGCACCCCAGGGGTCGGTGATCCGGCCGCCGGCCTCGCGCACGAGGGCTCCGATGGTGGACAGCTGGAAGCGGTCCATGTAGATGCCCAGGGATACGTCGACCGCGCCCTCTGCGGCCAGCGCGTGGCTCCAGAAGTCTCCGAAGGCGCGGGTGCGCCAGATGCGGTCGGTGAGCTGGGCGAAGCCTTGGCCGTGCGGCCCGAAGAGCCAGGAGGCGATGTCGTCGGCCGACCCGGAGGCATGCTCGAGCACCGCGGTGTCGCTCACCCCGACCTGCTTGGCCCGGGCCAGCGTCCGGCCGGTCCAGGCGCCGGAGCCGTGGCCGGCCCACCAGCGGCGGGCCAGCGCGGGTGCGGCGATCAGGCCCAGGACCGGCTCGTCCTCGACGACGAGGGAGATCAGGGTGGCCCACACCGGGACGCCCCGGACGTAGTTGGTGCCACCGTCGAGGGCGTCGATGACCCACCGGCGGTCGCCGTGCCCGGTCGTCTCCAGCAGCCTGCCCTCGACCCGGTCGCGCGGGCGGGTGCGCTGCAGCTGGTGGCGCAGCAGCTCCTCGAGCCGGGTCGCGGCGCTGGTGGTCAGGGTGCCGTCCCCGGCCACCGTCACCTCCTGGTCCGGGGCGCCGAAAGACTCCAGGGCGGTCCTCTCGACCGAGTCGGCAAGGACGTGGGCGAGGCGGAGGTCGTCGTCGAAGCTGGCCACCTGCCCACGGTAGCCGTTGCAGGTCATCGCCTCGCACCGGCTCGCGGAGGCACGCGGGTCGCCGCGCGGTCCTGGCCGGACGGTCCTGGACCCGCGTGAGCCGGCTGAGTGGGCCGGACGAGTCTGTCAGCTGCGTTCGTCGCCGGTGCGGCTGCGCAGCAGCCGGCGGAGCGACTCCAGGCGCTCGGGGCCAGCCGGGCCGGCACGCCCGGAGGCCACCCACGCGTCGAGACCGCAGTCGGGCTCGTCGTGGCTGCACCCCCGTGGGCAGTCCTCGGTGCCGGGCAGCAGATCCTCGAAGTGCTCGATGAACGTGTCCGGGTCCACGTGTCCGAGGCCGAAGGAGCGCACGCCCGGGGTGTCGACGACCCACCCGCCGTCGGGCAGCTCGAGCGCCACGGCGGAGGTGGAGGTGTGCCGCCCTCGTCCGGTGACGGCGTTGACTGCGCCGGTCGCCCGATCGGCGAACGGGACCAGGGCGTTGACCAGCGTGGACTTGCCCACGCCGGAATGCCCGACGAGGACGCTGGTCCGTCCCACGAGGTGCGCGCGGACCTCGTCGACCCCGGCCGGGTCCAGCTCGCCGGAGTCGCCGTCGCTGCGACTGACGACGTGGGGGACCTCGAGGGCCCGGTAGTGCCGGAGGAAGAGGTCGGGGTCGGCGAGATCGGCCTTCGTCAGCACCAGCAGCGGATCGAGCCCTGCGTCGTAGGCCGCCACCAGGCACCGGTCCACCATCCTGGCGCGCGGCTCGGGGTCGGCAAGCGCGGTGACGATGACCAGCTGGTCGGCGTTGGCCACGATGATCCGCTCTACGGTGTCGGAGTCGTCCGCGCTGCGGCGCAGCACGGTGTCCCGCTCCTCGATGCGGACGATCCGGGCCAGCGTGCCCTCGTCGCCGCTGGTGTCGCCGACCATCCCGGCACGGTCGCCCACCACCACGCGGGTCCGTCCCATCTCGCGGGCCCGCATGGCGCTGACGGTCCGGTCCTCGACGCGGACCGTGTAGCGGCCGCGGTCCACCCCCGTGACCATCCCGACGACGGCATCCTCGTGGCTGGGGCGGTCCTTGGTCCGTGGCCGCGTGCCGCGGCGGGACGGGCGCTCGCGGACGGAAGACTCGTCCAGGTGGTCGTAGCGCCCGCTCATCGGGTCACCCCCACGGCCCGCTCCCAGGCCCGGTCGAAGCCGGGGAAGGTCTTGTCGGCGGTGGTGACGTCCTCGACGAGGACACCGTCGACGGCTGCGCCCACGACCGCCGCGAACATCGCCATCCGGTGGTCGTGGTAGGTCTGCAGCGTCGCCCCTCGCAGGGCCGCCGGCCGGATCTCCAGGCCGTCGTCGGTCTGCGTGACGTCGCCCCCGAGCCGGGAGATCTCCGTCTCCAGCGCCGCGAGCCGGTCGGTCTCGTGGCCGCGCAGATGGCCCACGCCGCGGATCCGGGTCGGGCCCCCGGCCAGCACGGCCAGGGCGGCGACGACCGGGGTGAGCTCGCCGATCTGCGAGAGGTCGAGGTCGGCCCCGCGCAGACCGTCGGGCCCGCCGCGCGCGAGCAGGCCATCGGGGCCCGGCTCGGCGGAGGCGCCCATGGTCCGCAGCACCTCCCGCATCTGCTCGCCCGGCTGCGTGGTCCGTGCCGGCCAGCCCGGCAGCCTCACCTCGCCGCCGGTCGCCGCGGCCAGCGCGAGGAAGGGCGCGGCGGAGGAAAGGTCCGGCTCGACGGTGACCTCGAAGCCCTGGACAGCTCCGGGAGCGACCCGCCAGGTGGTGGCGTCAGGTCGTGTCACCTGGACACCCACCTGCTCGAGGACCTGCACCGTCATGTCGAGGTGGGCGCCGCTCGGCAGGGACGACCCGTTATGCCGTAGCTCCAGCCCCTCCTCGAACCTCGCCGCCGCGAGCAGGAGTGCGCTGACGAACTGGGAGGAGGCGGAGGCGTCGATCTCCACGTGGGAGCCGGCGACCAGGCCGCGACCGACCACCGAGTAGGGCAGACCCGGCCCGCCCTCGACCTCGACCCCGAGCGACCGGAGCGCGTCAAGGACGGGGCCGACCGGGCGGGAGCGTGCCGTCTCGTGCCCGTCGAAGCGCACCGGCCCGTCGGCCAGCGCGGCCAGCGGCGGGACGAAACGCATGACCGTGCCTGCCTGTCCGCAGTCGATGTCCACCCCGCCCCGCAGGGGTCCGGGGGTGATCGACCAGACGTCGTCGGCGCTGGTGTCGACCTCGGCACCCAGGGCCCGCAACGCGTCCACCATGCGTTCGCTGTCCCGCGAGCGCAGCGGTCGGTGGATCCGGGAAGGGCCGTCGGCCAGGGCGGCGAGCACGAGCCACCGGTTGGTGAGGGACTTGCTCCCGGGCACCTCGACCACGGCCTGGACGGGTCCGCGTGCACGCGGGGCGGGCCAGGTCTGAGGCTGGGTCATTGAGCTGCTGCTTCCTGCCGGACGGGTGCTGTGGGCCCAAACTATCCGGTCACGGTGGCCAGGAAGGTCTGCACCTGTCCCACGACGCGGTCCAGGTCGCGGCTGGGGGAGTGGTTGCCCGGCACCTCCACGAGGGTCAGGACCTCACCCGGCACGGCGGCCCGCACCTCCTCGGGCGAGCCGAAGGGGTCGGTCCGACCCTGGACGACGAGCGTGGGCAGCCCCGCGCCCACGGGGAGCGCCAGCTCCTGCGCCCGGCTCCGGTCCGGCCGACCCGGCGGGTGGAGAGGAAAGGCCAGGCAGACCACGCCGCCCAGGCCCTCGATCGCCGCTCCAGCGCCGTCCACGCTGCACCGGCAGGCGACGCGGGCACCCGCGCTGCGTCCGCCTAGCACCCACGGCCGGGGCAGGTCGACATCGTGCGCCCGCTGCCATCCGGTGTCAACCAGGGTGTCCACGACGTCCCGCCAGGCCCGGTCCAGGGCTGGTGCCCTGGTCGCGACCTTCCGGCCGGCGACGCGCCAGGGCTGATCCACCAGCACGACGGTCCAGCCGTCGTCGACGAGCGCGAGCAGGGCCAGGACGTCCGCGGCGTCCCGCTGGCCACCGGCCCCGTGGCCCAGGATCAGGGTCCCCCCGGGCGCGCGCCGTGCCCCCACCGCGGAGACCGCTGGTGTGTGGACCCGGACCTCGGCGGGTCCCTCGACCGTCTCGACCCGCAGCCGGGGCGGTGACGAGGCAGACCCGTCCTGCCTCACGTCCCGACCACCTCGCCGGTGACGGGATCGACGGCCCCGACCAGCTGCTCCCGGTCGATGGGCTCCATCAGTCGGGCGCCGTTGCTGCGTGAGGAGTTGACCGCGGTGCTCACGGCCCAGGCCTGGAACCTCCCGGGGACGTGCGAGGCGTCCAGCAGGGAGCGCACGTCCGTCTCGTCGGTCAGTGCCGGGTCGAGCCAGTCCGCCCACGCCTCCGGCTCGAGGGCCACGGGCTGTCGGTCGTGGATCCGGTCCAGTCCCGGCTCGGCGGCGGTGGTGATGATCGTGAAGGACACGACCCAGGACAGCGGATCCTCGCCCGGGGCAGCGGGGTCCTTCCAGAACTCGTAGAGCCCGGCCAGCGCGAGCGGGGTGTCGTCGTGGCGGCTGATGAAGAAGGGCTGCTTGCGCGGCTTGCCGCGGGAGTCGAGCGCGACGGGGGAGGCCTGCCATTCGTACCAGCCGGTGATCGGCACCAGGCACCGACGCCGGAGCGCGGCCCGGGCGAAGGCCGGCTTCTCGAGCACGGTCTCCGCACGCGCGTTGGTCATCCGGTTGCCGATGGCGGGATCCTTGGCCCAGGACGGCACCAGCCCCCAGGTCAGCAGCCGGAGCTGGCGGACCGCGTCCGCGCCCGGAGAGCCACCGTCGGAGCCACCTTCCCGCGGGGCCCGCGTCAGCACCACCGGAGCCTGCTTCGTGGGCGCCATGTTGTGGTCCGGCTCGCCCGGGGGCGGGCTCTGAGGAGACTTCAGCAGGCTGCGCGAGCGCTCGCCGGTCGCGTCAAGCACGACCTCGTAGGCCTCGACGAGCTCGTCGGGGTTGGCCGTCGCCGCATAGCGCCCGCACATCAGCCGCGCCCACCCACGAGGCCCGAGCTGGTCCGGAGACGGGGATGGGGGCTCATTGGCGGTAGCTGCTCAGGAAGTTGCCCATCCGCTCCAGCGCGGCCTGCAGGTCGGTGGCCCACGGCAGGGTCACGATCCGCAGGTGGTCCGGCGAGGGCCAGTTGAAGCCGGTGCCGTGGACGACCAGGATCTTCTCCTGCTCGAGCAGGTCGAGACACAGCCGCTCGTCGTCGTGGATCTCGTGCACCTCGGGGTCGAGCCGCGGGAAGACGTAGAGCGCGCCGGTGGGCTTGACGCAGCTGACACCCTCCATGTCGTTGAGCATCGACCAGGCGATGTCGCGCTGGACGGCCAGACGACCACCGGGCTTGATGAGGCTCTCGATGCTCTGCTGCCCCGAGACCGCCGCCTGGATGGCGTGCTGGGCGGGGACGTTCGGGCACAGCCGGGTCGAGGCCAGCAGGTCGATGCCCTGCAGGAAGCCGGCGGCATGCCCGGTCGGTCCGGTGATGGCCACCCAGCCCGCGCGGTAGCCCGCGACGCGGTAGGTCTTCGACAGCCCGTTGAAGGTGAGGCACAGCAGGTCCGGGGCCAGGGACGCGATAGAGACGTGCTCGGCGTCGTCGTAGAGGATCCGGTCGTAGATCTCGTCGGCCAGCAGCAGGAGCGAGTGCTCTCGGGCCAGGTCGACGATCGCCTGCAGCGCCTCCCTGGAGTAGACGGCCCCCGTGGGGTTGTTGGGGTTGATCACCACGATCGCCTTCGTGCGCGGGGTGATCTTGGAGCGGATGTCCTCGATCGAGGGATTCCACCCGTCCTCCTCGTCGCACAGGTAGTGCACCGGGACCCCGCTGCTGAGGCTGGTCGCCGCCGTCCAGAGCGGATAGTCGGGGGAGGGTATGAGGATCTCGTCACCCGGGTCGCAGAGCGCCTGCAGCGTCATCATGATGAGCTCGGAGACGCCGTTGCCCAGGTAGACGCGGTCCACATCGAGGTGCGGGAAGCCCGGGACCTCCTGGTAACGGGAGACGATCGAGCGGCGGGCGCTGAGGATGCCCTTGGACTCCGAGTAGCCCTGGGCCGTAGGCAGGGCGGCCATCATGTCGCGCAGCACCGCGTCCGGGGCCTCGAAGCCGAAGGGCGCCGGGTTGCCGATGTTGAGCTTGAGGATCCGGTGCCCCTCCTGCTCCAGCTGCAGAGCGCGGCTGGCCACCGGCCCCCGGATCTCGTAGAGCACGTTCTGCAGCTTGGCGGGCTGCGTGAGGGGTCGGAGCGGGGTGCTGGAGCGCTGCGGGGTCACGTGCCCATGCTGCCACGCGGGGCGGGAATGACCGGGGCTGGCTCGCGCGTTCTCCTGCACGACCCACCACGAGGCAGGAGGAGCGCGTGCTCATCACCGCAGTGACCCCGGGGGAGCGGGCCGGAGCCAGCGCTCTGGTCGGGACCCACGGGCTAGGCTGGTCGACGATGGATACCGATCAGCCCACTCTCGAGGAGCTCGAGGCCGCAGCCCTGGCCGAGGCGGACGCCACGGTGGACGTGGCCACCGAGTCGCCCCAGGACCGCGCGGCCCGGTTCGAGCGGGAGGCCATGCCGCTGCTCGACCAGATGTACAGCGCGGCACTGCGCACCACCCGCAACCCCACCGACGCAGAGGACCTGGTCCAGGAGACCTATGCCAAGGCGTTCGCGGCCTTCCACCAGTACCGCCCGGGCACCAACCTCAAGGCCTGGATGTACCGCATCCTGACCAACAGCTACATCAACACCTACCGCAAGAAGCAGCGTCAACCCCTGGAGTCCGACGCGGCCGAGGTGGAGGACTACCAGCTGGCCAGGGCCGCCTCGCACACGAGCAAAGGTCTGCGCTCGGCCGAGATGGAGGCGCTGGACCACCTGCCCGACAGCGACGTCAAGCGCGCGCTGGCCTCGATCGGCGAGGACTTCCGGATCGCGGTCTATCTCGCGGACGTCGAGGGCTTTTCCTACAAGGAGATCGCCGAGATCATGGAGACCCCGATCGGCACCGTGATGTCGCGCCTGCACCGGGGTCGCAAGCAGCTGCGTGAGTTGCTCACCGACTATGCCGTCGAGCGCGGCATCGTGACGGCCGAGGAGGACGAGTCGTGAACGAGCTCAACCAGTCGCCCGAGCACCGACCTGCCGACTGCGCGGACGTCGTCCTGAGGTTGTTCGAGTTCGTCGACAACGAGACCGGACCCTTGGACCATCGGTTGATCCAGGCCCACCTGGACGAGTGCGGGGCCTGCCTGGCGGAGTACCAGCGCGACCTGCTCCTCAAGGCTCTCGTCCGCCGCGCGTGCGTCTGCGAGCAGGCACCGCCGACCCTGCGCTCGCAGATCATGACGCGGATCACCACGACGGTGACGGTGGTCCAGGCCACGCGCCGGCCTTCCCAGGACTGAGCGCGCGCCGAACACCCCCGTCATGCACGAGGCCGGTGCTCCCGATCGGGAGCACCGGCCTCGTGCGTGCCTGTCGGCGGCCTCGTGCGGGCCACCTGCTCAGGCGTTGGGCTTCTTGCCGTGGTTGGCGCCCTTCTTCTTGCGGTCGCGACGCTTGCGTCCACGCTTGCTCATGAGTGTCTCCTAGCGGATGGTCGGCTGGGACCGTGCTGCGTGCTGGCGGTCCGCGGACGAACCATCTTCGCACACCCCCGGCCGCACTCGCGTCATGACTGTGACGCCCGTCACACGTTTGGTCAAGATTTGTTCAAGAAATGCCCACGGGGGCCGTTTGCTCTGGTAGCTACAGGTGCCCCTGTGGCATGGTGGGGCCACCCTAGCGGCTGTCACAGACCGGGCACGGCGCCCGTGCGACGTGGGGGCCATCGACGAAAGGATCTGCCGTGCTTCAGTTCCTCATGAGCATCCTCGCCAGTGGCGTCCCAGGCTTCAGCCCCGACATCGTCTCCTGGGAGGACTGACGACACAGCATGCGCCGACTCAGGCGCATGCAGAGACCCGGGGGCGTGCAGCCCCCGGGTTCGTCACGTCCATCCGGACGTGGACATATATCGCGCTGCTGCTCGCGCTGGCAGGTCTTGGTGCGTGGTGGGGTGAGAGCCTCGACTCCCCGCACAGCCATCTAACCGCCACGGTCCTGATCCCCCTCGTGGGGCTGGGCATCCTGGGTGTGATCCTCCGCGAGCGGGATCTCGGACCGCACCTGGGGGTGTCGATCGCGACGGTCGTGCTGGCAGCCGCCCTCCCGTTGTCCGGGCCGATGGGCGCAGTGCTCGTCGGGTTCATCTCGTACGCCAGCGATACCGGCGCCAAGACGCTGCGGACCCGGGCTTTCAACGCCTCAATGACGGCTGCTGTGGGTGCTGTCGGGGCGATCGTCTATCTGGGCGCTGGAGGACAGCCGATGATGGCACCCTTCCCGCCGGAGGACCAGCTTCTCCTCCAGGTCGGCCTCCCGCTCCTCGTCGCCTACGTGGCGATGACGGCCGCCAACGTCCTCTTCTACGCCGGCATGTCCGCGATCGTGCGCGGCACGAGAGTCGTCCACGTGGCCTGGCAGACCGCTCGGCAGCTCGGTCTGGGCTACCTGGGCCATGTCGTGATCGCCTTTCTCTTCGCGGTGCTGTGGGGTCCCGCGGGGCTGGGCCCGCTCAGCGCGGTCTTCGTCCTGGGGCCGCTGGTCGCCGCGCACTGGACGATCGGCCGGGGGGCGGCCGCCCGTCGCGAGCACGGCGAGACGGTGGCGACCTTCGTGGCAGCTCTGGAGCAGGCCGATCCGCAATCCGTCGGGCACAGCGCCAGGGTCGCCGACCTCGCCGACCGGATGGCCCCGCTCGTGGGGATCGAGGGCGACGCCGCGGAGTCCCTCCGCTATGCCGCGCTGCTGCACGACATCGGTCTCGTCGCGGTGCGGCCCGAGCTCCCGCCGGACACCGCCGACCACCTGGCCTACCTGAGCGCCATCAGCGCGCACCCGCAGGCGGGCGTCTCCGTGCTCCAGGGGCTCGACTTCCTGCAGGATGCCCTCCCCACGATCGCCCACCACCATGAGCGCTGGGACGGACGCGGCTATCCGGCAGGTCTGGCCGGCGAGCACATCCCGCTCGCGGCGCGCGTCATCGCGGTCGCGGACGCCTACGACGCGCTCACCACCGACCGGGCGGGCGAGCCCCTGGACCAGGCCTCGGCCATCGCCACGCTCCGGGCCCGCGCCGGATCGCACCTCGACCCCAAGGTCGTGGAGGCGCTGGCCACCTCGCTGGCGCGGGTGCCGAGCGGCCCACGGCGGGCCCGCCGTGCGGCCGAACCGTCGATGGCCGGCTCCCATGGTCCCGGGCCGCTGGTCCTCGACCACGACGACCCGCTCATCAGCGATGACTTCGCAGAATGGCAGCCCGAGCCGGCGGGGAGCGAGGGCCGGTGACACTCACCCTGACGACCGCCATCATCGGGGTGGTCGCGATGATCCTGGGGGAGTGGTGGCGGACCGAGGCGCCCGGCGCGGCCCGGGACGCACCCATCGCCCAGGCGACGGGCATCGCGCTGGCGATGGCCACCTGCTGGCCCGGTGAGCTCGGCACCGAGAGCGGTGAGCACCGCTGCACGCTGTGGGGGCTGCTGGGACCCCTTGCTCTGGCGCTCGGAGCGACGCTGGTGGTCGGCCTGGCGCGTCGTGGCCGCGGGAACCTGGTGGCCGACGTGGGTCGCTGCCTGGCGTCGGTGCTCACCGCAGGCCTGCTCGCCCGGGTCCCCGGGCCGGCCGGGAACACCCTGCTGGAACGGGTCGGGCACCCCCAGGCCAACGCGGGCCTGATCTCCGTCCTCCTCCTCATCGTGGCGGTGCTCGCGGTCTGGGTGCCGCTGGTGGCCCGGGCGCTGCGGGCGGCGGCCTACGACCCTGCCTCCTTCGGCCACCGGCTCTTCACCGACGTCCAGCGCTCGGGGGTGCTGCCGCTGGCCACCGCGACCACGGCGGCCGTGATGGCGATCGCCCTGCCCGTCCTCGGCCCCGCCACGCTCATCCTGTTCCTCGTCCCGATGGCCGTGCTGCTGCCGGCCGTCACGAGCCAGCGCAGCGTGCGGGCCGCCCAGCAGCAGACCATCGTGGCGCTGGCCGGGCTCACCGACCAGGCGGGGTTCACCTCCGCCGGCCACGCCGTCCGCGTGGCTGCCCTGGCCGTCCCGGTGGCTCGGGACGCCGGCGTGGAGGACGAGGACCTCGCGGACGTGGAGACCGTGGCCCTGCTGCACGACGTGGGCCAGGTCGGGCTCGACCGCCCCATCCCCGGCGGTGCGACGACCGAGATCTCGATGCGGGACCAGCGCCGGGTCGCCGCCACCGGGGCGGCGATCCTGGCGCGCACCGCCCAGCTGTCCCGGATCGCACCTCTCGTCGCGGACGTGGGGGTCCCGCACCACCGGGCGCGCGAGCGGGGCGACGTCAGCGCGGTCTCTCGCGTCGTGCGCGTGGTCTCGGCCTACGACGACCTCGCGGGTCACGGTACTCGGCTCGGTGGCGCAGGGGGGCCGGTCGCGGCCCTCGAACGGCTGGTGCGCTCCGCGCCACGGGAGTTCGACCCCGACATCGTCCGGGCGCTGCTGCGTCAGCTGGAGAGGAGAGGCGACCTGACCCTGTCCGAGGGTGACCGGCTCAGGAGCCTGCTGGTCCCAACCGTCGCCGGGGCGGGCACGGCGCCGAAGGCTCCGGCTCCGACGCCCGCCCACCCCGGGACCCAGGTCCAGCTGCGCTCGGGACGGCTGCCGCCCGCGTAACCTGGAGGGGTGCTCCTGGCGATCGACACCTCCACCACAGCCATCGGCGCTGCCCTCCACGACGGGCAGCAGGTCCGCTCGCGCGCCGTCCACCTCAGCGCCCGCAGCCACGGCGAGCTGCTCGCCCCCTCGATCGTGCAGGTGCTCCAGGAGGCCGGTGTGGACCGGCGGGAGCTCACCCGGGTCGTCTGCGGGGTCGGGCCAGGACCCTTCACCGGCCTGCGTGTGGGCGTGGTGACCGCCCAGGTGCTCGCCCACAGCCTCGGTCTCCCGACCCCTGCGGGCATCTGCTCGCTCGACGCCCTGGCGCACGCGTGCCGTGGCCGGCACGAGGGCCCGCTGCTCGTGGCCACCGATGCCCGTCGCAAGGAGGTCTACTGGGCCACCTACGAGGTGGGGCCGGACGGCGCGCGGCGTCTGGACGGCCCCGGCGTCGCCCGGGCCGCAGACCTCCCCGAGGAGGTGCGCGCCCTCCCGTCCGTGGGACGGGGGAGCGTTCTCTACCCCGAGGCGCTGCCGCATACCCTCAAGGGCGGTCCGCTGGACGTCGACCCGGGCGAGCTCGCGGACCTCGCGGTCCGGCTGACGATTGGGGACCACCCGGACGCCGGGGAGGCGCTCCTGGACCCGGAGCCGCTCTACCTCAGGCGCCCCGACGCCGTCGAGCCCGCGCGGGTGCCCGGCGCCGAGCGGGGACTCGTCTGATGGGCGAGGTGCACCTGCGCGAGGCACGGTGGACCGACCTGGCCACCATGGCCCGGGTCGAGCAGGAGGTCTTCCCCGACGACGCGTGGTCCGAGGCGTCGCTGTGGGCGGAGCTGGCCCAGCGGCCGCGGCGCCGCTACCTGGTCGCCGAGTGCTCGACCGACGCAGCAGCGAGCGTGCTCGGCTACGCCGGGCTCGACCTGGCGGGCGAGGTCGCCGACGTGATGACGGTGGTGGTGGCACCCTCGGCCCGGGGGAGAGGCCTGGGAGCGACGCTCATGCACGCGCTGCACCGCGGCGCCGTCGAGGCGGGGGCGACGTCGATGATGCTCGAGGTGCGGGCCGACAACGCCGCTGCGCTCAAGCTCTACCGGGACGAGGGCTACGAGACGGTCCGGACCCGCCCCGGCTACTACCGGACCTCGACCGGACCGTCGGTCGACGCCCTGATCATGCGCAAGGACCTGGAGCCGGACGAGCTGTCCGGGGAGATGAACGAGGATGACGCCGATGACTGATCACGAGCCGCTCGTCCTGGGCGTGGAGTCCAGCTGCGACGAGACCGGCGTCGGCATCGTCCGGGGCCGCACGCTGCTGACCAACTCCGTGGCCAGCAGCGTCGACGAGCACGCGCGCTTCGGCGGGGTCGTGCCCGAGGTGGCCAGCAGGGCGCACCTGGAGGCGATGGTGCCCACCATCCAGCGGGCCTGCGACGAGGCCCAGGTCCGGCTCGCCGACGTCGACGCCATCGCGGTCACCGCCGGACCCGGGCTGGCCAGCGCGCTGGTGGTCGGCGTCGCCGCAGCCAAGGCCCTGGCGGTCGCCCTCGACAAGCCGCTCTACGGCGTCAACCACCTCGCCGGGCACGTGGCCGTCGACGTGCTCGAGCACGGGCCGCTGCCCGAGCCGTTGATCGCCCTCCTCGTCAGCGGGGGTCACTCCAACCTGCTCCTGGTGCGCGACATCACCACCGACGTCGAGTCCCTCGGCGCCACGCTCGACGACGCGGCGGGGGAGGCCTTCGACAAGATCGCCAGGATCCTCGCGCTGCCCTATCCCGGTGGTCCGCACATCGACCGGGTCGCGGCCGACGGCGACCCGAAGGCGATCCGCTTCCCCCGCGGGCTGACGACCGGGCGCGACCTGGAGCGGCACCGCTTCGACTACTCCTTCTCGGGGCTGAAGACCTCCGTCGCCAGGTGGGTCCAGGCCCGGCAGGACGCCGGCGAGCCCGTGCCCGTGGCCGACGTCGCCGCCAGCTTCCAGGAGGCCGTGGCCGACGTGCTCACCCGCAAGGCGGTCGCCGCCTGCCAGGAGCACGGGGTCGAGGACCTGCTCATCGGTGGTGGTGTGGCGGCCAACAGCCGGCTGCGGCTGCTGGCAGAGGAGCGGTGCGCCCGCGCCGGCATCCGGCTGCGTGTCCCGCGCCCCGGTCTGTGCACCGACAATGGCGCGATGATCGCCGCGCTCGGGGCCGAGATGGTGATGCGGGGCCGTGAGCCCTCCCGCCTGGACCTGCCGGCCGACTCGTCGCAGGACATCGAGCTGATCCAGGTCTGAGCCCTGTCCTCAGGCGTCCGGGCCGAGGGGGGAGACCACGAGCGCCTGGGGCGTCGCCCCGACGGTGGTCAGCACCAGGACGACCTCCGGCCCGGGGCGCTTCTTCAGCCTCAGCTCGGCCCGGAAGCGCTCGGGGTCGGTGGCCACACCCCGCTTCTTGATCGTCACCCTGCCGGCACCCCGCTCCCGCAGCGCGGCGCGCACGGACCTGGCGTGGAGCGGGAGGACCTGCTCCACCGCATACCACCGCATCCACGGCAGCTGCACCGGAGCCGACGCGGAGACGTAGCCCACCCCCGCCGCGAGCTCGCGCCCGTCGACGGCCTCCGCCGCGGCGCCGGCCAGGTCGGCGGCCAGGACGGCCTTGTCCGGCTCTCCGAGAAAGGGCCCGAGCTCGGCGCCGGACCCGAGGGACGCCGGTGCGCTCGCTGCGGGGCGCACGAGATGCCAGTCGGGCCCACGCCCCACGACGGCGCTGGTGCCCGGGTGATCGACCGCGGCGCCCCACCACACGGCGCACTCGACCACGTCGCCCTCGACCGACACCCACTCGGCCTCGGCACCCGGCGGCAGGTCCTGGGCGGCGAAGCCCGGCGACAGCTTGGCCCCCGCCGCCCGCACGCGCGCAGCGACCTCCTGGACCTGCTCCCAGGTGGGGGACAGCTCGGAGAGCCGCCACACACGGCGGGTCCGCCCGGTGATGTCCGCCACGCCGGGCGTGCGCCGGGCCGGGTCGAACCAGACCCCGTCCTGCGGTCCCGGGCTCACCTCGTCCACCTCCGCGCACAGCACCTCTGCCCGGGGGTATGGGGCGAGGTTGGCCCGGGCGGCCGCCGCCACCTCCGGGTCGCGCTCGACCGCGGTCACGGCGAGGCCGGCCTCGGCGAGGGCGAGGGAGTCCAGGCCCAGCCCGCAGCCCAGGTCCCAGACCCGCTCCACCCCGGCGTCCAGGAAGCGTCGGGCGTGCCGACGGGCGACCTGCGGGCGGGTGGCCTGCTCCACCCCGTCGGCGGTCAGCAGGAGCCTGTCCACGACGGGGCCGAGCCGGGTGCGCGCCCGGGAGCGCAGCCTGGACTGCGTCAGTGCGGCGCTCACCAGCTCGGGCGGGACGCCTTCTTCGCGCAGGCGTGCGGTCAACGGCAGGAGCTGATCCTCGTCGTAGTCGGGCAGCCGCGCCAGCAGCGCCCGGCCCTCGTCGGAGGACAGCAGCGCGAGCGGGGAGGGAGAGCTGTCCGCTGAGGTCACGGTGCCATTGTGCGCCAGCTAGATTGGAGCCATGCGGAGGATCCTGGCGCCCGAGTTCGCCACCCTGGCCCGCGACGCGCGTCGGTTCGCGCTCAAGGCGGCGGTAGGCGGCTTCGCGGCCCAGATCGCGGTGGCCGTGGGCATCACGGCCGCCGACCGGGTCCGCAAGAGCCGTGCCAAGGAGCACGAGGCGCCTGCCGACGAGCCGCTGGAGGCGAAGGTGCGCGGCAACGAGGTGAAGACCTACACCTTCGGCCGTGACCTCTACCGCGACATGCTGGCGGCGATCGACGACGCCCAGGACTATGTCTACCTGGCCTCCTACATCTGGAAGGGCGACGAGGTCGGCCAGGACTTCAAGGACGCCGTCATCAGGGCGGCGGACCGGGGGGTGCTGGTCTGTCTCGTCTACGACGGCTTCGCCAACCTCGTGGTCCCGGGGGAGTTCAAGGAGTTCCCCGACTCCGTGCACGTCCTGCGCTTCCCGATCCTGCGCTCGCGGCTGCCGATCATCGACGTGCGCCGCACCGGTCGCGACCACCGCAAGATCCTGGTGGTGGACGGCCGGGTGGGTTTCGTGGGCGGCTACAACATCGGTTCGCTCTACGCCAACCGGTGGCGGGACACGCACCTGCGGCTCCAGGGCCCAGGTGTCTGGGAGCTGGAGAACGCCTTCGTCGACTTCTGGAACCGCCACCGGGGCCGGCGGCGGCCCGAGCTGCCCGACAGCGGGTCGCCCCACTGGGACGCCTCGGTGCACGCCGCGCGCAACGAGCCGAGCCGTCTCATCTACCCGGTCCGTGCCCTCTACCTGGAGGCCATCGACCGCGCCATGCACCGGGTCTGGATCACCCAGGGTTACTTCATCCCCGATCCGGAGATCCTGCACTCGTTGCTCGGGGCGGCGGCCCGGGGCGTGGACGTGCGGGTGATCATGCCCGAGCGCTCCAACCACGTCATCGCCGACCTGGTGGCGCGCTACTACTGGGCCGAGCTGCTCCGGGGCGGCGTCAAGCTGCACCTCTACCAGGACGTCATGGTGCACGCGAAGACGGCCACCGTCGACGGCGAGTGGGCCACCATCGGCACGGCCAACATCGACCGGCTCTCGCTGCGCGGCAACTACGAGATCAACCTGGAGCTGGTCGACCCCGACCAGGCGGCGCACATGGAGACGATCTTCCGCCGCGACCTGGAGCGCTGCCGCGAGATGACCATGGCCGAGTGGAGCCAACGGCCGCTGCACTACCGGGCGATGGAGTCCTTCCTGCGACCGCTGGAGTTCATGCTCTAGCCACGCTCTGGCACTCGGCTTGACCGAGTGCTAATCGCCACCTAGATTCACCTTTAGCACTCTCGGCACGCAAGTGCCAGCGCCCCGGGACCACGGCGCGGTCGACCCCCGCGACGGCGACCACCGCCACGGGCCCGGCGGCACGGAGTGGGTACGCACACCAGCAACCCAAGCCGGCGGCATATGCCGCCGTCGGAACGAAAGGGAAGGTAACCGTGTCGGTTTCCATCAAGCCGCTCGAGGACCGCATCGTCGTCAAGTCCGTCGAGGCCGAGCAGACCACGGCCTCCGGCCTCGTCATCCCGGACACCGCCAAGGAGAAGCCCCAGGAGGGCGAGGTCCTGGCGGTCGGCCCGGGCCGTATCGACGACAACGGCAACCGCGTCCCCATGGACGTCAAGACCGGCGACCGCGTCATCTACAGCAAGTACGGCGGCACCGAGGTCAAGTACGGCGGCCAGGAGTACCTGATCCTGAGCGCGCGCGACGTGCTCGCGATCGTCGGCTGACGAACCTGCCGTCAGCACCTAAGTGCGCCCCGGCCCCTAGCTAGGGGTGCGGGGCGCGCTCGGCTCAGCACACCACATACCTGAAAGGAGCTGTGCGCCGATGGCGAAGCAGCTGGAGTTCAACGACAACGCCCGCAAGGCCCTGGAGCGCGGCGTCGACGCGCTGGCCAACGCGGTCAAGGTCACCCTCGGCCCCAAGGGCCGCAATGTCGTCCTCGACAAGAAGTGGGGCGCGCCGACCATCACCAACGACGGCGTGACCATCGCCCGTGAGGTCGAGCTGGACGACCCCTACGAGAACCTTGGCGCGCAGCTGGCCAAGGAGGTCGCCACCAAGACCAACGACATCGCCGGTGACGGCACCACCACCGCGACCGTCCTGGCCCAGGCCATGGTCAAGGAGGGCCTGCGCAACGTGGCCGCCGGCGCCAGCCCGTCGGGCCTCAAGCGCGGCATCGACGCGGCCGTCACGGCCGTCAACGACCGCCTGCTCGCCAACGCCCGCGAGCTCGAGGGTCGCGACGAGATCGCCCAGGTCGCCAGCCTCTCGGCCCAGGACAAGGCGATCGGCGAGCTCATCGCCGACGCCTTCGACAAGGTCGGCAAGGACGGCGTGATCACCGTCGAGGAGTCCTCCACCACCGCGATGGAGCTGGACTTCACCGAGGGTATGCAGTTCGACAAGGGCTACCTCTCGCCCTACTTCGTCACCGACACCGAGCGCATGGAGGGTGTCCTGGAGGACGCGCTCATCCTGCTCCACCAGGGCAAGATCTCTGCGGTCGCGGACCTGCTCCCGCTGCTGGAGAAGGTCGTCGGCGCGGGCAAGCCGCTGTTCATCGTGGCCGAGGACGTCGACGGCGAGGCCCTCTCGACCCTGGTCGTGAACAAGATCCGCGGCACCTTCAACGCGGTGGCCGTCAAGGCCCCCGGCTTCGGCGACCGCCGCAAGGCGATGCTGCAGGACATGGCCATCCTCACCGGCGGCCAGGTCGTCGCCGAGGAGGTCGGCCTCAAGCTCGACCAGGTCGGCCTGGAGGTCCTGGGCACCGCGCGTCGCGTCGTGACCACCAAGGACTCCACCACCATCATCGAGGGCGGCGGTGACGCCCAGGCGGTCACCGACCGCGTCGCCCAGCTGCAGGCCGAGGCGGCCGCCAGCGACAGCGACTGGGACCGCGAGAAGCTCCAGGAGCGGATCGCCAAGCTGGCCGGTGGCGTGTGCGTCATCAAGGTCGGCGCCCACACCGAGGTGGAGCTGAAGGAGAAGAAGCACCGGATCGAGGACGCCGTCTCCGCGACCCGCGCCGCGATCGAGGAGGGCATCGTCGCCGGCGGCGGCTCGGCCCTGATCCACGCCTCCACGGCCGTGGACGAGCTGGACCTGTCCGGTGACGAGGCCGTCGGCGCCGCCGTGGTCCGCAAGTCGGTCCAGGAGCCGCTGCGCTGGATCGCCGAGAATGCCGGCCTGCAGGGCTACGTGGCCACCACCAAGGTGTCCGAGCTGCCCCTCGGTCAGGGCCTGAACGCCGCGACCGGTGAGTACGGCGACCTGATGGCCGCCGGCGTCATCGACCCGGTCAAGGTCACCCGGTCGGCGCTGCGCAACGCCGCCTCGATCGCCTCGATGGTGCTGACCACCGACACCCTGGTGGTCGAGAAGCCCGAGGACGAGGACGAGGACGGCCACGGGCACGGTCACTCGCACTGACGCCCACCGCCCGTAGCACGACGGCGGCCCCCGCCCCGGATCAGATCCGGGCGGGGGCCGCCGGTGTGTGCGTGGGGGAAGGGCGAGCCGTCAGGAGGCGTCGCCGTCCTTGGCCTCGGCGTCAACGAGGGCGTGGTAGGCGGTCCGCTCGTCCTCGGTCATGCCGCCCCAGACGCCGTAGGGCTCACGGGCGGCCAGGGCGTGCTCGCGGCACTGCGCCAGCACGGGGCAGGTGCCGCACACCTCCTTGGCGCGCGCATCCCGCCGACGGCGGGCAGGTCCTCGCTCGCCCTCGGGGTGGAAGAACACCTCGGGGCTGGAGGTGCGGCAGGCTCCTTCGAACTGCCACTCCCACAGGTCGGCCACGGGGCCGGGGCCATCGATCTGTGCCACTAGGGGATTCTCCTCATCATGGGGCGAGACCACTGTAGCCCCAGAAACCGGTTCCAGGACAACGTCCGCCCAGGACAACGTCGCCGGTCGCCCTGGACTTCCCGGGGAGGGCCACGGCCGCGTCGTCGACGGTCCTAGACTGAGGCACCATGACCCCGGCCGACGAGACTGCTGCGCTGCCCCCCGCCTTCGCCCGTATGGGGCTGACCTACGACGACGTGCTCCTCCTGCCCGGGGAGACCGACCTGACCCCGGACGAGATCGACACCTCCAGCCGGTTGACCCGCGAGATCACCCTCAAGGTGCCGCTGGTCTCGGCGGCGATGGACACGGTCACCGAGGCGCGGATGGCGATCGCCATGGCCCGGCAGGGCGGCATCGGCATCCTGCACCGGAACCTGTCGATCGAGGACCAGGCCTACCAGGTCGACCTCGTCAAGCGGACCCAGACGGGCCGCATCGCCAATCCCGTGACGATCGGCCCGGACGCCACCCTGGAGGACTTCGACGCGAGGTGCGGGGAGTACCGCGTCTCCGGCCTGCCCGTGGTCGACGGGTCGGGTCGCCTGCTGGGCATCTGCACCAACCGCGACCTGCGCTTCACCCCGGTGGCCGAGTGGGCCACCACGCTGGTGCGCGACATCATGACCCCGACGCCCCTGGTGACGGCTCCGGCCGACGTCAGCCGCGAGGAGGCCACGGCCATCCTGCGGGCGCACAAGCGTGAGCGCCTGCCGCTCGTCGACGACGACGGGCGTCTGCAGGGTCTGATCACGGTCAAGGACTTCGTGAAGTCCGAGCAGTTCCCCCGCGCGAGCAACGACTCCCAGGGACGGCTGCTGGTCGGGGCGGCAATCGGCTACTTCGGTGACGCCTGGGAGCGGGCGACCACGCTCGTGGACGCGGGCGTCGACGTCCTGGTCGCGGACACCGCGCACGGCCACGTGCGGATGCTCATCGACATGGTCCGCCGGCTCAAGACCGACCCGGCCACGCGGCACGTGCAGGTCGTCGGCGGCAACGTCGCCACCGCGGCCGGGGCGATGGCCTTCGTCGAGGCGGGCGCCGACGCGGTGAAGGTCGGCGTCGGCCCGGGCGCGATCTGCACCACCCGCATCGTCACCGGCGTGGGCGCGCCCCAGCTCACGGCCGTGCACGAGTGCGCCGAGGCCACTCGCGCCGCGGGCGTCCCGGTCATCGCCGACGGCGGCCTGCGGCACTCCGGGGACATCGCCAAGGCGCTGGTCGCCGGGGCGGGCACGGTGATGATGGGCTCCATGCTGGCCGGCTGCGAGGAGGGCCCGGGAGAGCTGATCTTCGTCAATGGCAAGCAGTACAAGGCCTACCGAGGCATGGGCTCGCTGGGCGCGATGAGCTCCCGCGGGAAGAAGAGCTTCTCCAAGGACCGCTACTTCCAGGCCGACGTGGCCAACGACGACCAGCTCATCCCCGAGGGCGTCGAGGGCAAGGTGGCCTACCGGGGAGCGGTCGGCGCGGTGCTCCACCAGATGGTGGGAGGGCTGCGGCAGTCGATGTTCTACGTCGGCGCCCGGTCGGTCCCCGAACTGGCGGAGAAGGGGCGCTTCGTGCGCATCACCCAGGCCAGCCTGCAGGAGAGCCACGCCCACGACATCGAGATGACGGCCGAGGCACCCAACTACACCCGGTGAGAACACCCGGTGAGGTCTTCCCCACACCCTCCGGGGCGGTGCTCCGCCGCCCGGGCCGGTGTGGGAGACGAGGATCGGCGCGGGCGCTGGGTAGCCTGTGCGGGTGAGCGAGATCGAGATCGGCCGGGGCAAGCGCGGACGGCGTGCCTACACCTTCGACGACATCGCGGTGGTGCCCTCGCGGCGCACGCGTGACCCGGAGGACGTCTCCATCGGCTGGCAGATCGACGCCTACCACTTCGAGCTGCCGGTGCTGGGCGCGCCGATGGACTCGGTCGTCTCCCCGGCCACGGCGATCCAGATGGGTCAGCTCGGGGGACTGGGCGTCCTCGACCTCGAGGGTCTCTGGACCCGCTACGAGGACCCCACGCAGGCGCTGTCCCGGATCGCCGAGCTGCCCCCGGAGGAGACGACCTCGGCGATGCGGGAGCTCTACTCCGCACCGATCCGCCCCGAGCTCATCACCCAGCGGCTGCGCGAGATCCGCGAGGCGGGCGTCACGGTCGCCGGCGCGCTGTCGCCGCAGCGGACCCAGCAGTTCTGGAAGGTCGTCGTCGACGCAGGGGTCGACCTCTTCGTCATCCGTGGCACCACGGTCTCGGCGGAGCACGTCTCCGGCCGGGCCGAGCCGCTCAACCTCAAGCGCTTCATCTACGAGCTCGACGTGCCGGTCATCGTCGGCGGGGCCGGCACATACACGGCCGCCCTGCACCTCATGCGCACCGGCGCGGCCGGCGTGCTCGTCGGCTTCGGCGGGGGGTCGACCCACCGCACGCGCGTCACGCTCGGCATCCACACCCCGGCCGCGAGCGCGATCGCCGATGTCGCGGCGGCCCGCCGGGACTACCTCGACGAGTCGGGCGGCCGCTACGTCCACGTCATCGCCGACGGCGGCATGAGCGTGTCGGGCGAGGTCGTCAAGGCCATCGCCTGCGGAGCCGACGCCGTCATGCTCGGGGCCGCCCTGGCCCGGGCGGCGGAGGCGCCCGGCAAGGGCTTCCACTGGGGGTCGGAGGCCCACCACGTCGAGCTCCCCAGGGGCGAGCGGGTCGACGTGGGCACGGTGGGCACGCTCCAGGAGGTCCTCACCGGCCCCGCCGTGGGTGCAGACGGCACGACCAACCTCATGGGTGCGCTGCGTCGGGCGATGGCCACGACCGGCTACACCGACCTCAAGGAGTTCCAGCGCGTGGAAGTTGTGGTGGCCCCCTATGGCGAGCACTGATCCCGGCGGCGGGCCCGAGAGCCCCCGGCACCGCATCGTGGTGCAGAACGATCCCGTCTACCGGCGCCGCCGCCTGGTCGTCGCGATCGGTGCCGTGCTCGTCCTGCTGCTGGTGGCCCTGCTCGCCTGGCTGTGGCTCGGTCGCGACCGCGGCGCGGCCGACGAGGCCGGCACGACCCCCAGCTCGCCGGTGGCCGACCTCACCGCCCCGGCGGCCGGCGGCGACGCCGCGGACGCCTCCGAGGAGGCCACGGAGGCCGACGCGGCCACCGAGGACGATGGTGAGGCTGCCGACGGTCAGAAGGACGCGTCGGGGTCGGACGACGACGCCGGGGCCGGCAAGGCCGTCTGGCAGAAGGACCCTGCCCCGACCGAGCACCGCAGCGACGCCACGGCGCTGGAGCAGGTCGACTACTTCGTCGAGGGGACGCCCAAGTCGGTGGTCTCCTCCGGCCACGGCCTGGTCATCACCAACAACATGATGTACAGCAACAACTCCAGCATCATCGACGCGGAGAGCCGCGAGGTGCTGGACCGGATCGACGACTCCGTCGACCTGGGCGCGTTCGGCATCGAGGGCCACCCCGGGCTGTCCGTCGGCGCACCGGTCGAGGCGACGTGGACCACCGACGGTCGCTACGCCTACGTCTCCCAGTACTCCATGTCGGGCCCCAACTTCCCCCGTGAGGGCTTCGACGACTGCGTCAAGGACAGCGGCGTCGACCCCTCCATGGTCTACCGCTTCGACGCCGAGGAGATGACCTGGGACCAGGTCATCCAGGTCGGTGCCGTGCCGAAGTATCTCGAGCTCAGCCCCGACCAGAAGACGCTCCTGGTGAGCAACTGGTGCGACTACACCGTCTCGGTGGTGGACACCGCCACGGGGCAGGAGACCGGCACCCTGGACGTGGGGCGCAACCCGCGCGGCATCGTCGTCATGCCGGACAACAAGACCGCCATCGTCACCGCGATGTGGAACCAGCAGGTCTGGCGCCTGGACCTCGAGGAGATGACCAGCGAGGTCGTCCTGGAGACCCCGCCCGGCCCGCGGCACCTCAACCTGAGCCCCGACGCCGAGACTCTCTACCTCGTGGTGGCGCGCGCCGACGTCATCTACAAGCTCGACCCCGAGACGATGGAGATCGTCGACGAGGTCAACCCCGGCCAGGAGCCGCGGTCGATGACGATGTCGCCCGACGGCTCGGCGCTCTACGTCGTCAACTACGACGAGGCCTCGGTGTCCAAGATCCGCACCTCCGACATGGAGGTCATCGACAAGGTCCAGGTCGACGCCTTCCCCATCGGCATCGACTACGACCCGGTCACCAACTCGGTGTGGGTCGCCTGCTACGGCGGCGGGATCTACGTCTTCGACGACCAGACCACCCTGCTGGAGCCCTCAGCCTGATCACCTACCCTGACAGGGTGCTGCGGACCGCTCTGAAACCAGGATGGCTGGCTCTCCTGGGGCTGCTCATCGTGGTCCTGGTCTCCTTCTACCAGCTCGGTATGTGGCAGCTCGGCGTCTCCTCGAACAAGGCGGCGCGAGAGCTCGCGGCGGAGCAGGCGGCGCGCCCCGAGCAGCCCCTCACCGACGTGACGGCGCCCCGCCAGGCCTTCCCCCGCGAGGGTGCCGGCCTGCCGGTGTCGGTCGAGGGCGTCTACCTCCCGCAGGACCAGTTCCTCGTCCCCGACCGGCTCCTGGAGGGGCGGTCCGGCTACTGGGTGGTGACCCCGCTGCAGGTCGAGCAGGACGGCGGCACCGGTCTGCTCCCCGTCGTGCGGGGCTTCGTCACCGATCCCGCCGCCGCGGACGTGCCGGGCACCGACGGGGTGGCCCTGACCGGCACCTACGCCCCGAGCGAGTACGCCGCCCCCGGCGACCTGCCCGAGGGACAGCGCTCGGCGATCGACACCGCCGACCTGGCCAACGCCTGGGACCAGCCGATCTACAACGGCTTCATCTTCATGACGGGGGAGGAGCCCGCCCTCACCTCCGGGCAGGTGGAGCCCGTCCCGCCACCCGTCTTCGGCGAGAGCGGGATCGACCCCCGCAACGTGGGCTACGCGTTGCAGTGGTTCGTCTTCGCGCTCTTCGCCGCCTACATGTACTACCGCTTCCTGCGGCAGGCGACCCAGGCCGAGGCCGAGCGGATCGCCGTCGCCGGAGCACCGCATACCCCCCGCCCTGACCGAGGAGAACCTGCATGACCCCCCGCGCCAAGCTCACCTTCTTCCGCGTGATGGCCTTCCTGGTGGGCATCTTCCTGCTCGTCCTGGCCACCCACATGGTGCTGCGCTACGGCTTCGACAATGACGTGCTGGCCTGGTGGCCGGCGCCCCACGGCTGGTTCTACATGGTCTACATCGTGGCCACCGCGATGCTCGGCTTCGAGCTGCGCTGGGGGATGGGCAAGATGGTCGGGGTCATGCTCGCCGGGTGCGTGCCCTTCCTGTCCTTCTGGGTCGAGCACAAGGTCTCCCAGGGGGCCAGGGCCCAGATCGCAGCCCGCGAGGCGGACGCGGATAGGGTTGCCGCGTGACCCAGGAGCTGCTCACCCCAGACACCCCCGCCGGAGCCGTCCTCGTCGTCGACTTCGGCGCGCAGTACGCCCAGCTCATCGCCCGTCGCGTCCGCGAGGCGGACGTCTACAGCGAGATCGTGCCCCACACGATGCCCGCGGCCGAGATGCTGGCCAAGAAGCCCGCCGCGATCATCCTCTCCGGTGGCCCTTCTTCGGTGTATGCGGCAGGCGCGCCGGTTCTCGAGGAGGCCGTCGTCACTGCCGGGGTGCCCGTCCTGGGCATCTGCTACGGCTTCCAGGCGATGTCGCGCGCGCTCGGGGGAGGCGTGGCGCAGACTGGCCAGCGGGAGTACGGCGAGACCACCGCGACCGTCCAGGTCGAGGACAGCGTCCTCTTCGCCGGGCAGCCGGCCCAGCAGGTCGTGTGGATGTCCCACGGCGACGCCGTCGACCACGCGCCCCAGGGCTGCCGGGTGACCGCGAGCACCCCGGGCGCCCCGGTCGCAGCCTTCGAGGACCGCGAGCGGCGCCTCTTCGGCGTCCAGTGGCACCCCGAGGTGCTGCACTCCGCGCACGGCCAGGCCGTGCTGGTCAACTTCCTGCGCGACGGCGCGGGGATCGAGCCGACATGGACCAGCGGCAACGTCGTCGAGCAGCTCGTCGAGGACATCCGGGCCCGGGTGGGGGAGGACCGCGTGATCTGCGGCCTGTCCGGCGGCGTGGACTCCTCGGTGGCCGCGGCGCTGGTGCAGCGTGCGGTCGGCAAGCAGCTGACCTGCGTCTTCGTCGACCACGGTCTGCTCCGCGAGGGCGAGGCCGAGCAGGTCGAGCAGGACTTCGTGGCCGCCACCGGGGTCGACCTGGTGGTCGTGGACGCCCGCGAGCGTTTCCTGTCGGCGCTGGCCGGGGTCAGCGACCCGGAGACCAAGCGCAAGGCGATCGGCCGGGAGTTCATCCGGGTCTTCGAGCAGGCGGCGCGCGACATCGTGCAGGCTCACGACGGTCAGCACGGCGGCGATCCCGACGACCACCCGGTGAAGTGGCTGGTCCAGGGCACGCTCTACCCGGACGTCGTCGAGTCCGGCGGCGGCGCCGGCACCGCCAACATCAAGAGCCACCACAACGTCGGTGGACTGCCCGACGACCTGCAGTTCCAGCTCATCGAGCCGCTGCGCAGCCTCTTCAAGGACGAGGTGCGCCAGGTCGGCCTGGAGCTGGGCGTGCCCGAGTCGATCGTGTGGCGCCAGCCCTTCCCCGGCCCCGGCCTGGGGATCCGGATCGTCGGCGAGGTGACCGGTGAGCGCCTGGAGATCCTGCGCAGGGCCGACGCCATCGCGCGGGCCGAGCTGACCGCGGCCGGGCTCGACCGCGACATCTGGCAGTGCCCGGTCGTGCTGCTGGCCGACGTGCGCTCGGTCGGTGTCCAGGGCGACGGACGCACCTACGGGCACCCGATCGTGCTGCGGCCGGTCTCGTCCGAGGACGCGATGACCGCAGACTGGACACGCCTGCCCTATGACGTGCTGGCCCGGATCTCCTCGCGGATCACCAACGAGGTCCCCGACGTCAACCGGGTGGTGCTGGACGTGACCAGCAAGCCGCCGGGCACCATCGAGTGGGAGTGAGCCCCGTGCCGCACCGCCCCCGTCCGCGCACGACCGCGGCCGTGGCCGCGGGCAAGGCCGCCCGCGCCCTGTCCCGGCTCCGCGGTGGCGGGTCCGCCCTGCCCGGCCTGGTCACCGAGAAGCTCGACCCCGCCGTGCTCGCGCACACGCTGGGCGACCTGCCCCGCGGCGTGGTGGTGGTCTCGGGCACGAACGGCAAGACCACCACCACCAAGATGCTGGTGGCGCTGCTGCGGGCCCACGGGCTCAAGGTCTTCACCAACCCGACGGGATCCAACTTCACCCGCGGTGTCATCTCCTCGATGCTGGCCGAGTGCAGCCTCACCGGGCGCGTGGAGGCCGACATCGCCGTGCTCGAGCTGGACGAGGCGCACTCCCTGCACTTCGTCGAGCAGGTCCGGCCCGCGCACGCCCTGCTGCTCAACGTCGCGCGCGACCAGCTCGACCGGTTCGCCGAGATCGACCACACGGCCCGTCTGCTGACCCGGCTGGCCGAGCAGGTCACCGAGGGCGTCGTCCTCAACGCCGACGACTCGTTCATCTCCCGCATCCAGGGCTCGCTGCAGGACGGAGTGGACGTGCGCTGGTTCGCCGTGGACCCCTCGGTGGCCGACCGGCTGCCCGAGCTGCAGGAGGCCGACGTGCGCCTCGCGGAGGGCCAGGAGCGTCCTGAGCTGGGAGGTCAGGACGGCCTGCTCCTGCCGGAGGAGGACGGCCGTGGGTTCACGGTCCGCTTCGGGGACGGTCAGGATGTCGGACCGCTGACCCTCCGCCAGCGCGGCCTGGCGGCGATGATCAACGCGACCGCCGCGACCACCACCGCCCGGAGGCTGCTGGGCGGAGACTTCTCGCCGGGGACGACGGCCACGGCGCTGGCCGCGGTCAACCCGCCCTTCGGTCGGGGCGAGGTCATCGATGTCGCCGGGGCACCGCTGGAGCTCGTGCTGGTCAAGAACCCGGCCGGCTTCACCGTCGCCCTGGGCACCTACGGTGCCGAGCCGGTGGCGACCATGGTGGCGATCAACGACGCCTACGCCGACGGCAGGGACGTGTCCTGGCTCTACGACGTCTCCTTCGAGTCCCTCCGCGACCAGGGCGTGGCCCTGACCAGCGGGGTGCGCGGGTGGGACATGGCCCTGCGGCTGCGCTACGACGGCGTGGAGGTCGGGGACGTGGAGACGGACCTGGATGCGGCCCTGGACAGGTTCCTGGCCGATCACGCAGGGCGCCCCACCCGGATCTTCTGCACCTACACCGCGATGATGCACCTGCGCCGCCGCCTCGCCGACCGCTTCGACCTGGCCCGCTTCGGAGAGGACCCCACCGCATGAGCCAGCTGCCCGTGGAGGTCACCGCCATGGCCGAGGTGCCGGCCGACAAGGGTGAGGTGCACGTCGTGCATCTCTACCCGCGGGAGATGAGCATCTACGGCGACCTGGGCAACACCCGGTGCATCGCGGCCCGGCTCCGCTGGCACGGCTACCGCCCCGTAGTCCACGACCACCATCCGGGAGCGCCCTGGCCGGAGCGGGCCGATCTCGTCCTCGGGGGAGGTGGCCAGGACAGCGGGCAGGTGCGGGTCCAGGAGGACCTGGCTGCGCAGGCCGACCGGCTCCGGGAGCTGGCCGCCGACGGGGTCCCCATGCTGATGATCTGCGGGATGTACCAGCTCATGGGCCAGGCCTTCGTCACCGTCGAGGGCGAGCGGCTGCCGGGCCTGGGGATCTTCGACGTGACCACCCAGGGCGGTCGCACCCGGATGATCGGCCCGGTGGTCCTCGACACCGACCTGGGTCAGGTCGTGGGCTACGAGAACCACTCCGGCGCGACCCGCCTCGGTGAGGGTCAGGCCCCCTTCGGCCGGGTCCGCCACGGTCACGGCAACAACGGCTCCGACGGCACCGAGGGTGCCAGGACGGGCAATGTCTTCGGGTCCTACCTGCACGGGCCCATCCTGCCGGCCAACCCTCGGCTGGCCGACGGACTGCTGGAGATCGCCGCCCGACGGGCGACGGGGGAGTGGGCCCCGGGCGAGATCGACGACAGCATCGCCGATCAGGCCCACCAGCGCCAGGTCCGACGGCTGCTGGGTTGAGTCAGCCGGGCGTGGGAGAGCCGTCGCCGGCCTCGCCCGCCCAGCCGGACAGGCTCCCGGTGGCTGCCGCGGCCCGCCCGGGACCCAGCCACCAGGCCCCGAGCGAGGCGACGCCGAAAGGCACCACCAGGGCGTGGGCGTAGATCGCGTAGAGCAGCGCCGTCGCCGAGGCCGCTCCCGCATCGCCCCCGAAGAGCACGAGCAGACCCGCCGTGCCGACCTCGGTGACCCCGAGACCTCCCGGCGTGATCGCGAAGATCGTCAGCAGCTGACGGAAGGAGTAGGCGCACAGGAGCTCGGCGAGGGGCAGGTCCAGGCTCACCACCCGGGCCGCCAACCAGTAGAGGCCGAAGAGGAACGCGAACTGGCCGACCATCCCGAGGGTGATCAGCAGCCAGCCACCTCCCACGACGTCGGCGATCCTCGACCTCTGGTCGGTGATCAGCCGGTCCACCCCCCGCCCCTCCCGGATCTTCCGGCTTACCGGGGAGAGGACGGTGCGGAGGACGGCGGTCACCCAGGACGCGACCCGGTCGGAGAGGATGACGAGCGAGCAGACCAGGACCAGGGCCGTGCCCAACGCCCCGGCGATCATCGCGCCGTTGACGACCACCTGCGGCGCCTCGATCGGGGCGACCACGAGCACCAGGCAGCCCACCACGGGCAGGGCCACCCGCGCGAGCAGGTTCGACACCGACGTGACCAGGATGGCGCTGGAGATGGCCCGCTTGGAGAAACCCCAGGTCCGCCAGATCATCCAGGTCAGGCCGATCGAGACGGCGGCCCCCAACGGCATGGTGCTGCCCACCATGGAGGTGATCGCGTTGGTCCGCAGCGCCTGGAACCGGCCCAGTCCTGGCAGGGCTCCCATCAGCACGAGGGTGTAGCAGAGCAGCCCGGCCAGCAGGAGCGCGGCCATCGCCAGCGCCGTGCCGGCACGGACGCGGGAGAGCTGAGCCCAGATCGCCGACCAGGAGGTGTCCAGGATCGTCGGGAGGCCCCAGGCGATGAGCACCACGACCAGGCCCAGGCCGAGGACCGAGACGATGGCGTCGCGCGGGCCGAAGCGCCGCAGCCTCGGCTGCCGGTCCTCCACCTCGTCCGCAGTGGTCACCGGGCCTCCGGGGTGCGGACCTGCTCCCCGGTCCGCCCTTTCGCCCGGGAGCCGCGCTCCGACAGCAGCCACCACAGTCCCCAGATCGGCAGGGCGAGCGGGATGTAGAGATAGCCGCGGCCGAAGTGGCTCCAGACCGTCGCGTCGGGGAACATGTCCGGCCGCAGATAGCTCCACACGCCGATGGCCAGGACCCCGGCCAGCTCGATGGACAGCGCGACCACGCTGACCCACCAGGCCCGCCGCCCGGCGAGGGAGAGGGAGACGAGGGCGACCACATACACGACCGCTGCGAAGGCCGAGAGGCAGTAGGCGAGGGGCGCCACGTCGAACCGGGTGGAGATCTGCGCGGCCGAACGGGAGACCGTGCCGATGACGAAGATCAGGTAGACGAGGAGGATGACCCGGCCCGGGCCGTGACGGCGGTCCCCGGGATCCGCCGCGGGGCGCCTCACGGAAGCATCCCCACCCCGTGCCAGATCTGGGCGCAGCGGGCCGCCATCACGGCCGTGGTGAAGGCGGCCACGGCCAGCACGAAGGTGCTCCACCGCGTCGGCTCCTCACGGGACCAGATGAGCGCGAGAACGGGCAGGAGCATGATCGTGATCAGGTAGGACCACAGCTCCCAGGCGGGGCCGATCGGGTGCGACCCGCCCACCTGGCGGAACAGGTAGAGCGCGGCGTAGGCGAGGACCGCAGCCTCGAGGAGGACAATCAGGCCCACGGTGATGCGTCCTGGGGGGCGGCCGTTGAGCCCGGCGATCAGCGCCACGAGGGCGATTACCATCCCACCGACCAGGATCGTCAGGGTCCAGGGGTCGAGGTAGTCGTTGGCTGTGCCCGTGGCGGTCGCCCACGGCAGCATCGTCCCGGTGATCACCGGACCAGCGTAAGGGGGCGTGGCTGTGGATCGTGGGCAAGGGTGTCGGTGCGCGGGCCTACGATGGGGCCAGCATGAGCAGCCTCTTCGACCACCTCAGCTTCGACCTCCCGCTCCCGTCCCTGTCGCCCGCGGCGGCCAGCGGGCACTCCGACGCGCACGCGGTGGACGACCGCGGGGTCCCTGCGTGGACGGTGGACGGCGAGACCCCCGACGGGGCTCGCGGTAGCGGCCCCGCCGGGCACGGGCCACGGGTCGCCGACGGGCGGACCGTCGCCGAGCTGCTCGCCGGCCTCAACGAGCCGCAGCGCGAGGCCGTGACCCACGAGGGTGCGCCCCTGCTCATCGTCGCCGGGGCGGGGTCGGGCAAGACGAGGGTGCTGACTCACCGGATCGCCTACCTGCTCGCCGAGCGCCACGTCCACCCTGGGCAGATCCTGGCCATCACCTTCACCAACAAGGCCGCGGCCGAGATGCGGGAGCGGGTGGAGGCCCTCGTGGGCCCCCGGGCCAAGGCGATGTGGGTCTCCACCTTCCACTCGGCCTGCGTGCGGATCCTGCGGCGGGAGGCCCGGACCGCCGGGCTGAAGTCGTCGTTCTCCATCTACGACGCCGCCGACAGCCAGCGGCTCATGGGGATGGTCATCCGGGACCTCGACCTGGACCCCAAGCGCTATCCCGCACGTGCCTTCCTGGCCAAGGTGTCCAACGCCAAGAACGAGCTCCTCGACGAGGAGGCCTTCGCCGCCGGCGTGGGCAACAACGCCTACGAGCAGAAGGTCGCCGAGGCCTACACGCTCTACCAGCGTCGGCTGCGGGCGGCCAACGCGCTCGACTTCGACGACATCATCAGCACCACAGTCCACCTGCTGCAGGCCTTCCCCGACGTCCGCGAGCACTACCGCCGCCGCTTCCGGCACGTCATGGTCGACGAGTACCAGGACACCAACCACGCGCAGTACGTCCTGGTCAAGGAGCTGGTGGGCCACGTCGGCGACATCGTCGACGGCGGCAGCCGCCCCCTGCCCCCGGCCGAGCTGTGCGTCGTCGGTGACGCGGACCAGTCGATCTACGCCTTCCGCGGCGCGACGATCCGCAACATCGTCGAGTTCGAGGAGGACTATCCGCAGGCCCGGACGATCCTGCTGGAGCAGAACTACCGCTCGACCTCCACCATCCTCACGGCCGCCAACGCCGTGATCGCCCGCAACCCCAGGCGCCGGGAGAAGCGGCTGTGGACCGAGGCCGGCGAGGGGCACAAGATCGTCGGCTACGTCGCCGACAGCGAGCACGACGAGGCGTCCTTCGTGGCCCGTCGCATCGACGAGCTCGCCGACCAGCGCGGGGTGCGCCCCGGCGACGTGGCGGTCTTCTACCGCACCAACGCCCAGTCGAGGGCGCTGGAGGAGGTGCTGGTCCGCACCGGGCTGCCCTACAAGATCGTCGGCGGCACCCGTTTCTACGAGCGGCGTGAGATCAAGGACGCGCTGGCCTACCTACGCGTGCTGGCCAACCCGGCCGACGACATCAACCTGCGTCGGATCCTCAACACCCCCAAGCGCGGGATCGGCGACCGGGCCGTCGGCGCCGTCCAGGTCCTGGCCGAGCGTGAGCGCATCCCGTTCGTGGCCGCGCTGGGCCGCGCCCAGGACGCTCCGGCGATCGCCACCCGCTCGGTCGCCGCGATCCAGGGCTTCACCAGGCTGCTGGAGGAGCTGGGGGCGCTCGCCGCCGACCCCGCAACCGGGGTGGGAGACCTGACCGAGGCGATCCTGGAGCGGACCGGCTATCTCGCCGAGCTCCGGGCCAGCACCGATCCCCAGGACGAGACCCGGGTGGAGAACCTCGCCGAGCTCGTCTCCGTGGCCCGCGAGTTCGACGAGAACTACCCCGAGGGGGGGCTGGTCGACTTCCTCGAGCAGGTCTCCCTGGTGGCCGACGCCGACGAGATCCCGGAGGACTCCGACGGCGAGGACAAGGGGGTCGTGACGCTGATGACCCTCCACACGGCCAAGGGCCTGGAGTTTCCGGTCGTCTTCCTCACCGGTCTGGAGGACGGGACCTTCCCGCACCAGCGCAGCCTGGACGACCCGGACGAGCTGGAGGAGGAGCGCCGGCTGGCCTATGTCGGCATCACCCGGGCCCGCGAGGAGCTGCACCTCTCGCGCGCCGGCAGCCGGGCCTCGTTCGGTGCGCCCCAGTTCTTCCCCGCCTCCCGCTTCCTGGACGAGATCCCGGAGGATCTCGTCACCTGGGAGCGCACCGACGCCGACCGCAGCACCTTCGGCGGACGCCGCTCGGCGTCCGAGGGCTTCGGCTGGTCCGGGGGAGGGTATGCAGCTCGCCGCGGATCCTCCGGTGGTCGGGGCGGCGGCTTCGGCGAGCGCCCCGAGGCGGTGCGCCTCAACCCACGGGGCAGCGCGCCCAGGAAGGCCCGCAGCGAGGAGGAGTCCCTCGCGCTGGAGTCCTTGGCCGCCGGAGACCGGGTCAGTCACGACACCTTCGGCCTGGGCACGGTGGTGCGGGTCGAGGGCACCGGCAAGCACACGATGGCCCACGTCGACTTCGGCGGGGAGACCGGCGTCAAGCGCCTGCTCGTCCGGGTGGCGCCCCTGGTCAAGCTCTGAGCCCCTGCGCCCCGGGCCACGGGCGTCGACCACCCCTGCGATAATGTGCGAAACATGCTCCGGCGGCTGTGCTTCCGGCCCACCACGTCGGGACTCCGCACCACACCACCACTCACGATGGGAAGCTGACCTGTGGATCTGTTCGAGTACCAAGCACGTGACCTCTTCGAGGCGCACGGAGTCCCGGTCCTGCCGGCCGAGGTCGTGACCGAGGCCGCCGACGCCGGTCCCGCGGCCGAGCGCATCGGCGCCGCCAGCGGAGGCGTCGTGGTCGTCAAGGCCCAGGTCAAGGTCGGTGGCCGTGGCAAGGCCGGCGGCGTCAAGCTGGCGAAGTCGCCGGAGGAGGCCGTCGAGGCCGCCGGGCAGATCCTCGGCATGGACATCAAGGGCCACACCGTGGGCGCCGTGATGATCGCGCAGGGCGCCAAGATCGCGGAGGAGTACTACTTCTCGCTGCTCCTGGACCGCGCCAACCGCTCGCTGCTGGCCATGTGCAGCAAGGAGGGTGGCATGGACATCGAGACCCTCGCCGAGGAGCGCCCCGAGGCGCTGGCCAAGGTCGACGTCGACGCCAACACCGGCATCGACGACGCCAAGGCCCGCGACATCCTCGAGCAGGCCGGCTTCGACGCCGACGAGGTCACCGCGATCGCCCCCGTGCTGGTCTCCCTGTGGGACGTCTACAAGGGCGAGGACGCGACCCTGGTCGAGGTCAACCCGCTGGTCAAGACCGAGGACGGCGCCATCATCGCGCTGGACGGCAAGGTCTCCCTGGACGCCAACGCCGACTTCCGGCACCCGGCCCACGCCGAGCTGGAGGACAAGGCGTCGGCCGACCCGCTGGAGGCCAAGGCCAAGGCGATGGACCTCAACTACGTCAAGCTCGACGGCAACGTCGGCATCATCGGCAACGGCGCCGGCCTGGTCATGTCGACCCTGGACGTCGTCGCCTACGCCGGCGAGGACCACACCGGTGGGAAGGCGTCGCCGGCGAACTTCCTCGACATCGGTGGTGGCGCCTCCGCCGAGGTGATGGCCAACGGTCTGGACGTCATCCTCAACGACGAGCAGGTCAAGGCGGTCTTCGTGAACGTCTTCGGTGGCATCACCGCCTGCGACGCGGTCGCCAACGGCATCGTCTCGGCCCTGGAGATCCTCGGGGACCAGGCCACCAAGCCCCTCGTCGTCCGCCTCGACGGCAACAACGTGGAGGAGGGCCGCCGCATCCTCGCCGACGCCAACCACCCGCTGGTCACCGTCGAGGAGACCATGGACGGCGCCGCCCGCAAGGCCGCCGAGCTGGCCGCCGCCAACTGACCTCCCCGACAGACCCAGCTAAGGAATCCAAGAGACCATCATGGCGATCTTCCTCAACAACGACTCCAAGGTCATCGTCCAGGGCATGACCGGCTCCGAGGGTATGAAGCACACCCAGCGGATGCTGCGCTCCGGCACCGCCATCGTCGGTGGCGTCAACCCGCGCAAGGCCGGCACCAGCGTCGACTTCGAGGACGGTGTGCAGGTGCCCGTCTTCGGCTCGGTCAAGGAGGCCATGGAGGCCACCGGCGCCAACGTCTCCGTGCTCTTCGTGCCGCCGGCCTTCACCAAGGACGCGGTCGTCGAGGCCGTCGACGCGGGCATGCCGCTGGCCATCGTGATCACCGAGGGCGTCCCGGTGCAGGACACGGCGGAGTTCTACGCCTACGCCCGCGACAACGGCGGCACCCGCATCGTGGGGCCCAACTGCCCGGGCGTCATCAGCCCCGGCCAGTCCAACGCGGGCATCATCCCGGCGGACATCGCCGGTGGCGGCCGCATCGGCCTGGTGTCCAAGTCGGGCACGCTGACCTACCAGATGATGTACGAGCTGCGCGAGATCGGCTTCTCGACGGCCGTCGGCATCGGCGGTGACCCGATCATCGGCACGACGCACATCGACTGCCTCCAGGCCTTCCAGGACGACCCCGACACCGACGCGATCGTGATGATCGGCGAGATCGGTGGCGACGCCGAGGAGCGGGCCGCGGCCTACATCCAGGAGAACGTCACCAAGCCAGTCGTCGGCTACGTCGCCGGCTTCACCGCCCCCGAGGGCAAGACCATGGGCCACGCCGGCGCCATCGTGTCGGGCTCCTCGGGCACCGCCCAGGCCAAGAAGGAAGCTCTTGAGGCCGCTGGCGTCAAGGTCGGCAAGACGCCGTCCGAGACGGCCGAGCTGATGCGCGAGATCATCGCCGGCCTCGGCTGACACCCGGCAATCCCGCGCGACGGGCCGTCCCCGACCGGGGGCGGCCCGTCGCCGTTCCGTCCCGACCTCGGTGTCCTCGAGCGCAGCCCCGTCGACCCGCGGGCGAGGGAGACCGAGCTCCACGGCGCGCCTCCGGCCCAGGGCGCCGACCCGGGGCGAGCATGGACGGGACATGACTGTGCTGCACTCACCCGACGCCCCCACGGACCGCGATCCGGCCGAGGGCGGGCTGACCAATCCCGGCGCGCTCACCCTGGGTCGCATCGCGGAGCTGCTGATGGCTGCCCTGGCGGGCGCCGTCTGCGTGGTCCTGGGCATCCTCGCCGTGGCCGTCCCGACCCTGGGCAGCTGGGCCGCCGAGGAGCGCAGCACCTCGACCTTCTGGCAGACGATGGGCGTCTCCATCGACCTCTGGGCGTTGGCTCACCGGGCCGAGGTCCGCGCCCCTGGCGCCGATGTCATCTTCGCGCCGCTCCTGCTGACCGCCGTCATGGTCGGGATCTGCTGGTATGCCGCACGTCAGGTCGTCTTCAACCGGGAGCACCTCATGGCCCGCGTCCCCCGGATCGGCGGCTGGCGCTCGGCCTGGCACGCGCTGGGAGGGCAGGAGGCCACCGCCTTCGTGCTGGGCTACCTCCTCGCCGGCCTGCTCCTGGCGCACACCGCCAGCTTCGGGATCGCCCCGGTCTGGCTGCCGAGCCTGGTGCCGGGTGCGCTGCTCGTGCCGCTCGTGGCCGTCGTCCTGGTCTGGTGGGGCGAGCACCGCCGCGACGAGCATCCCGGCGTCGACGCGGCCCTGCGCTGGATGGAGGCGCACACGCCGGCCATGGTCCGCCGCGGCGTCCCTGCCGCCGTGCAGACCATGACGGGGTTGATGCTGGCATCCTTCCTCGCCGTGCTGGTGCTGCTCCTGCTGCGGGGCGACCGCGTGCTGGAGCTCTACGACGCCCTCGACGCCGGCATCGTCGGCGCCTCGGTGCTCACCCTCGCCCAGCTGCTCGCCCTGCCCAACTTCATGGTCTGGGCCCTGTCCTGGATGACCGGTGCCGGGCTGCAGGTCGGCACCGTCGAGGTGACCTGGACCGGCTCGACGGCCGGCGACCTCCCGCTGCTGCCCGCCCTCGGCGCGCTCCCGGAGCCCGGCGCGTTGCCGGAGGGTCTCTGGCTCGCCGTCGTCGTGCCGGTGCTGGCGGGGATCTGGATCGGGGTCCGCGCCATGCGGGCCTCCTCGCGGTTGGCGAGCTGGTGGAGCAAGACCAAGATCGCGCTGACCGCCGCCGCCACCCTCGGCATCATGGCGCTGCTGCTGGGCTGGCTCGCCACCGGCGGACTGACCCCGGGGCTGCTGGGGACGGTCGGGCTCGTCCCCTGGCTGCTGGCCGGCCTGCTCGCGCTCGAGGTCGGCGTCGCGGCCGTGGTGACGGTGACCGTCCTGCACCACGCGCGGGCCATGCCCCGCAGGCTCCGCGGATCCTCCCGGTGAGCGCCGACCTCCCGGTGGGCACGGGCCTCGAGGCCGAGGCCAGGGACGCCAGGGCGACCGCGCCCGTGCCCGCGCCCCTACGCGTCGTCGCCCTCGTCTCCGGCTCGGGGACCCTCCTCCAGGCCGTCCTCGACGCTGCGGCCGATCCGGGCTATGGCGTCCAGGTCGTCGCGGTCGGCGCCGACCGGGAGGGCATCGCCGGGCTGGAGCGGGCCGAGACCCGCGGGGTGCCCACCTTCGTCGTGCCGGTCGGGGCGCACCCCGACCGCGCCGCGTGGGACCGGGCACTGGCCTCCGCCATCGGCGCGCACCGCCCGGACGTGGTGCTGTCCGCGGGCTTCATGAAGATCCTCGGCCCGACGGTCCTGGCCGAGCACGCGGTGATCAACACCCACCCCGCGCTCCTGCCCAGCTTCCCCGGGGCCCACGGGGTCCGGGACGCGCTCGCGCACGGGGTCAAGGTCACCGGCTGCACCCTGCACCAGGTCGACGCCGACGTCGACACCGGCCCGATCCTCGCCCAGCGCGCCGTCGACGTCCTCGAGGGGGACGACGAGGAGAGCCTGCACGAGCGGATCAAGGTCGCCGAGCGGGAGATGCTCGTGGAGCAGCTCCCCGGCGTCCTCCGCAGGCTGCGACGCGGTCTCAGCCCGACGACGGACGACGGGCGTGCACCCGCTCCATCACCCCCAGCGTCGTCCTGACCGTCTCCGCGACCTCCAGACCCAGCTGCTCCACGACGATCAGCGGGCGACGCCGGAAGTGCTCTCCGCCACTGGGCACGGTCACCAGGTCCAGCATCGCCTGCCCCGCGCGCACCCACCATCGGTCCGAGGCCACGTGGTCCGCCAGGAGCAACGACCCGCCGGGGCGCAGGACGCGCACCATCTCGGCCAGCGCAGCCCCCTCGTCCGGGACGCAGCACAGGACGAAGGTGCTCACCACGGTGTCGAAGCTCGCGTCGGGCAGGTCGAGGGCGCCGGCGTCCCCCTGGCGCAGGTCGACCTCGCGGCCCACCGCCAGCGCCTGCCTCCCGGCCTGCTCCAGCATGGCCGGGCTGCGCTCGATTCCGACCACCTGGGTGCCCGCACGGTAGTGCGCCAGGTTGGCTCCGGTGCCGATCCCGACCTCGAGGACCCGCCCGTGCGCCCGGGCACCCACCCAGGGGCGGCTGCTGGCCAGGAAGCGACGTTCGAGGCCAGCCGAGAGCTCGTCGTAGCGTGGGGCGAGCCGGTCCCATCGCCGCTCGTGGTCGGTCGTCACGGGACGACGGTACCTCGCCGCAGGGTGGCTAGACTGGGCTCACACGACTGGCGCAGGTGGGACACCACCGGGGAGTGACACGCGTGGGTATCGACCGCCTGGGTGCCCGCACCGGAGCCGTCCCAGCGACGACCCCGCCGTCCCGTTCGACCACGTCCCCAGGAGCGTCCACGTGACCAGCCCCAGCACGTCCACCCAGCCGACCGGTGAGCAGCGTCCGATCAGGCGCGCCCTCGTCTCCGTCTACGACAAGACCGGCCTGGAGGAGCTCGTCCGCGGCCTGCACGAGGCCGGCGTGGCGATCGTGTCCACCGGTGGGTCGGCGGCCCTCGTCGAGGGCCTCGGCATCCCGGTCACGAGGGTCGAGGAGCTGACCGGCTTCCCCGAGTGCCTGGACGGTCGAGTCAAGACCCTCCACCCGCGCGTGCACGCCGGCCTGCTGGCCGACACCACCAACCCCGAGCACGTCCGTCAGCTCGAGGAGCTCGGCGTCGAGGGCTTCGACCTGGTGGTGTGCAATCTCTACCCCTTCACCCAGACCGTCGCCTCCGGCGCGGGCCCCGACGACTGCGTCGAGCAGATCGACATCGGGGGCCCCAGCATGGTGCGTGCCTCCGCGAAGAACCACCGCAGCGTGGCCGTGGTCACCAGCCCCACCGCATACCCGGAGGTCCTGGAGGCGGTCCGCGCCGGAGGCTTCAGCCTCGCCCAGAGGCAGCGGCTGGCGGCGCAGGCCTTCGTCCACACCGCCACCTACGACGTGCACGTGGCCTCCTGGATGGGCAACGTCCTCACCGACACCAGCGAGGGCAGCGGCTTCCCGGCCTGGGCGGGCGCGACGTGGGAGAAGAAGGCCGTGCTGCGCTACGGCGAGAACCCCCACCAGCGCGCCGCGCTCTACACCAACGGCTTCCAGCCCACACCCGGCCTGGCGCAGGCCGAGCAGCTCGGCGGCAAGGAGATGTCCTTCAACAACTACGTGGACGCCGACGCGGCCCTGCGCGCCGCCCACGACCACGGGGACCAGCCGACCGTGGCCGTCATCAAGCACGCCAACCCGTGTGGGATCGCGGTCGGCGCCGATATCGCCGAGGCCCACCGCAAGGCGCACGAGTGCGACCCGGTGTCGGCCTTCGGCGGCATCATCGCCACCAACCGTCCCGTGAGCCTCGCCATGGCCGAGCGCGTCAAGGACATCTTCACCGAGGTCGTGCTCGCCCCGGACTTCGACGCCGACGCGCTCGAGGTGCTGCGGGCCAAGAAGAACCTGCGTCTGCTCAAGGTCGCCACGCCGGACCGCGGCGGCATCGAGACGCGCGCCATCTCCGGCGGGATGCTCATGCAGTCGGTCGACGCGATCGACGCCGAGCTCAAGGACGGCGGCGACGACGCCTCCCGCTGGCGCCTGGTCGCGGGCGAGGCCGCGGACGAGGCGACCCTGGCCGACCTGCAGTTCGCCTGGCGTGCGGTGCGGGCGACCAAGTCCAACGCGATCCTGCTCGCGCACGACGGCGCCAGCGTCGGGATCGGTATGGGGCAGGTCAACCGGGTGGACTCCTGCCACCTCGCGGTGAACCGGGCGGGGGAGCGGGCGGCCGGGTCGGTGGCGGCCTCGGACGCCTTCTTCCCCTTCGCCGACGGTCTCCAGGTGCTGCTGGACGCGGGCGTGCGTGCCGTCGTGGCTCCTGGCGGATCGATCCGGGACGAGGAAGTCGTCGCGGCGGCGCAGGCGGCGGGCGTGACCCTCTACTTCACCGGCACCCGGCACTTCGCCCACTGAGCCGACGCTAGAGTCAGTGACATGACCACTCTCGTCATCACCGTCATCGGCGACGACCGTCCGGGGCTCGTCAGCGAGCTGGCCGCCGTCGTCGCGGACCACGAGGGCAGCTGGGGGCGCAGCCAGCTGGCCGAGCTCGCCGGCAAGTTCGCCGGCATCGTGACCGTGGACCTGCCCGAGGCGCAGGTGGAGGCCTTCTCCGCGGCCCTGACCGGGCTGGAGGGAGCTCTGGAGACCTCCGTCCACCGGGCTGCGGAGACGGGGGAGCCGCCCCAGGACCAGGGCGAGACCTTCGCCCTGGAGCTGGTCGGCAACGACCGCCCGGGCATCGTCAAGGAGATCAGCGCCGTGCTCGCCGCGCAGGGGGTGAGCATCGAGGAGCTGACCACCCGCACCTCGCCGGCACCCATGACGGGCGGGGAGCTGTTCGAGGCCGGTGCGGTGCTGCGGGCCGGCGGCGAGGGTGATCCGGAATCGGTGCGCGCAGCCCTGGAGGCGCTGGCCGACGAACTCATGGTGGAGGTCTCGTTCGCCAACCCCGACGAGCCGCGAGGAGAGCAGGCATGAGCGCGACCATCCTGGACGGCAAGGCCGTCCTGGCCACGATCAAGGACGAGCTGCGGGCGCGGCTCGCGGTCCTCAAGGAGCACGGCGTCGTGCCTGGGCTGGGGACCGTGCTGGTCGGCGAGGACCCGGCGAGCTCGTGGTACGTCGGTGCCAAGCACAAGGACTGCGCGGAGATCGGGATCGCCAGCATCCGGCGCGACCTGCCGGCCGACTCCTCGTTGGAGGACGTGCTCGCGGTCGTCGACGAGCTCAACGCCGACCCTGCCTGCACCGCCTTCCTCGTGCAGCAGCCGACCGGCCTCGACGAGTTCGCGATCCTCTCGCGCGTCGATCCGGTCAAGGACGTCGACGGCCTCCACCCCCACAACCTGGGCTGCCTGGTGATGGGGGAGGCAGCCCCGCTGCCGTGCACCCCGGTGGGCGCGGTGGAGCTGCTGCGTCGCTACGACGTGCCGATCAACGGCGCCGAGGTCGTGGTCGTGGGCCGTGGGCTCACCGTCGGCCGCCCGCTGGGGCTGATCCTGACGCGCCGCAGCGAGAACGCCACGGTCACCCTGTGCCACACGGGCACCAAGGACCTGGCCGCCCACACGCGCCAGGCCGACATCGTCGTGGCCGCGGCAGGCGTGCCGGACCTGATCACCGCCGACATGGTCAAGCCCGGCGCGGCCGTGCTCGATGTGGGTGTCGCCCGCCGTGACGGCAAGATCGCCGGGGACGTCCACCCGGACGTGGCCGAGGTGGCCGGCTGGCTCACCCCCAACCCGGGCGGGGTCGGGCCGATGACGAGGGCGATGCTCCTGTCGAACGTCGTCGAGGCCGCCGGGCGCGCCGCCGGCCTGGCCCCGGCCGACCGGGGCTGAGCGTCACGGGGTGGCACCGGAGTCGCAGGGGCGCGGGGCGGTTCGACAGCCTCTGGGGCTGTGGTGGCTCGGCGTGGTCGGCCTCGTCGTCGCCGCGGTCCTGCTCGTCACCAGCAACGTCCGCGCCTTCGGGTATGCCGTGGGCGTCACCCTCGGGGTCCTGGCCCTGCTCCGGGCCGTGCTCCCGGCACACCGCGTGGGTGGACTGGCCGTCCGCACGCGGGTGCTCGACGTGCTGACCCTCGCCGCGCTCGGTGCGTCGGTGGCGGTCCTGGCAGGGCTGCTCCGGCTCGACTGACGACCGCGACAGACGACTGACGACCGACGTGAAAGGCCCGCGGCCTCTCCCGGTGGAGAGACCGCGGGCCTTCCCGCGTGTCGTCAGTCGATGAGGCCCAGGTCGGTGACCGCCTGGCGCTCCTCGTCGAGCTCGGCGACGGAGGCGTCGATCTTGCCGCGCGAGAAGTCGTCGATGTCCAGGCCCTGGACGATCTCCCAGTCGCCGCCCTTGGTGGTGACGGGGAAGGAGCTGATCAGGCCCTCCGGGACGCCGTAGGAGCCGTCGGAGCGCACGGCCATGGAGGTCCAGTCACCCTCGGGGGTGCCGAGCAGCCAGTCGCGCGTGTGATCGATGGTGGCCGAGGCCGCCGAGGCCGCCGAGGAGGAGCCGCGCGCCTCGATGATGGCGGCGCCGCGCTTGGCGACGGTGGGGATGAAGGTGTTCTCCAGCCACTCCTGGTCGCCGACGACCTCGGCCGCGGAACGGCCACCCACCTTGGCGTGGAACAGGTCGGGATACTGCGTGGCCGAGTGGTTGCCCCAGATGGTCATGTGGGTGATGTCGGTGACCGGTGCGCCGACCTTCGCGGACAGCTGGGCGATGGCCCGGTTGTGGTCCAGCCGGGTCAGGGCGGAGAAGCGCTCGGTCGGGATGTCCGGGGCGTTGTTCATCGCGATCAGCGCGTTGGTGTTGGCCGGGTTGCCGGTGACGGTGATGCGCACGTCGTCGGCGGCGTGGTCGTTCAGGGCACGGCCCTGGGCGGTGAAGATGGCGCCGTTGGCCTCGAGGAGGTCACCACGCTCCATACCCTTGCTGCGGGGGCGGGCACCGACGAGCAGCGCGACGTTGGCGCCGTCGAACATCACGTTGGGGTCGTCGCCGATCTCGACCTTGGCCAGGGTGGGGAAGGCGCAGTCGTCCAGCTCCATCACCACGCCCTCAAGGGCCTTCAGCGCGGGGGTGATCTCCAGGAGCCGCAGCTCGATGGGGGTGTCCTTGCCCAGCATCGCTCCGGAGGCGATCCGGAAGAGCAGGCTGTAGCCGATCTGGCCGGCGGCGCCGGTGACAGCGACCTTGACGGGAGCGTTCACGACAGGTTTTCCCTTCGGTGGGACGGGCAGGCGGGACGGCCGACGTGTCGTTTCGGACGGCGCAGGCCGATACCCCGACGCTAGCACTGCGCGGGTGCCTGCGAGCGTCCGGGCAAGGCGTTGGACGGGGAGGGGAAGTGGGAGGGCACCCTCGGTGCGCGCCACCGGATCTCGGGTGGCCGACCCCTGGGGTTGTGGTTACCGTGGTCGCGAGGACCGCAGCGGAACGACCGTGGGTCGGATCGACCCCGCCGCCACCGGCCAGAAGGAGTGTTGAGTCGATGGGTTTCTTCGACAAGGTCAAGGACGCGCTGACCACCTCGGACCAGGAGCGCGCCCAGAAGGCGGCCAAGGAGGCCGCAGAGGTCAAGGCCAAGGCTGAGAAGGAGGCTGCCGAGGCTCGCGCCAAGGCCGACAAGATCGCCGCGGACGCCAGGGCCAAGGCCGACGAGGCCGAGCGCAAGGCGCAGGAGGCTGCCCGCAAGGCCGGCGACCCGGCCGACAGCACGACGGCCGACGACGCGGCCAAGGCCCGGGCCGAGGCCGAGGAGGCCAGGCGAGAGGCTGCCGAGAAGAAGGCGGAGGCCGAGCGCGACGCCGCAGAGAAGCAGGCCAAGCTCGACCAGGAGGCCGCCGAGAAGAAGGCCGAGCTCGAGAAGGAGGCGGCGGAGAAGAAGGCCGCCGCCGAGGAGAAGGAGCGCGAGGACCGCGCCAAGGCGGAGAAGAAGCAGGCAGAGAAGGCCGAGAAGGCCGAGAAGAAGGTCGAGAAGGCGGAGAAGAAGGCCGACGACCACCGCACCGTCACCGTGAAGTCCGGCGACACCCTCTCGGGCATCGCCGCCCAGCACGGCGTGGACTGGCGCGAGATGGCCAAGCTCAACGACCTGGACAACCCCGACCTCATCCGGGCCGGCCAGGTCCTCAAGCTGCCCAAGGGCGGCGGCGGCTCCGCCCGCCGCACCGTGACCGTGAAGTCCGGCGACACCCTCTCGGGCATCGCCGCGAAGCAGGGTGTCGACTGGCGCGAGATGGCCAAGCTCAACAACCTGGACAACCCCGACCTGATCTACCCCGGACAGGTCCTCAAGGTTCCCGGCAACTGACGCAGCGCCCGTGCGTGACAGGGGTCCTCGACGATGGTCGGGGGCCCCTGCCGCGCCGGGGGCCTCCGGGCCGGCAGGGGTAGGGTGAGGCCCGTGAGCATCGGTCAGAGCGGGACCGCGAGCGAGGTCGTGGGTGTCGCTCTGCCGGTGCCGTCACCCTGGGGGGAGCAGATCCAGGAGCTGCGCGTGGGCTACGGCGAGGAGCGCGCACAGCAGATCCCGACCCACATCACCCTGCTTCCGCCCACCCCCTTGGGCCCGGACCAGCTCGACCCGCTGCGTGCCCACCTCGAGCAGGTGGCTGCCAGCCTCCCGCCCTTCGACATCGTCCTCCGGGGCACCGGGACCTTCCGCCCGATCTCGGACGTGGTCTACCTCCAGGTCGCCCGCGGGGTCTCCAGCTGCGAGCGGCTGGAGAGGGCGGTCCGCACCGGTCCCGTGGAGCGGGAGCTCTCCTTCCCCTACCACCCCCACGTCACCCTGGCCCACGACCTGGAGGCCCATGTGCTGGACCGGGCCTTCGAGGACCTGGCCGGCTTCACCGCGTCCTACACCGCCGACTTCCTCCGGCTCTACCTCCACCACGGAGACGGGATGTGGGACGTCGTCGACGACTTCGCCCTGACCGGGCACCGGGCCCACTGACTTCGTCAGGCCCAGCCTGTTCCGGTGCCGCAAGCACGCGCGTGGCACATCGGTCGAGCGGGGTGCATCAGGGACGTGGTCAGGCCGCGGTGGTGGAGGCCCTGCCCATCGCGAGGGCGTAGTGGTCGAGGAGCTGGTCCACCAGGGCCGGCCAGGACCGCGCCAGGACGCGCTCCCGCCCCGCCTCGCCGAGCTGTCGCCGCAGGTCCTGCGCCGCCGCTCCGACGAGCGGCGCCACCGCCTCGGCCAGGGCTCCCTGACGGTCGGGGTCGAAGAGCGAGCCGTCGAGGCCAGGTGTGATCAGGTCCAGGGGGCCCCCGCGGGCCGGCGCGACGACCGGAAGGCCGGTCGCCGCGGCCTCTTGCAGGGTCTGCCCGAAGGTCTCCCGGGTGCCGGTGTGGACGAAGACGTCGAAGGCGGCGTAGGCACGAGCCAGCTCGATGCCCTCCCGACGTCCGAGGAAGACCGCACCCGGGAGCTGCGCCTCCAGCGCCTCACGGCTCGGGCCCTCGCCCACGATGACCAGCCTGGCGTCGGGGGTGCGCGCCAGCTCCACGAGGCGGTGCAGCTCCTTCTCCGGCGCCAGGCGACCGACATAGCCCAGCACGGTCTCGCCGCGGGGTGCCAGCCGGGCCCGCAGCTCCTGCGTCCGGGGGTCCTCGCGGCGCTCCGGCGTGAAGAGGTCGGAGTCGACACCTCGGCCCCAGAGGGCGATGCGGGGCACGTTGTGCTCGGCTAGGTCGGCCAGCGCCGCGCTCGAGGGGGCCAGGGTCAGGTCGGCCTGCTGGTGGATGCGACGGATCCAGCGCCACGCGGCCCGGGCGGTCAGGTCGCCCGCGAGGCCGAGGTGCTGCCGGATGTAGGAGGGCATGTCGGTCTGGTAGATCGCCACCGAGGGGATCCCCAGGGCCCGGGCCGCGGTCAGCCCGCGCACCCCGAGCACGAACGGGGAGGCCACGTGCATGACGTCCGGCCGGAAGCGGTGCAGCACCGTCTCGATCTCGTAGGAGGGCAGCCCCACCCGGAACTGGCGGACGGGCACGCTGGTCACGCTGTGCACCGGGAAGCCCGCGTAGTGCTCCGGCGTCATGGTCGGGCTCCACGGGCTGGTGCCCGGCGCCACCACCAGGGCCTCGTGGCCCTTCGCCCGCAGGCACTCCAGCACCTTGCAGACGCTCGTCGTGACGCCGTTCAGCGCCGGGAGGAAGGACTCGGTGACGATGGCGACGCGCACGTGCTCGAGCCTCTCGACGGGAGGTGATCCCACGGAGTCGGGCAGGGGTGTGTCGGGTGAGCGGCGGGTGACCAGCGGGTGGCCGATCCCGTCGCGCAGCCGTCTCGTGGGGGGAGTCGCTCCTGCCCGCCCCGGCTCGATGGTGCTCAGGTCAGGTCCTCCCGGCCGAGCCGCTGCAGCGCGGCGACGACACCCTTCACGTCCTGGCAGCGCTCCCGGCTGGTGACCAGGAGGGCGTCGGGAGTGTCCACGACCACGACGTCGTCGACCCCGAGGGTCACGACCGTCCGACCGCCGTGGGCCGCGACGACGCCGGTCGAGTCCTCGGCCACCACGAGCGAGGCGTCACCCAGGACGCGCACACCGGGGTGGTCCTGCGACTCTGCCAGCAGCGTGGCGAGGCTGGCGAAGTCGCCCACGTCGTCCCAGGAGAAAGGTGCGGGCACGACCGCGACCGCACCGGCGGCGGCGGCCGGCTCGGCCACCGCATGGTCGATGGCGATCTTGGTCAGCGACCCCCAGAGCTGGTCGATGCGGCGGGGCGAGGCCGCGATCTCGCGCAGCGTCCGGACCATGTCGGGATGGTTGCGCCCGAGCAGGTCGAGGAGGACCTTCGCCCTCACGACGAACATCCCGGCGTTCCACAGATAGTCACCGGACTCGACGTAGGCGGCGGCCTCCTCGGCGCCCGGCTTCTCGACGAAGGCCTCGACGTGGAGCACGTCGCGGGCGCCGGGCACGTGCCGCGGCTCGCCCGTCCTGATGTAGCCGAAGCCGGTCGCCGGGTAGGTCGGCCGGATCCCCAGGGTGACCAGCGAGCCCTGCCGGGCGGCGAGCACCGCCTGTCGCACGCGGTCGGCGAAGACGTCCAGGTCCCCGATGACGTGGTCGGCGGCGAACGAGCCCAGGACGGCGTCCGGGTCGCGCCGCTCCAGGACGGCCGCGGCCAGCCCGATGGCCGGCATCGAGTCCCGGGGCGCCGGCTCCACGAGCAGGTTCGAAGGACTCAGCTCCGGCAGCTGCTCACGCACGGCGTCGGCGTGCCGGGCGCCGGTCACCACCATGACCCGGTCCGCGGCGAGCGGGGTGAGCCGGTCGACCGTCGCCTGCAGGAGCGAGCGGCCCTGACCCGTGAGGTCGTGGAGGAACTTGGGGGAGGAGGCCCGCGACAGCGGCCACAGGCGCGTCCCCATGCCGCCGGCGGGGATGACCGCGGTGAAGTCCCCGAGCTCGAGGCCCTCGGGCTCGAGATCGACGTCAGGTGGGTCGGACGCTGGCATGGCGGCCAGTCTAGGCACGCTCGGGCTCATAGGGTTGGACCATGGCCTCACCCGACACCCCCCTCCGGCGACTGTCCCGCGGAGCCAGCTCCGCCGCATACCGGGGTCTGGCACGTCCGCTCCTGTGGCGCGTCGACGCCGAGACCGCCCACCACGGCGCCGTCCTGGCGGCCGACACCCTCGGCCGCGCGCCCGTGCTGCGCGCGCTCACCAGCCTCGGCGGGTATGCCGCAGGTCCCGCGGGCGAGCAGGCTCCCCTCGAGCTGCTCGGGCTTTCCTTCCCGCACCGGGTGGGGCTGGCCGCGGGCATGGACAAGGACGGCCGCGGGGTGGCCACCTGGGGTGCGCTGGGCTTCGGGCACGTGGAGCTGGGCACGGTCACGCCGCGTCCCCAACCCGGCAACGCGCGACCCCGCCTGTTCCGCCTGCCCGCCTCCGGGGCCGTCATCAACCGGATGGGCTTCAACAACCGGGGCGTGGGGGCGCTGGCCGACCGCCTGCGGACGGCCCGGGAGCAGGGCCTGGTGACCATCCCGGTGGGGGTGAGCATCGGCAAGAACAAGGACACCGCCGTCGAGGACGCCGCTTCCGACTACCTGACCTGCGTGCGCGCGCTCGAGGGGCTGGCCGACTATCTGGCGGTCAACGTCTCCAGCCCCAACACCCCCGGCCTGCGCTCGCTGCAGGACGCCGAGCCGCTCGGGAGGCTGCTGCGCGAGGTGGTGGCAGCCGCCGGGGCGGTCCCGGTGCTGGTCAAGCTCGCCCCCGACCTGACCGCCGAGGCACTCGATGAGGCCCTGGACGTCGCGCTGGGCGCCGGCGTCGCCGGTGTCATCGCGACCAACACCACGCTCGACCGCTCGGCCGTGGTGCCGCAGGAGCGGGGCCTGGGGGAGGAGTCGGGCGGTCTGTCCGGACGGCCGTTGACGCTGCGCTCGCGCGAGGTGGTGCGGCAGGTCCGGGCCCGCACCGAGCTGCCGGTGATCGGTGTCGGCGGCATCATGACCGGGTCCGACGCCGCCGCGCTGGTCGAGGCCGGTGCCGACCTGGTGCAGCTCTACACCGGGCTCGTCTACGCCGGGCCCACGCTGATCGCCGATTCCGTTGCCGCGACCGCCCGGCGGTGACGACCCCCCGCCGCGCTCCAGGATGCCGGTGGTGAGCTGCCGACGTGTGGTGGAGCGGTGACGTGGCGGCGGAGTTGTACCCTGAAAAGACCCCGCCCGACGACCCTGTGAAGTGACGTGACCCCCGACCCCACCGGCCAGCTGCAGACCACGACCGGAGCCCCGCTCCTGCCGCACGGTTCGGGCACCCCGCCGCGGTCGGTCGCGGGGAACGGCACCGGCCCCGTGCAGCGGGTGGCCGAGGAGGTCGACCGCCTCGCGGACCGGCTCGTCTCGCTGCGGCACGACGTCCATCGCAATCCCGAGCTGTCCTGGCACGAGATGCGCACGACCGCGCTGATCACCGAGGTGCTGGGGGAGGCCGGCCTGCAGGTGCGGGCGCTTCCGGGCTCCGGGGCGCTGGTCGATCTCGGGGCCACCGAGCCGGCCGTGCGGGTCGCGCTGCGTGCCGACATCGACGCGCTGCCCCTGGACGAGATCACCGGCCTGCCCTTCGCCTCGCGCGTCCAGGGTGCCTGCCACGCGTGCGGGCACGACGTGCACACCGTCGGCGTGCTCGGGGCCGGCCTGGCGCTCAAGGCGCTGGAGGAGGAGCTGGTCTCCCGGGGGATCGGGGTGCGCCTGATCTTCCAGCCGGCCGAGGAGACGATCCCCGGTGGCGCCCACGCCGTGATGGAGCACGGCGGGCTCGAGGGCGTCGACCGGCTGCTCGCGCTGCACTGCGACCCCTCCATCGACGTGGGGCTGATCGGGCTGCGCGTCGGCCCGATCACGGCCGCGAGCGACTCCGTCCACGTGACCCTCACCGGGCGGGGCGGCCACACCTCCCGACCGCACCTGACGCAGGACGTGACCTACGCCTTGGGCAAGGTGGTCACCGAGGTCCCGGCCGTGCTGTCGCGGCGTCTCGACCCGCGCTCAGGGACGGCCCTGGTGTGGGGAGTGGTCCGCTCCGGCTCGGCGCCCAACATCATCCCCACGCACGCCGAGTGCATCGGCACCCTGCGGATGCTCGACTCGGAGACCTGGGACACCACGGGCCCCCTCATCGAGGAGGTCGTCCAGGCGGTGGTGACCCCCTACGGCGTCACGGCGAAGGTGCGCTACATCAAGGGCGTCCCACCGGTGGACAACGACAACGCGGCCGTCGTCGCCATGTCCAAGTCGGCGATGACCATGCTGGGAGCATCCTCGGTCGTGCCCACCAAGCAGTCGATGGGTGGCGAGGACCTGGGCTGGTATCTCACCGAGGTGCCTGGTGCCATGGGTCGCCTGGGCACCCGGACGCCCGGCGGGGCCACCCACGAGCTGCACCAGGGCGACCTGGTCGTCGACGACTCCGCCGTCCTGGTGGCCGCAAAGGTGCTGGCCGGAGCGGTGTTCACCTCGGCCGGCCCGCAGGGACTGGTCTGAGCCACACCCGCCTCCGAGTGTCGGGCTGAAAAGTTCTGACAACGGTGAGAAAAGTCACGACTGCATCACTTTTCCGGCAGGACACCTCGATCTGGTATGGGGCGCGCGAACCGGGCGGTAGCATTGACCCGTCCCCACAACGCTGACAAAGGAGTACCTGTGCGTCGGGTTCTGAAGTTTGCGGCCATCGGTGCCGCCGCCACCATCTCGCTGGCCGCCTGTGGTCAGGCGCCCACCGACAACGCCGACTCGTCCGGGGACGCCCCCGGTGCGAGCGAGGCGCCCGCAGCCGGAGGCGACAACGCCGACTTCTCCGCCTGCATGGTCTCCGACGCCGGTGGCTTCGACGACCAGTCGTTCAACCAGTCGGGCAAGGAGGGTCTGGACTCCGCCAAGGCCGACTTCGGCATCGAGACCACCGAGATCGAGTCCCAGGCCGACACCGACTACGCCAACAACGTCAACAACCTCGTCTCCGACGGCTGCTCGATCACCATCGGCGTCGGCTTCCTCCTCGAGGACGCCATCCAGGCCGCCGCGGAGGCCAACCCCGAGTCCAACTTCGCGCTGATCGACTCCGGCTTCACCGACGAGAACTTCGCCCCGGTCGAGCTGGACAACGCCAAGCCGATCCTCTTCAACACCGCCGAGGCCTCCTTCCTGGCCGGCTACCTGGCCGCCGGGATGAGCGAGTCCGGCACCGTCGCCACCTTCGGCGGCATGCCGATCCCCTCCGTCCAGATCTTCATGGACGGCTTCTCCGACGGCGTCGACAAGTACAACGAGGACAACTCGGCCGACGTCCAGCTCCTCGGCTGGGACAAGGAGGCGCAGGAGGGTGCCTTCTCCGGCGACTTCGACAACCAGAGCCAGGGCCAGACCCTGACCGAGCAGTTCATCGCCCAGGGTGCCGACATCGTGATGCCGGTCGCCGGCCCGGTCGGCCTGGGTGCTGCCGCCGCCGCGTCCGAGAAGGACAACGTCAAGCTGATCTGGGTCGACTCCGACGGCTTCCTGACCGCCGAGGAGTACAAGGACCTCATGCTCACCTCGGTGATGAAGCAGATCGGTCCGGCCGTCCACGACACCATCGGCGCCACCGTCGAGGGTGGTTTCTCCAACGAGCCCTACGTCGGCACGCTGGAGAACGGGGGCGTCGGCCTGGCCGAGATCCGTGGTGCCGAGGTGCCCGCCGAGCTGCAGACCAAGCTCGACGAGTACAAGGCCGCGATCATCGACGGCTCGCTGAAGATCGAGACCCCGAACGCCCCGTGACGTCCGGGAGCCGCCTCGGTCGATGACCTGGGGCGACCCACCTCCTAGCGGCCCGGCCCTCCTGGGTCGGGCCGCTAGGCTGTCCCCACCCCGGCGAGGGCGCCCCCGGTGCTCCCGCCCCCTGCACAGCCCCTGTCCCCGTGTCCCCCGTCGACAACGAAGGCACCATGCAATGAAGCTGGAACTGCGCGGCATCACCAAGGTGTTCGGTCCCCTCGTCGCCAACGACCACATCGACCTGGTGGTCGAGCCCGGCGAGATCCACGCCCTCCTGGGCGAGAACGGCGCCGGCAAGAGCACCCTGATGAACGTCCTCTACGGCCTCTACGACCCCGACGGGGGCCAGATCCTCCTGGACGACAAGGAAGTCACCTTCAAGGGACCCGGCGACGCCGTCGCAGCCGGGATCGGGATGGTGCACCAGCACTTCATGCTCGTCCCGGTCTTCACCGTGGCCGAGTCCGTCGCGCTGGGCTACGAGCCGACGGGACCGGCCGGCACGCTCAAGCTGGACGAGGCCCGCAGCCGGGTCAAGGAGATCTCCGACCGCTTCGGCTTCCACGTCGATCCGGACGCCGTGATCGAGGATCTCCCCGTGGGCGTCCAGCAGCGCGTCGAGATCATCAAGGCGCTCTCCCGGGACGCCAAGGTGCTCATCCTCGACGAGCCCACCGCCGTGCTGACCCCTCAGGAGACCGATGAGCTCATCGGCATCATGGGCGAGCTGAAGGAGGCCGGCACCTCCATCGTCTTCATCACCCACAAGCTGCGCGAGGTCCGAGCCATCGCCGACCGGATCACCGTCATCCGCCGCGGCAAGGTGGTCGGGCAGGCCAGCCCCACCTCGACCGAGACCGAGCTCGCCTCGCTGATGGTCGGCCGGTCCGTCAACCTGTCCGTGGCCAAGGAGCCCAGCCAGCCGGGCGACGCCGCCTTCCAGGTGCGCGACCTGTCGGTGGTGGCACCCAACGGCACCGTGCTCGTCGACGACATCTCCTTCGACGTCCACGCCGGGGAGATCCTGTGCATCGCCGGTGTCCAGGGCAACGGCCAGACCGAGCTGGCCGAGGTCATCCTCGGCCTGGAGGAGGCCGACGCCGGATCGGTGGTCCTCGACGGCCAGGACCTCAAGGGCAAGGGCGTCAAGCAGCGCCTGCACGCGGGGATCGGCTTCGTCCCCGAGGACCGCTCCACCGACGGGGTGGTGTCCAGCTTCACCATCGCCGAGAACCTCGTCCTCGACCTCTACGACACCCCGCCGTTCGCCAAGGGGATCTCGATGAGCCCGGCCAAGGTGGCGGCCAACGCCGAGCAGCGGACCGAGGAGTTCGACGTCCGCTACACCTCGGTGCAGGACCCGATCTCGACCCTGTCCGGCGGTAACGCCCAGAAGGTCGTCCTGGCACGAGAGATGTCGCGCCCGCTGCGCCTGCTGGTGGCCTCCCAGCCGACCCGTGGCCTGGACGTGGGCTCCATCGAGTTCGTCCACAAGCGGATCGTCGCCGAGCGCGACCAGGGCACGCCGGTGATCATCGTCTCCACCGAGCTGGACGAGGTCCTCAACCTTGCCGACCGCATCGCGGTCATGTACCGCGGACGCATCGTCGGCATCGTCGACGTCGCCGAGGAGGCGGCATCCGGCGGGGTCTCCCGCGACATGCTGGGCCTGATGATGGCCGGTGTCCCGATGGACGAGGCCCGCACGCAGGCCGCCGAGCACCACTCGGTCCTCGGCCAGGCAGACCTCGACGGCGACGGCATCCCCGACGCCGAGCAGACACCTCATACCACCGTCCCCTCGACCACGGAGGAGCAGCCGTGACCTCCCCCCAGCACCCCGGCGCCAGCCAGTCGCAGGGCTCCGACGCCGGAGCCGAGCAGGCCGTCGCGGCCGCGCCCCCGGCGCAGACCGGCGTCGAACCGACCCCGGACGGGCCGACCCACCGCGACGGCGAGCGCCCCTCCGTCCTGCACCAGATCCTCTCCGGCAGCGCGCTGATGTCGGTGCTGGCCGTCGTGCTGGCCCTGGCCATCGGTGGCCTGCTGATCGCCTTCGCCGACGAGGACACCCGTGCCGCCTCGGGCTACTTCTTCGCCGCCCCGATGGACATGCTGTCCGCAGCCTGGACGGCCATCAGCGAGGCCTACGTCGCGATGTTCCGCGGGTCGGTCTTCGACTGGCAGGCCTCCACCTTCGCCGGGATGATCAAGCCGCTGACCGAGTCGATGGTCTTCTCGATCCCGCTGATCCTGGCGGGCCTGGGCATCGCCGTCGGCTTCCGTGCGGGTCTGTTCAACATCGGTGCCCAGGGCCAGATCATCGTCGGCGCGATCGCCGCGGCCTGGATGGGCTTCGCCTTCGACCTGCCGCCGGTCATCCACCTGCTGGCCGCCGTCCTGGGCGGCGTCATCGGAGGTGCCGTCTACGCCGGCATCCCCGGCGTCCTCAAGGCCCGCTTCGGCGCCAACGAGGTCATCGTGACGATCATGCTGAACTACATCGCGGTCCAGCTGGTCAACTACATGCTCAAGACGCCTTCGTTCAACCTGGGCCGCACCGGGCAGAAGAGCCCCAACGTCGGTGCGGACGCGGTCTACCCCAAGCTGGTGCCGCAGTGGTTGATGCCCAACGACTTCCGGCTGCACTGGGGCTTCGTGGTCGCGATCCTGGCCACCATCTTCGTGTGGTGGCTGATGGAGCGCTCCACGATCGGCTTCCAGATCCGCGCCGTCGGCGCCAACCCCGCCGCCGGTCGCACGGCCGGCATGTCGGTCGGACGCATCACGATCATCACGATGGTCATCGCCGGTGCCCTCGCGGGGCTCGCCGCAGGCGGTCAGGTGCTGGGCACCGAGCGGGCACTGACCGCAGGCGTGGCCGCCACCTTCGGCTTCGACGCCATCACCGTGGCGCTGCTGGGCCGATCCAAGCCGTGGGGCACCTTCTTCGCCGGGCTGCTCTTCGGGGCGCTCAAGGCCGGTGGCTTCCTCATGCAGTCGCGCACCTCCACGCCGATCGACATCGTCCTGGTCGTCCAGTCCGTGATCGTCCTGCTCATCGCCGCACCGCCCCTGGTGCGCTCCGTCTTCCGGCTCCCCGCGCCAGGGGCAGCACGCAGACCCCGCCGCCCCTCCGCCCGTCCCAGCACCGAGGTGACCGCATGAGCACCGCCACCACCGCGCAGCAGCCGGCGACGCCCTCGATGGACGCCGAGCACGCCCACACCCGGCCCAAGGTCGGTTTGAAGACCACGGTCGTCTACGCCCTGGCCGCCTTCCTCGCCCTGCTGCTCCTGCTGGGCGTCGACGCCGGTGACAGGACGACCTTCCAGCTGGGGACCTCGGCCGACTTCGTCACCATCCCCAACATCACCGTCCCCGCGATGGCCACGATCCTCATCCTGGCCCTGATCATGGCCGCCGCGGCCGTGTGGGCCTTCCTGCTGCGCCGCAACAGGGTTCCCGCCCCGGCCTGGCTGCACCTCATCGTCGGCGTGGCCTTCGTGCTGGCCTTCCTGGCCTTCTCCGGCGCCGGCAAGTCCTCGGTCATCCCGATGGTCGCGCTGCTGCAGGGCGCGGTGATGCTGTCCGTGCCGCTGGTCTTCGGTGCGTTGTCCGGAGTCATCTGCGAGCGCTCCGGCATCATCAACATCGCCATCGAGGGCCAGCTGCTGTTCGGCGCCTTCGCCGCGGCCGTGGTCGCCTCGGCGACCGGCACCGGCTACGCCGGCCTGATCGCGGCCCCGATCGCGGGCGCCCTCGTCGGCGCGCTGCTGGCCTGGTTCGCGGTGATGTACCGCGTCAACCAGATCATCGTCGGCGTCGTCCTCAACACCCTCATCATGGGTCTGACCGGCTTCCTGTTCTCGACCGTCCTGGCCCAGAACAAGGCGGTCTGGAACACCCGCATGCCGCTGCCCCGCATCCGGATCCCGGGCCTGGCCGACATCCCGGTCATCGGCCCGGTGCTGTTCAACCAGACGATCCTGGTCTACCTCATGTACGCCATCGTCATCATCCTCAACTTCATGCTCTTCCGCAGCCGCTGGGGCCTGCGCACCCGCGCCGTCGGCGAGCACCCCAAGGCCGCCGACACCGTGGGCATCAAGGTCAACCCGCGCCGGGTGTGGAACACCATCCTCGGTGGTGCCATCGCCGGTCTGGGCGGTGCCTTCTTCACCGTCGGCACCGGTCTGGCCTTCGGTCGCGACATGTCGGCCGGCAACGGCTTCATCGCGCTGGCGGCGATGATCCTGGGCAAGTGGAACCCTCTGGGCGCGGTCGCGGCCGCGCTGCTGTTCGGCTTCTCCAAGAACCTGGGCAACATGCTCTCCAGCACCGGCAGCGGCGTGCCGCCCGAGCTGCTGATCGCCCTGCCCTACATCATCACGATCTTCGCGGTCGCCGGCTTCGTCGGACGGGTCCGCCCGCCGGCCGCGGAGGGCATCCCCTACACCAAGAGCTGATCGAGAGGTATGTCGTGAGCCAGCACCCTGGCAGCACCACCGTGGACCAGTCCGACTGGGACGGCCTGCACGCCGCCGCCGTAGAGGTGGCGGGGCGGGCCTACGCCCCCTACTCCCACTACCCGGTGGGCGTCGCGGGGCTGGTGGACGACGGCCGGGTCGTGCGCGGCTGCAACGTCGAGAACGCCGGTTACGGGGTGACCCTGTGCGCCGAGTGCGGGATGGTCTCCGAGCTCGTCGCCGGTGGCGGCGGGCGCCTGGTGGCGGTCTGGTGCGTGGATGGGAAGGGCGCCACGATCATGCCGTGCGGGCGCTGCCGTCAGCTGCTGTGGGAGCACGGCGGGGCCGACTGCCTCCTCCAGACCCCCGAGGGTGTCCTGCGGATGGACCAGGTGCTGCCCCAGGCCTTCGGCCCGGAGGACCTCACCCGCTGAGGCGGCGTCTGGCCGCCCGGCGGGCCTGCGCCGGCACCAGCACCTCGAACCTTTCGAGCACGACCATCGTGTCGTCGTCGACCGGGGCGCCGGAGGACCGGGCGAAGAACTCGCGGTGGGCCCGGCGCCAGTGCGAGAGGTCGCCGGAGCCCTCACCCTCGAAGCGTGCGTGCTCCTCGCCTACATCGGCGAAGCGGACCACCCGGACGTCCGTGGTGCGGATCAGCGCGCGGGGCCAGCCGGCCCCGTCGAGAAGGATCGACAGCAGCCCGGGCTGCGGCAGCGCGAGGTCGAGGTCGCGGACGGTCAGGACCCCCACGTCACCACCGTGGTCGCCGTCGCCAACCTGGTCGTCGTCGCCCGGATCCGTCCGTCGCGCCTCGTCCTCGTAGTCGCGCAGGGCGCTCGCGGTGGCGGTCTTGCGCCCGGTGAGCACCAGGTCGAGCAGCCGGTCCGCGGTGGCCGGGTCGTCCCCGAAGGACCATGCCGGAGGGGGCAGGGTGTCGCTCACTACCTGCCCGGTGTAGGCCTCGGTGCGGTTGAGCTTGGCGCGGATCCGCGCATCCGCCCAGAAGGCGTCGATGGCCCCGGCCCGGTCGGGACGGCTCGACGCGGCGGGCATGACCTCAGTCCTGCGTGCTGCTCGGCCGGCCGTCGCCGAGACGGTCGCTGGCCAGCAGGCTCGCGCGGGGCAGACCCGCCTCCAGCGCGAGGCGACCGGCCTCCGGGCTGCGGGCGATGTAGAGCGCGCGACCACCGATCGGGGCGATCCGCTCCTGGAGCATCTTCAGGGTGCCCGCGTCGACGACGACGCGGCCCTGCTCGGCGGGCATGAACGGGTCCTGCCCGAAGGTGCCCTTGCGGTCCTTGCGGGAGACCTTGTCGACCGCCATCGGCTCCTGGCTGATCGCCTCCGAGAGCCAGGTCAGGATCGCCGGGTCGGAAGGCTCACCGCCGTCGATCGGCGTGGAGAAGCGGACCTCCTCGCCCTCGCCGGTGATCTCCTGCAGCGCGAGCTTGGCCTTCCGCTCCCGCGTGATGATCGTGTAGGCCAGCGCCGGGGAGCCCTCGACGACGGCCTCGGCGGCTAGCACCAGGGCGTAGGGGTCGACCCCGACCGCCAGCGGCTGCGCGCAGTGCAGGGTGGCTTCCATCCGGGGGGTGGAGACCGTGGCGACGACACGCTCGTTGCGAACCGCGATGATGGTGGGGAACATCGGCTGCGTCTGCCCCGTCCCACCAGGGCGGCGCGAACGGCGCAGCAGATCGGTCACAGGAGGGACGACGAGGGCCATGATGTCAGCGATGCGCACGCGGCACAGGATGTCACACGAGGGCACGGATCCGGCCGGAGGCCTGCGGTGAACCGCGACATCCCGGTGTGGGTCTGGGTGGTCGGGGCCATCGTCCTCTTCCAGGTCCTGGACAATCCGGGTGGTCTGGTCCCCTTCGTCGTCGCCTTCATCCTCTGGCAGTCCTTCGCCGGATCCCGTCGCCAGGTCGGCCGGGGACCATCCGGTCCGTCGGGCGCCCCGCGGCCGGGTGCGCCGGGCTCGGGCCACGCACTTCCCACCCCGCCGTCTCCCGCCGGTCCTCCCACATCTCCTCCGACCGGTTCCTTCCCCGGCTCGACGCCTCCGCAGGGCTCGGACCTGCCACGCATCGAGGTGCCCCGCTATCCAGGGGCCGGAGGAGGGACGGGAGCGGTGCCGCATACCCCGTCGTCGGACTCCGCGCCGAGGTCCTCCGCGCAACCCTCCGCCGCGCTCGACCCGGCGTTGAGCCTGGGGCTGCTCCAGTTGTCCCAGTCCGGCCGGGACCTGGAGCAGGCACGCTCCGCGGGGGACCGCACCCGCGTGGCGCAGGTCCTGGCGGGGATGGGGCCGGTGCTGGACCACCTGGACCGCACCGCCCACGCATCCCCGGGCACGGAGGCCAAGACCCTGCGCGCCGGCATCGCGCCCCTGCGTGAGGCCGTGACCCGGGCGCGGGTGCAGGGAGACGCCGTCGACCCCTCGGTCCTGGACCGCATCCTGACGGCCGTGCGCCGGATCGGTCAGACTGGGGGACATGAGTGAAGCCTTCGACGCCGTAGACATCATCCGGACCAAGCGCGACAAGGGAGAGCTGTCCAGCGAGGAGATCGCCTGGGTCATCGACGCCTACACGCGCGAGGTCGTCGCCGACGAGCAGATGTCGGCGCTGGGGATGGCCATCTTCCTCAACGGGATGTCCCGCCGCGAGATCCGCGACTGGACGACCGCGATGATCGAGTCGGGGGAGCGCATGGACTTCTCCTCCCTGTCCCGCCCGACCGCCGACAAGCACTCCACCGGCGGTGTGGGCGACAAGATCACCCTGCCGCTGGCGCCGCTCGTGGCGGCCTGCGGCGTGGCGGTGCCGCAGCTGTCCGGCCGCGGGCTGGGCCACACCGGAGGCACGCTCGACAAGCTGGAGGCCATCCCCGGCTGGCGCGCGGCACTGTCCAACGAGGAGATGCTGACCCAGCTCGAGGAGGTCGGGGCGGTCATCTGTGCCGCCGGGTCCGGCCTGGCTCCCGCGGACAAGCGGCTCTACGCCCTGCGGGACGTGACCGGCATCGTCGAGGCGATCCCGCTCATCGCCTCCTCGATCATGAGCAAGAAGATCGCCGAGGGCACCGGAGCTCTCGTGCTGGACGTGAAGGTCGGCTCGGGTGCCTTCATGAAGACCGAGGAGGACGCCCGCGAGCTGGCCCGCACCATGGTCGACCTCGGCAAGGACGCCGGCGTCAATACGGTGGCGCTCCTGACCGACATGTCCACCCCGCTCGGCCTGACCGCCGGCAACGGGCTGGAGGTGCGCGAGAGCGTCGAGGTGCTGCAGGGCGGGGGACCGGCCGACGTGGTCGAGCTCACCGTCGCCCTGGCCCGCGAGATGCTCCAGGGGGCCGGCGTCACCGACGTGGACCCGGCCGACGCGCTCCAGGACGGCCGTGCCTACGACGTGTGGCGCAAGATGATCCAGGCCCAGGACGGCGACCCGGACGCCCCGATGCCGACGGCGAAGGAGACCCAGGAGGTCGTCGCCGACGCCGACGGCGTGCTCACCGAGCTGGACGCGATGGCCGTGGGCGTCTCCGCCTGGCGCCTCGGCGCGGGCCGCGCGCGCAAGGAGGACCCGGTGCAGGCCGCCGCCGGCATCGAGCTGCACGCCAAGCCTGGCGACGAGGTGAAGAAGGGTCAGAAGCTGATGACCCTGCACACCGACACCCCGGAGCGATTCGAGCGTGCGCTCGCGGCCCTCGAGGATGGCTGGAAGATCGGTGGCGAGCCGGTCGGGCCGACGCAGATCGTCATCGACCGCATCGCCTGACGTTCCGCCCTGGGTCGGTCAGTAGCCCTGGCCGTCGGCGCCGGCCATCTCGCCGCCCGGCTCGGGCACGACGAGCGTGCCGGCGGCCTCGCGCTCACGTGCGCCGGCCAGCAGGGCCTCGGTCGAGGAGGTGCCGATCCGGGTCACGCCCTCGGCGCACATGGCCAGCAGGGTCTCGATGTCGCGGACGCCTCCGGAGGCCTTGACCTGCATCGGCAGGTCGGTGCTGGCCCGCATCAGCCGGACGTCGGGCAGGGTGGCGCCGCCGCCGGCGAAGCCGGTCGAGGTCTTGACGAAGTCGGCACCGGCGGCCTGGCTGGCGCGGCAGGCGGCGACCTTCTGCTCCTCGTCCAGCAGCGCGGTCTCGAAGATCACCTTGACGATCGCGCCCGCGGCGTGACCCACCTCGACGACGGCCGCGATGTCTGCGGTGACCGCCTCTACGTCGCCGCCGCGCAGGCGGCCTATGTTGAGGACCATGTCCAGCTCGGTGGCACCGTCGGCCAGGGCCTGCTTCGACTCGGCGACCTTGGCCGCGGTCGAGGTGGTGCCGTGCGGGAAGCCGATCACCGTGCACACCTGCGTCTTGTGGCCCTCGACCGCGGCCAGCGCCAGCGCCACGTCGGAGGGGCGGACACAGACCGACCAGATCTCTGCGGCGGCCAGCTCGCGGCAGGACGCCTCGACCTCGGCCGGGGTCAGCTCGGGCTTGAGCAGGGCGTGGTCGATGAGGTCGGCGACGTCCTGGACGGTCAGGGTGCTCCCGGGAGCATAGGTGGTGGACATGACCCCGATTCTAGGCCGGAGCCACCCGTGGACGACGGCGCGCTCGTAGGATCGGGACATGAGCACCCCGGTCCCGGACGTCGCCGCACTGCCCAAGGTCCTCCTGCACGACCACCTCGACGGTGGCCTTCGGCCCGCCACGGTCCTGGAGCTGGCGCGGGAGCAGGGCTATGAGGCTCTGCCGGCCTCCGACGTCGACTCACTGTCGACCTGGTTCGCCGAGGCGGCGGACTCCGGGTCGCTGGTGCGCTACCTGGAGACCTTCGACCACACCGTCGCGGTGATGCAGACCGTCGAAGGGCTGCGCCGGGTCGCCCGCGAGTGCGCCGTCGACCTGGCCGCCGACGGGGTGGTCTACGCCGAGATCCGCTACGCCCCCGAGCAGCACCTGGCAGGCGGGCTGGGCCTGGACGAGGTGGTGACGGCGGTCAACCAGGGCCTGCGCGAGGGCGAGGAGGAGGCCGCCGGCACCGGCCGGACCATCCGCACCCGCGCCATGCTGACCGCGATGCGCCACGCCGCCCGCTCGGAGGAGATCGCCGAGCTGACCGTCCGCCACCTGGACGACGAGGTCTGCGGCTTCGACATCGCCGGAGCCGAGGACGGCTTTCCGCCCACCCGCCACCTGCGGGCCTTCGACTACCTGCGTCAGCACAACGCGCACTTCACGATCCATGCCGGCGAGGCCTTCGGGCTGCCGAGCATCTGGGAGGCGATCCAGTGGTGCGGCGCCGAGCGGCTCGGCCACGGCGTGCGCATCGTGGACGACATCACCCTCGACGGCCGCCCGGTCACCGATGATCTCCCGGCCGCGATCGCCCGCGCCGCCGAGGACCCGCGCGCCTTCGACCTCGGGCCGCTGGCGGCCTACGTCAAGGACACCCGCATCCCCCTGGAGATGTGCCCGAGCAGCAACGTCCAGACCGGGGCCGTGCCCTCGATCGAGGCGCACCCGATCACCCTGCTCAAGGACCTCCACTTCCGCGTCACCCTCAACACCGACAACCGGCTGATGAGCGCCACCACGATGAGCCGGGAGGCACAGCTGCTCGTGGATCGGGCAGGCTGGGACCTGCGTGACCTGCGGAGGGTGGCGGTCAACGCGATGAAGTCGGCCTTCCTGCCCTTCGACGAGCGCATCGACATCATCGAGGGCGTGCTCAAACCGGCCTACGACGGATGATGGGCCGACGGGGTGGGCCGGAGCCTTCCCGGATCCACGGGTGGGAAGAAGCCACACGGGACGTGGAGCACCCGTTCATGGAGTCCAACCACAACATCGCCCCCCTGCACCTGCATGGCAGGGCGCTGCACGTGGCCCTGGGGCTCGGCGTGCTGGTGCTCCTGATCCTCATCCTGAGCTGACCGCCATCGTCGGAGCGGCCCGCAGCCGGCTGAGGTGGCCGTCCCCGCGGCGGTCGGAGCCGGTCGCCACCCAGGAGGTCAGGGGAGTGGGCCGGAGCGAGGTGGTCAGGGGAGCAGCCGGGCGCGCAGCTGGTCGTCGCGGACCAACCTGACCTCGTCTCGGCGCCGGCGCTCGGCCAGCACCGCCGCCATCACCTGCTCCGGATGGTGCCCGGGGGGAGGCTGGGGAGCGACCCGCGGCTGCAGCGCGGCGTAGAGCTCGGCCCCGGTCCGGGCGCGCGCCTCGGGCGCCAGGCTGGCCGCGCGAAGCAGGAACTGACGGGTCGCCACCACCAGCGCGTCCGGCAGCACCCCGATGTCGGCCGAGCGGGCCCAGCCCTCCAGCCCCTCGGGCATCGCCGGGCCGGCCGGCACCGTGAGCCGGACCCGGTCCTTGACCACGTAGGTCCCGGCCAGGAAGTCGCCCAGCCGCTTGGCCCTCTCGTTGGTCATCGCCACCAGCAGCGCCAGTCCGCCGAAGGTCATCCACAGCTCGAAGGCGCCCGCCAGGGCCCGGATCGTGGCGTGCCTCAGCCCGATCGGCCCGGTGTCGTCGCGCACGGTCCGCAGACCCGTCGCCAGCTTGCCCAGCGTCCGGCCGTGCAGGAAGGTCTCCAGCCCGATCGGCAGCAGCGCCATCACCAGGACCATCAGCGCGATCGCGAAGGCCTGCCCCAGGGCGACGTCGGCGGCGAACAGGTCCAGCGGGGTCAGATAGAGGATCGCCACCAGGACCAGGGCCGTCACGGCCAGGTCGATCAGGCCGGAGACCATCCGCAGAGCGAGGCTGGCGGCGGGCAGCTCGATCTCGACCGCCTCGCTGGTGACGAAGCGCTCGTGCTCGAAGATCCCCCGGGAGGACATGGCGAGATCCTAACGACGCGACCCTGCGCATACAGTGGCCGCGTGGACCTCGACGCCCTGGTAGGACGCCGGCAGAGCAGCTGGCGCCGCCTCGACGCGCTCTCCCGCCGACGGCGGCTGACGGGTGCCGAGGCCGACGAGCTGCTCGACGGCTACCAGCGGGCCGCGACCGACCTGTCCGTGGTCCGGTCCACCGCGCCCGACGCCACGGTGGTCTCCTACCTGTCCGCACTCATCGCGCGCGCCCGCGCCAGGGCCGCCCGGGTGCCCACACTGACGTGGTCGGGGATCGGCCGCTTCTTCGCCGAGGACTTCCCCGCCGCGCTCTACCGGCTGCGCTGGTGGTGGGGGATCACCGCGATCCTCAACGTCGTGGTGGGGCTGCTCCTGGGTTGGTGGCTGGTCGAGCACCCCGTCGTGGAGAACTCCCTCATGAGCCCGGAAGAGGTGCAGGCGCTGGTCAACGTGCAGTTCGAGAGCTACTACTCCGAGCACGCCGCCAGCAGCTTCTCCACCCTCGTCTGGGTCAACAACGCCTGGGTCGCGGCCCGATGCATCGGGATGGGCGTCCTGGGGGTGCCGGTGGTCTGGCTGCTGTGGCAGAACATCGCCAACGTGGCCGTCATCGGGTCGCTCATGCACCGCCACGGCCGGGCCGACGTCTTCTGGGGCCTGCTCACCCCCCACGGGCTCCTGGAGCTGATGGCGATCTTCGTCGCGGCCGGGGTCGGTATGCGGCTCTTCTGGGCCTGGGTGGCACCCGGCCGCCGGACGCGGCTGGCCGCGCTGGCCGCCGAGGGCCGGACCGCGGCCGGCGTGGCGATCGGGCTGGTCTTCGTGCTGCTGCTCTCGGGGATCATCGAAGGCTTCGTCACGCCGTCCCCGCTGCCGACCTGGGCCCGCATCGGGATCGGAGCCGCGGCCCTGGCACTCTTCTTCGTCTACGTCTTCACCCTCGGGCGCAGGGCGGCCCGTGCCGGCGCGACCGGCGACGTGGGTGCGGACCTCCAGGCCGACGCCGCACCCGTCTCCGCCTGACGGCGCCGGAGCGAGGGCGTCGAGCCAAAGATCTCGATTCGGCAAAGTGGGCCCATCTCCCTTGCCGGGGGCCCCTGTCGGCCGTAGCGTGAATAGGTCCGTCCCGCGTATCCCTTGGAGTCGTCATGACCTCTCGCGTGTTCCCCGGTCTCCTCACCGCCTCCCTCCTGGCCACTGCGGCCGCGGGCGCGACGCTCCCGGTCGCGACCGCACCGCCCGCGGCGGCCGCGGACCGCACGGTCACCCTCGTCGGTGACCTCCAGGACGAGCTGGGCTGCTCCGAGGACTGGCAACCCACCTGCGAGGCCACCGGGCTGGAGCAGGTCGAGGGGAGCGAAACCACATACCGAGGCGTCTTCGAGGTGCCCGAGGGCACCTGGGAGTTCAAGGTGGCCCTGGACGGCGGGTGGGAGGAGTCCCACCCCGCCGACAACCTGCCGCTGGTGCTCCAGGGGCCGGCGACGCTGGCCTTCAGCTATGACGAGGAGACCGACGCCGTCGGCGTCGCGCCGACCGAGCTGGAGGGCCCGGCCGACGAGGACGACCGGGCCCTGGCGCTGGACAGCCTGCGCAACCCGGTCACGGACGAGCAGTTCTACTTCGTCATGGCCGACCGCTTCGCCAACGGGGACGAGACCAACGACACCGCGGGCATCGAGGGCGACCGGCTCGACCACGGCTTCGACCCGACCGACAAGGGCTTCTACCACGGCGGGGACCTGGCCGGGATCATGGAGCGGCTGGACTACATCGAGGGCCTGGGCACCACCGCCATCTGGCTGACGCCCAGCTTCAAGAACCGCCCGGTGCAGGGGGAGGGGGAGAACGCCAGCGCCGGCTACCACGGCTACTGGATCACCGACTTCACCCAGATCGACCCGCACCTGGGCACCAACGAGGAGATGGCCCAGCTCGTCGACGCAGCCCACGCGCGCGGGATGAAGGTCTACTTCGACATCATCACCAACCACACCGCGGACGTCATCGACTACGAGGAGGGCATCTACAGCTATGTCGACAAGGCGACCGAGCCCTACCGCGACGCGGCCGGCAACGCCTTCGACGACCGTGACTACATCAACAAGCCGTTCCCGCTGATGGACCCGGCCACCTCCTTCCCCTACACGCCGGTCTTCCGGTCCGAGGAGGACGCGACGGTCAAGGTGCCCGACTGGCTCAACGACCCGACGATGTACCACAACCGCGGCGACTCGACCTGGTCCGGGGAGTCCAACACCTACGGCGACTTCGTCGGTCTGGACGACCTCTTCACCGAGCGCACCGAGGTCGTCGACGGCATGATCGACATCTACTCGACCTGGGCAGAGATGGGCATCGACGGCTTCCGGATCGACACCGTCAAGCACGTCAACATGGAGTTCTGGCAGGAGTTCAGCCCCCGGGTGCTCGAGGCGGCCCGCGCCGGCAACGAGGACTTCTTCATGTTCGGGGAGGTCTACGACTCCAACCCCGACTACCTGTCCACCTTCACCACCGAGGGCGAGCTGCAGGCCGTCATCGACTTCGGCTTCCAGGCCCGCTCGGTCGACTTCGCCAAGGGTGCCCCGACCACCGACCTGCGCACCTTCTACGCCCAGGACGACTACTACACCGACACCGACTCCAACGCCTACCAGCTGCCGACCTTCACCGGCAACCACGACATGGGCCGGGCCGCGATGATGCTGGCTGGCTCGGGCTACTCCGGCGACGAGCTCCAGCAGCGGGTCGAGCTGACCAACGAGCTGATGTTCCTCACGCGCGGGCAGCCGGTCGTCTACTACGGCGACGAGCAGGGCTTCATCGGTGCCGGCGGCGACAAGGACGCCCGGCAGGACATGTTCGCCACCCAGGTCGAGCAGTATGCCGCAGAGCCGCTCATCGCCGCCCCGTCCGGATCGATGGACCGCTACGACACCACGCACCCGCTCTACGCGCAGATCGCCGCCCTGGGCGCGCTCGTCAAGGCGCACCCCGCCCTGGCCGACGGCGCCCAGATCCACCGCTACGCCAGCTCCGACGCCGGCATCTACGCCTTCTCCCGGCTCGACGCGGACCAGCTGGTCGAGTACGTCGTGGTGGCCAACAACTCCACGCAGACCAAGACCGTGACGGTCCCGACCTACAGCGAGAAGACGCAGTTCACGGCGATCTACGGCGACCGCGCCAAGATCAAGACCGGCGCCGACGCCCGTCTGGCCGTCGAGGTCGCCCCGCTGTCGGTCGAGGTCTACCAGGCCGGCAAGGCGCTGAAGAAGCGCAAGGAGGCGCCCGCGGTCTACCTCGACTCGCCCTCGGCCGGGGGCGTCGTCGGCGGCCGCGCCGAGATCGGCGCCTCGGTGCCCGACAACGCCTTCGCCCAGGTCACCTTCGCCTACCGCCCGGTGGGGGTGGAGGACTGGACCGTGATCGGCACCGACGACAACGCGCCCTACCGCGTCTTCCACGACGTCTCCGGTATGCCGCACGGCACCCTGCTCGAGTATCGCGCCGTCCTCAAGGACCACTCGGGCAACATCTCGGCCTCCTCATCCTACGGGGTCGTGGGGGAGCCCGGCTCCGGTGGCGGTGACGGCGGCGGCAGCGACCCCGTCGGCCCGGTCGAGCAGCCCGGTGCGGTCTCGGTCCCCGGCAGCCACAACGACGAGATGGGCTGCGCCGAGGACTGGCAGCCCGACTGCGCGGAGGCGCAGCTGGCGCTGGACGCCAAGGACTCGATCTGGAAGGGCACCTACCAGATCGCGCCCGGGAGCTATGAGTACAAGGCGGCGATCAACAACAGCTGGGACGAGAACTATGGCGCCGGCGGTGCTCCGGGCGGCGCCAACATCCCCTACACCACCGACGACGGCCAGGTGACCTTCTACTACGACCACGCCCGGCAGTACGTGACCTCCGACGAGGAGGGCCCGATCATCACCGCGCCCGGGTCGCACCAGGACGAGCTCGGCTGCCCCGGTGACTGGGACCCGAGCTGCATGCTGCCGTGGCTGGTCGACCCGGACGGTGACGGCGTCTACACCTACTCCACGACCGCGATCCCGGCCGGCAACTACGAGACGAAGGTCGCCCACGGGCTGTCCTGGGACGAGAACTACGGCGAGGGCGGGGCGCCCGGCGGCGCCAACATCGGCTTCTCCGTGCCCTCCGACGGTGTCGTGGTGACCTTCAGCTACGACCTCGCCAGCCACGTGCTGACCGTGACCACCTCCGAGGCCGGTGTCGCCCCCGACCTGACCACGGCCCGCGCCTACTGGGTCGCCCCGGACCTCATCGCCTGGCCGGCCACCGGTGTCGACGACCCGGCCCTGATGGACTGGCGCCTGCACTGGTCGCCCGACGGCGGCCTCACGGTCGACGCCGAGGATGTCACCGGCGGGCGGTCCGCCCCGTTGACCTACGACCCGGCCGGGCTGCCGACCTCGGTGACCGAGGACTTCCCGCACCTGAAGGGCTATCTCGCGCTGCGGCTCGACAAGAAGACCGCCAAGCTCGCTCCCGAGATCCTCCAGGGCCAGGTCGCGGTCGCGATGTATGACGACCTCGGCCGTCTGCGGGACGCGACCGGGGTGCAGATCCCGGGCGTGCTGGACTCCCTCTACGCGGAGAAGGCGAGGGACACCGCATACGGGATCGGCTGGAAGGGCCCCAATCCTTCGCTGACTGTCTGGGCGCCGACCGCCCAGGACGTGGACCTGCTGCTGTGGCCGGAGGGCTCGACCGGTGACCCGCAGCGGGTGGACATGAAGCGCTCCGGCGACGGCTCCTGGAGCGCCAAGGGCAAGAAGAGCTGGACCGGTATGGAGTACCTCTACGAGGTGGACGTGTTCGTCCCCGCGACGGGTCAGGTGGAGACCAACCTGGTCACCGACCCCTGGTCGGTGGCGCTCACCCTCAACAGCGAGCGCTCGGTGATCGTCGACCTGGACGACCGCCGTTGGCAGCCGGAGCTGTGGCGCACCGCGTCAGCCCCGCAGCTGGAGGAGGAGGTCGACCAGACCATCTACGAGCTGCACGTGCGCGACTTCTCGATGGCCGACCCGGACGTGCCGGCCGAGCTGCGCGGCTCCTACCTGGCCTTCGCCGAGGACGGCTACGGCAGGCGGCACCTGGAGGCGCTCGCGGAGGCCGGGATGAACACGGTCCACCTGCTGCCGACCTTCGACATCGCCAGCATCGAGGAGGACCCTGCGGCGCAGACGACTCCTGACTGCGACCTGGGGTCCTACGCCCCCGACAGCGAGGAGCAGCAGGCCTGCGTCATGGCCCAGGCCGACACCGACGCCTTCAACTGGGGCTACGACCCCTGGCACTTCATGGCGCCGGAGGGCTCCTACGCCTCGACCGCGGAGGCCGCCCACGGTGGTGAGCGGGTGGCGGAGTTCCGCACGATGGTCGGCGGCCTGCACGACTCCGGCATGCGCGTGGTCCTGGACAAGGTCTTCAACCACACCGCCCAGTCGGGCCAGGGCGAGAAGTCGGTGCTGGACCGGATCGTGCCGGGCTACTACCACCGGCTCAACGCGGTCGGCCAGGTCGAGACCTCGACCTGCTGCCAGAACATCGCCACCGAGCACGAGATGGCCGAGAAGCTCATGGTCGACGCGGTCGTGCTCTGGGCGCGCGACTACAAGGTCGACGGCTTCCGCTTCGACCTCATGGGCCACCACAGCCGCGAGAACATGGAGGCCGTGCGGGAGGCCCTGGACGGGCTGAGCGTGAAGAAGGACGGCGTGGACGGCGCGGCCGTGACGCTCTACGGCGAGGGCTGGAACTTCGGCGAGGTCGCGGACAACGCCCGGTTCTACCAGGCCACCCAGGGCCAGCTGGACGGCACCTCGATCGCCACCTTCAACGACCGTCTCCGCGACGGCGTGCGTGGCGGTGGGCCGTTCGACGATGACCCTGGCGCCGAGAAGGGCTTCGCCACCGGCGGGACGAGCGCCAACGACACCGACCTCGTGCAGATCGGGCTGGCCGGCAACCTGCGCGACTTCCAGCTGCGCAGCCAGGAGACCGGCCAGGTCGTGCCCGGCGAGCAGATCGACTACAACGGGTCGCCGGCGGCCTACGCCGAGGACCCCGACGAGGTCGTCAACTATGTCGACGCCCACGACAACGAGACGCTCTTCGACGCGCTGACCTTCAAGCTGCCCCAGGACCTGCCGATGGCCGACCGGGTGCGCGCCAACACAGTCGCGCTCGCGACGACCACGCTGTCGCAGTCGATCAGTTTCTGGCACGCGGGCGCCGACCTGCTGCGCAGCAAGAGCCTGGACCGCAACTCCTACAACAGCGGCGACTGGTTCAACCTGCTCGACTTCACGATGACCGACAACGGCTTCGGCCGGGGCCTGCCGCCCGAGGGCGACAACGGCGACAAGTGGGATCTCATGCGCCCGCTCCTGGCCGACCCCTCGCTCAAGCCCGCGCCGGAGGACATCGAGCAGGCCTCGGCGATGGCCGCCGACCTGCTGCGGCTGCGCTTCTCGACCGAACTCTTCCGGCTGGCCGACCCCGCCCTCATCCAGGAGAAGGTCTCCTTCCCGGTGTCGGGCACCGAGTCGGGTGACGAGCAGGTGATCGTCATGCGGATCGATGACACCGTCGGCACCGACGTCGACCCGGCGCTGGACGGGCTGGTCGTGGTCTTCAACGCCTCCGGCGAGGCCGTCGACCAGATCGTGCCCGGGCTGGAAGGAGCCTCGATGGAGCTCTCGCCGGTGCAGGCGGCAGGCGCCGACGAGATCGTCAAGACGGCGACCTGGGACGCGGCCGCCGGCACGGCGCACGTCCCGGCCCGCACCGTGGCGGTGTTCGTCCAGCCCTGAACGGGCGGTCGCCCGGACCATCCGCCACGTCACCCGGCCAGATCCTGGCCCGACCGGCCGGTTATAGCTGGCCGGTCGGGCCGATATCTGGCCGGTTGACGGCCGGGTCATCCCGCGGTCGAGCCGTGACGGGCTCTGATCGGGTCGGCGGTGCCAGGAGTCGCCGCAGGACGCTCGGCCCCGGGAGGCGATCCTGACAGCCCGGTCCTGGGCAGCAGGCACGCTGGGGATGATGGAGTCGCGGTCCCGGGGAGGGCACGCGATCAAGGCGGCGCAGGCCGCATACCCGGAGGATCCCGGGGTGCGGCTCGCCGAGCGGGACTGGCAGCGCGACCAGCTCCCGGAGCACCTGGTCGCCCTGGTGCTTGAGGACCAGGAGCGGCGCAACGCCATCTGCTGGTACGTCTTCAGCGACTTACCGGGGCCTCAGATGCCGATGTCCTCGTAGGACCGGGGGTCCTCGACCGGCTCCAGGTGCATGCTGACGCGCAGGTCCGGATAGGCCTCCAGCAGCGCGTCGGTGATGTCCTCGGCGAGGTCGTGCCCGCGTTGGACCGTCCATTGGCCGGGCACGAGCAGGTGCATCTCCATGAACCGGCGGTGGCCAGCCTCACGGGTCCGGAAGGCGTGGAACTGGATGTCGTCGTTGGTGAACCGGTTGACGATCTCGCGCAGGTTGTCGTTGTCCTCCTGCGGGAGGCTCACGTCCATCAGGCCGGCCGTGGAGGCCCGGATGAGGCCCCAGCCGGTGATGAGGATGTTGACCCCGACCGCGAAGGCGACGATCGGGTCCAGCCGCTCCCAGCCGGTCAGCCACACCAGCAGGACACCGACGACGACGCCCACGGAGGTCCACACGTCGGTGAGCAGGTGCTTGCCGTCTGCGGTCAGGGTGATCGAGCGGTGCTTCTTGCCCGCGCGGATGAGGACCCAGGCCACGGCGCCGTTGACGACCGAGGCGATCACGGAGATGGCCAGACCGATCCCGACGTTCTCCAGCGGGGCAGGGTTGAGGAAGCGCTGCACCGAGGCCATGAGGATCACGGCGGCGGCGACGAAGATCATCAGACCCTCGACGGCCGCCGAGAAGTATTCGGCCTTGCTGTGACCGTAGTTGTGCTTGCGGTCCGGCGGGCGCAGGGCGACCCTCAGGGCCATCAGCGCGACGACCGCGGCGACGAGGTTGACCGTCGACTCGGCGGCGTCGGAGAGCAGGCCGACCGAGTCGGTGACCCACCAGGCGGCTCCTTTGAGACCGATCGTCAGCAGGGCCGCGGCGATGGAGAGCCACGCGAACTTGGTCAGGTCGACCGGCTGGGGGTGCCGGGTGCTCTCGGCCGGCTTCTCTGGCCTGGTCACGGGCGAGGCTCCCGGATGAGGGTGATCTGCACGTGCTCCATGGTAGGCCGACATTCAGAGAAGGCCGGCCGCCTTCAGCCCGAGGTAGTGGTCCACGAGTGCGAGCGGCAGGTCCTGGGGCTGCTCGTCCACCACGCTGACCCCGAGCTGGGCCAGGGCGGTGGCGGTGCGTGCACGCAGCAGGTCGGTCCGCTCGGCCGCGGCTGCGTCGTAGACGGCCTCGACCGTGGAGAGGTCCGAGGCCAGGCGGCGGACCTCCGGGTCGGCCACCGAGGCCAGCACGACGCGGTGACGAGAGGTGAGGCCGGCCAGTGCCGGCAGCAGACCCTCCTCGACCGCGGCCGGCTCGAGGGGGGTCAGCAGGACCACGAGCGCACGGCGTCGCGTCAGCCGGCCGACCGCTCCGGCCAGCATGGTCCAGTCGGCCTCGACCAGGACCGGCTCCAAGGGGGCCATCGCGGTCACCATCTGGTGAAGCAGGCCCGTCCGGGTCGAGCCGGAGCCGCCTGTCGACGGACCCACCCGCGCGCGGATGGTCCGGTCGCCGGCGATCAGGTCGACGCGGTCGCCGGCGTGCGTGGCGACGGCGGTGAGGAGCAGCGCCGCGTCCATCGCGGCGTCGAGCCTGGGCTCGTCCCCGACCCTGGCGGCGCTGGTGCGGGAGGTGTCCAGGACCAGGACCACGCGACGGTCCCGCTCGGGCTGCCAGGTCCGCACGACCGCATGCTGGCGCCGGGCCGTGGCGCGCCAGTCGATGGAGCGGACGTCGTCCCCGTCGACGTAGTCGCGTAGCGAGTCGAACTCGGTGCCCTGGCCGCGGGTGCGCACCGCAGAGCGGCCGTCGAGCTGGCGCAGCTGGGCGAGCTTGCTGGGCAGGTGCCGGCGGCTGCGGAAAGGAGGAAGCACGCGGACGTGGCCGGGGACGGTGGTGGTCGCCTGCCGACCGCCGAGTCCGAGCGGCCCGTGGGTCCGGACCGTCACGCCCGCGGCGGGTCTGTCTCCGCGGCGCACGGGGCGCAGCGTGGTCGTGAGTGCACGGCGCTCGCCCGGGGGGAGGTCGAGGACGTGGCGCCGTCCGGAGGCCCCGGCCGACGGGGTCCACGCGTCCCGCAGGAAGCCCCGCAGGTGGCGGTCCCCGGTGTTGGTGGCCATCAGGGTGGTGGAGGTCTCCTCGTCCAGCCGCACCTGCGGGTTGACCCCGCGCACGAGCGAGACCGAGCGGGGACGGGGCGCCAGGAGGACGTCGAGCAGGACGGCCACGGCCACGGCGAGGAGCCAGACCAGGGCGATGGTCCTGGACCGGTCCGGCCACAGGGCAGCCGGGATCAGCCCCAGCAGCACCAGGGCGACGACCGGGCCGCGGACGATCACGTGAGCTTCCTCCTGGTCAGCGGGGCACCGGGACCGCGCCGAGCACCGAGGCCAGGACCGAGTCGGTCGTGACGCCCTCCAGCTCGGCCTCGGGCCGCAGGGCCACCCGGTGGGCCAGGGTGGCCGGAGCCAGGGCCTTGACGTCGTCCGGGGTGACGAAGTCGCGACCGGACAGCCACGCCCAGGCCCGGGCGGTGGTCATCAGCGCGGTCGCGCCGCGCGGGCTGACGCCGAGCTGGAGGGAGGGAGAGGTGCGGGTCGCGCGGGCGAGGTCCACCACATACCCCAGGATCTCGGGGCTGACCTGCACCCGGCGGACGGCGGCGCTCCCGGCGGCCAGGTCGGCGGGGGAGGCGACCGCCCGCACGCCCGCGGCCTGCAGGTCGCGCGGGTCGAATCCGGCCGCGTGGCGGCTGATCACCTCGACCTCGTCCTCGCGCGGGGGAAGGGGCAGGACGAGCTTCATCAGGAAGCGGTCGAGCTGGGCCTCGGGAAGGGGGTAGGTGCCTTCGTACTCGACGGGGTTCTGCGTGGCGGCGACCAGGAACGGGTCGGGCAGCCGGTGGCTGGTGCCGTCGACGGTGACCTGCCGCTCCTCCATGGCTTCCAGGAGGGCGGACTGGGTCTTGGGCGGGGTGCGGTTGATCTCGTCGGCCAGAAGGAGGTTGGTGAAGACCGGGCCGGGGCGGAAGGTGAAGTCGCTGCGCCCGCTGTCGTAGACCATCGAGCCGGTGACGTCGCCGGGCATGAGGTCGGGGGTGAACTGGACACGCTTGGTGTCGATGTCGAGGGCGGCGGCGAGGGTCCGGACCAGCAGGGTCTTGGCCACCCCGGGCACACCCTCGAGCAGGATGTGCCCGCGGCACAGGAGGCCGACGACCAGGCCGGTGACGGCCTGGTGCTGGCCAACGACGGCCTTGGCGACCTCGGCGGTGACGGCCCGCAGCGATTCGCGGGCGCGCTCGTCGGCCCCGTGGTCCTGGGACTCGGTATCGGTCGGGGCCTCGGGCTGGCCGTGCTCCTGGGGCTGGCCGGGTCCGGCGGGGTCGTGGCTGGGGCCGGTCATGGGTGGATTCCTTCCTCGAGGGAGCGCAGCTCCCGGGCGGTGGTCACGAAAGCTGTGTCGGTGTCGTCGGTGAGGGCGCCGACGAGGAGCCGCTCGACCTCGTCCGGCGAGCGTCCGGTGGCGTCGGCGACGGCGCGTGCGAGCGCCTCCGGGGAGGTGGTCCGCGGCAGGCCGAGACGTGGGGCGAGCCGCTCCCGGGCGGCCTCCTGGAGGGCAGGGAGGGCATGGGCCCGGTCCCGGGCCTGACGGTAGAGCCGACCCCGGCTGCGGGTGGTCTGGCTGGCGTGGACGACGGCGGGAAGGGGCTCGGTCACCGGTGGCCCGAGGCGACGACCCTGCCAGATCGCCAGGGCCAGCAGGGCACAGGCGAGGAGCACCACCGACGGTGTCATGTTGCGCGGCAGGACCTCCCACAGGGAGGTGGCTCCTTCCAGACCGGCGTCGCCGGGCTGCGGCACCACCCAGGTCAAGGTGGGGCTCTGGCCCAGGAGGCGGAGAGCCAGGGCCGCGTGGGCCTCGTCGGTGATGTGCTCGTTGGTCAGGGCGGTCGGGAAGCCGAGGAGGAAGATCTCCGGACGCTCGGGGGTGGCGGGGAAGGTCAGCAGGGCACCGGCCCGGGCGCCGCCGGCGTTGTGGCCGGGGGTGGGCGGGTAGCAGGCGACGACCTCAGGCTGGCCCGGACCGGCCTCGAGCCCGACGTCCCAGCGGGCCACCCTGTCGCCCTCCCTGACCAACGTGCTGGTGCACCCCGGGTCCAGCGGGTTGCCCAGGGACCAGGTGACATCGACGTCCAGGTCGAGGACGGTGCCGGGATCCTGGGTGCTGGTGGGGACGAGGACGACCAGTCGGTCCGCGTCGTTGACCGTCCGCAGGAGCTCTGCACCCGCCTCCGGCCCCAGGTAGTCGGTGCCGGAGAGAAGCACGGTGCTGCCTGACCCTCCGGAGCCGTCGGTCCGCAGGGCCGTGGTGCCGTGCACCACCTGGACGTCCACGCCCCGGTCGCGCAGCACCTCGACGAGGGCCTTGGTGCCTTCGCGGCCGGGATTGGCAGGGTCCAGGGGAGTGCCCGTGCGCGTGCCGGTGAGCAGGAGCGTCAGCAGGGCCACCGACACCAGGAGCAACGCCCACAGTCCCGCGCGCCGGGCGGTCGCCGGGCTCACCGGGTGTCCCCCGAGGGATGGAACGGCTGGGAGGTGAGGGGCACGGACGGTGCAGTCGGGACCGTCGCGACCGGGGCCGGTGCGGTCACGGGGCGCTCGGCGGCCAGCCGGGCCTCCAGCTCGGCCATGTCCCTGGCCTGGGCGGCCGTCGCGTGGTGGTCGCCGTAGCGCACCGCGTCGAAGCGGTCGCCGGCCACGCCGAGCTCGGCGGCGAAGGCGGGGAAAGGTGCGGCGAGGTCCAGCGCGACCTCGTGCGCGGTCCGGCCCGGGCGGTCGTCGAGCAGGGTGCGTTCGACGGCTCCCGCGGCGACGGCCCGGTAGGAGTCGACCAGCGCCGCGTCGAGGTCGCCGGCGGCCATCGCCGAGCGGGCGCGGTCACGGTAGTCGCGCGCCGTCAGCTCCTCCTCCAGGACCGCGCCCGGCGAGGCGCGACGGTCCGCCAGGGAAGCCTTGCGCCATCGGTCCCGCGTCCCGAAGGCGATGACGGCCAGGGCCGCCACCAGGACCACCGCCAGCGCCACCCAGGCGGTCCAGGCAGGGAGCTGTCCGGGCAGGTCGAGGCTGGGCAGCCGGTCGCCGATCCACTCCAGGACGCGTGAGACCAGGGACCGCTCGGTGGTGTAGCCGGGTCGGGCCAGCTCCTCCTCCAACCAGGTCCGTGCCTGATCGCGGTCCGGGTCGACGGGGACCAGCGGGATCCTCATGCGGCGCGGGTCGCGGTCAGCGCTGCCGGGCGGCGGCGCGGGCCTGGGCGGCGTGCGTGAGCGTGACGTCGAGCCCCTCGCGGCGGATCCGCTGGTCGAGGTAGAGCAGGGCGCTGACGCCGGCGGTGAACGGGATGGTGAAGGCCTGCACGGCCAGCTGGACCAGGTGGTCGGTGATCAGGAAGGCGGGATGCAGGGCCGACACCGGGCCGAGGGTGCCCTGGAGGCCGATGGTCAGGGCGGTGATGATGGGCACCTGGACCATGGTCGCGAAGAGCCCGGTGATGATCCCGGCCAGGAGCGTGATGCCCACGACCCGCCAGGCCTGCCTGCCGCGCGTCAGCTCCCAGGCCCGGGTGATGCCGCGCCAGGGCCCGGCCTTCTCCAGCACGACCGGTGCCGGGGCGAGGGAGACCCGTGAGCCCGCCCAGAGCATCAGGACGGTCACGCCGAGCAGGCCGAGGACGCCGACGAGCACGGCGGCCCAGGCGGCGTCGACCGCTGCGGCCGCGACGATGACCAGGGTCAGGAGCAGGCCGAAGGCGGCCAGCATGGCGGTGAAGAGGGCGGCGATGATGAGGACCGAGCCGATCAGCGCGGGAATGCGGCCCTTGACCTTCTGCCAGGTGCTCTGCAGGTCGACCCGGTCGCCCAGGACGGCCTCGCTGACGACGAAGATGATCATCCCGGTCAGGGCCACCGAGGCGATGGTGCCCAGCAGCAGGTTGATCAGGCCGGAGATCAGCATGGTGTCGTCGCTGGCCAGGTTGGCCGCGCTGTTGAGGGCGAGGCTGCTCAGCAGCGAGGGCACCAGGAGGATCGCCAGCACGATGAGGGCCATGCCGATCGTCGCGGCCGGGTTGCGGCGCATCGTCTGCAGCGAGCCGGAGAAGATGTCGGAGAGCTGGAGGGGACGCAACGGCACGATGCCGGGCTGGTGCAGCCGCGTGAGCATCTCCGGGGGCAGTTGCTGCCAGGATCCTGGCTCGGGGCTGGCAGGGTGTGTCCCCGGACCGGGAGGGGGTGGGGGCGTGGCGCCGGGTGGGGGAGAAGACCCGGGCGGCGGGCCGAATCCGCCGAAACCGCCCGGTGGACCCTGCGGCGGTGGGTAGGTCATCCCCCTGCTCCTGCCTCGCTCGTGGCCGTCGATGCGGGCACCAGTCCAGGTACCCGCTGCTCGGCCTCCCTGGCCGTCAACGGGGTCGCCCCCAGCGCCTGCTGGGTGGCCACGATACCCGGCTCGGCGCGGCGCAGGACGTGGCCCCGGCGCCACAGGGTCAGCGGTGGCTTGCGGCGCTCGGCCAGGTCGCGGGCGAGTCGCCGGGCGAAGGTCGTCCACGGGCGGTTGCGCACGCACCAGGCCTCGGCCAGGACGCCGCGTCGACGCAGCTCGGCGATGACGTGCGCGGCGAAGATGCCCTCGGCCACCACGATCGGGTGGCCGTCCAGGGTGAGCTCCCGCTGACCGGTGATGCTGGAGGTGGAGATGTCGTAGACGGGGACGTCCACCCGCCCCTCGCGGCACAGCGACTCCAGCGTGTCCACGGCGGCCTCGAGGTTCCAGGAACGCACGTCGTCCCAGTCGACCAGCCCCAACGGGCTCATGGGCAGACCCGGGGCCGTGACGTCGTGGTAGAAGTCGTCCAGGGCCAGCAGCGGCCAGCCGTGGGCCGCGTGGAGGCGTCGGGCGAGCCGGGACTTGCCCGAGCCGCTCGGACCGGCGATCACCAGCACCCTCGCGGTGGCCGGAGGCCTCACGTCACGTTCCATGGACCCTGATTCTAGGTCGGCCGGTCAGCCCAGGAGGGCGACGACGGTCAGGGCGAGGGCCACCCCCAGCGCCACGACGGCCGGCCAGGCCACCCGTGGCCTGGGCGGAGCATCCTCCACCCCGACGGGCGGGGGGCTGCCGTCCAGCTTCCACCGGCTGATGGCGCGCAGCACCTCGTCGGAGGCGCCCTGCGCCGTCGCGCCGGCCGAGCCCCGTCGTCGCGTGGTCTCGGCGAAGTCGTCGATGTTGCGGCGCCGCGTCATCTCGCGCCGGACGGGGACCGCCCAGGAGCTGTGGCGCCGGCCCTGCCTGTCGTGCAGCTCCAGCGCCCACTGGAAGGTGACGTCCTCCACCTGGGAGAACGGGACGGTGGTGTCGGTGATGACGTTGGTCAGCTCGACGCGGTCGGGGTGGACCGTGGCCCGGGGGCGCAGGAAGAGCACCCAGGCGGCGGCCGCCAGCCCGGCGATGAGGGCCAGGGGCGCGATCACCTCGGTGCTGCGCTCCTCCAGCAGATCCCTGAGGGTGAACGCCGCCAGCACCAGGGCGCCGGCCATCAGGCCCCAGCCGACCACCTGGGCGGGCAGGGTCCGGTAGACCCGTGGTGCGTCGTCGGCGTCGTTGCGGCTCACGCTGCCCGAGTCTACGTAGCCGACCCGGGCCCCGGCCGCAGGTGGGGGTTCAGACGCGGGTGAGCTGCTCCATACCGGAGCGGACCGCCGCCAGGCGGCGGGTGGCCTCGGCGCGTGCCGCGGCCAGTCCGTCGGCACCCTCCACGGGCACGATCGCCTCCAGGTAGACCTTGAGCTTGGGCTCGGTGCCGCTGGGGCGCACGATGACCCGGGTCTGGTCGTTCAGGAGGAACCGCAGCCCGTCGGTGGGGGGCAGGTCGCCGCTGGGCTCGGAGAGGTCCTCGGCCACCGCGATCGGGACGCCACCGAGCTCGGTCGGCGGCTCCGTGCGCAGGCGGGCCATCACCGGGGGGATGAGGGACAGGTCGTCCACCCGGACCGAGAAGGCATCGGTCTGGTGCACGCCGTGGCGCAGGGCGAGGTCGTCCAGGACGTCCAGGAGGGTGCGGCCCTCCGCCTTCAGCCCGGCGGTCATCTCGGCCGCGAGGAGCGCGGCGGTCACGCCGTCCTTGTCGGGCACCGTGGCCGGGTCGACGCAGTAGCCGAGAGCCTCCTCGTAGCCGTAGGCCAGGCCCGGCACGCGCCCGATCCACTTGAACCCGGTGAGGGTCTCCTGCGGCTCCAGGCCGGCCTCGGTGGCCATCGCGCCCAGCAGGCGTGAGGAGACGATCGAGCGGGCCAGCACCCGGCGCTCCCCGGTGGCGCGGCCGCGGTCGATGACGTGCTGGCCGAGCAGGGCACCGACCTCGTCCCCGCGCAGCATCCGCCAGCTGCCGCCGTCCTGGACGGCCAGGGCGCAGCGGTCGGCGTCGGGGTCGTTGGCGATCACCAGGTCGGGGGCGACCTGCCCCGCGAGGTCGAGGGCGGCGTCGATGGCGCCGGGCTCCTCGGGGTTGGGGAAGGTGACGGTCGGGAACTCGGGGTCGGGGAGCTCCTGGCTGGCGACCGGCGTGGGGCGGGCGAAACCGGCGCGCTCGAAGGCGGCCTGGACGACCTCGGACCCGACGCCGTGCAGGGCGGTGTGCACCACGGACAGGTCGCGGGAGCTGCCCGGGTCGAGCACGGCCACGGCCGCGTCCAGGTAGGCCTCGAGCACCTCCTCGCCCAGGGTCTCCCAGCCGTCCTCCGCACGCTCGACCCCGGCGACCGAGGTGGCCCGCGCGATCTGGTCGGAGATCTGGCTGTCGGCGGGCGGGACGATCTGCGAGCCGTCGCCGAGGTAGACCTTGTAGCCGTTGTCCTGCGGCGGGTTGTGGCTGGCGGTCACCATCACGCCGGCGTCGGCGCCCAGGTGGGTGATCGCGAAGGCGAGCACCGGCGTGGGGAGGGGACGGGGCAGGACCATCGCACGGCCGCCGGCGGCCACCACCACCGCAGCGGTGTCGCGGGCGAAGACGTCGGAGTTGTGGCGGGCGTCGTAGCCGACGACCACGACCGGCCCACGCTGCTCGCCGGCGTTGGTCAGCTGCTGCTTCAGGTATGCGGTCAGGCCGGCGGCGGTGCGGATGACCACGGCGCGGTTCATCCGGTTGGGACCGGCGCCCAGGGCGCCACGGAGTCCGGCGGTGCCGAACTCCAGGAAGCCGGCGAAGCGGTCGGTCAGCTCGTCGCCGGCGGTGGCGTCACCGCCCTCGGCGCGCTCGAGGAGAGCCGCCAGCTCGTCGCGGGTGGCCTGGTCCGGGTCGTCCTCGAGCCAGGCGCGGGCCTGGGTGAGGACGTGCAGGTCCTGGTGCTGCGGCATACCGAGGTCTCCTTGGGTCCGGGGAACCGGGGTCGGGTGCGGGGTGGGTGTGCGGGAGTCAGAGGCGCTCGACGATGCGGGCGAGCAGCTCGCCGCAGCGCTGGGCGGCGGCCTGGCCCGCCTCGATGACTTCCTGGTGGTCCAGCGGCGTGGGGCTGATGCCGGCGGCCGGGTTGGTCACCAGCGAGATGCCCAGGACGTCCATCCCGGCCTCGCGGGCGGCGATGGCCTCGAGGGTGGTGGACATGCCGACGAGGTCGCCGCCGATGACCTTGGCCATCTGGACCTCGGCCGGGGTCTCGTAGTGGGGCCCGCGGAACTGGACGTAGACGCCCTCCTCCAGGCTGGGGTCGATCTCGCGGGCGAGGTCGCGCAGCGCGGGGGTGTAGACGTCGGTGAGGTCGACGAACGTGGCGCCCTCGAGCGGGGAGGCCGCGGTGAGGTTGATGTGGTCCTTGATGAGGACCGGCGTGCCGGGAGCCCACTCGGGGCGCAGCCCGCCGCAGCCGTTGGTCAGCACGATCGTGCGGCAGCCGGCGGCGGCGGCGGTCCGGATCGCGTGGACGACGGCGCGGATGCCGCGGTCCTCGTAGAAGTGGGTCCGGGTGCCGTAGACCAGCACCCGCTTGCCGTTGCTCAGCGGGATGGAGCGCATCGTGCCCGAGTGGCCCTCGACCGCCGCGGCCGCGAAGCCGGGGACGTCGGTGTTGTCGATCTCGGTGATGGCGTCCGCGTCCGCCAGGCCGGCCAGGATGTCGGCGGCCGGCTTCCAGCCGCTGCCCAGGACCAGCGCGATGTCGTGCTGCTCGGCGCCGCTGCGCTCGGCGATCACGGCGGCCGCGGCGGCGGCCACCTCGCGCGGGTCGGTGCTGTGATCGGACAGGTCAAGGCTGGCTGCGTCAGTCACCTGGCACAGCCTACTGGGGCGCGGGGCGGCGCAGGTGGTTGGATAGGGGCCGTGAGTGCAGCGAACAAGTCCGTCATTGTCGTCGGCGGGGGACCGGGTGGCTACGAGGCCGCCCTCGGAGCGGCCCAGCTGGGTGCCGAGGTCACCGTCGTGGAGCGGGCCGGGCTGGGTGGTGCTGCGGTGCTGACCGACTGCGTCCCGAGCAAGGCGCTGATCGCCACGGCCGACTTCATGGACCGCTTCAGCGCGGCCAAGCGGATCGGCGTCCACTTCGACGGCGCCAACGTGCCCGGCGACCAGGGCGTGACCGCGCACATCTCCGACGTCAACCAGCGCATCATGGCGCTGGCGCAGGCCCAGTCCCGCGACATCGCCGAGCGGCTGGAGTCGGCCGGCGTCGACGTGGTCCAGGGCGCAGGTCGGCTGCTGGGGCCCTCCACCGTGGAGGTCGTCGAGGGCGTGGACGTGCCGGCCTCGGGGGAGGAGCCGGCCCCGCACGGCTCCGATCAGGACACCGCCACAGCCACCCGGCAGATCGAGGCGGACGTGGTCATCGTCGCGACGGGGACGCGCCCGCGGGTGATGGACACCGCGATGCCGGACGGGGAGCGGATCCTGACCTGGCAGCACATCTGGGGCCTGCGCGAGCTGCCTGAGCACCTCGTCGTCGTCGGCTCCGGCGTGACCGGTGCCGAGCTGGCACATGCCTACCTGGGCCTCGGCTGCCGCGTGACCCTGATCTCCTCCCGCGACCGGGTGCTGCCCGGTGAGGACGGCGACGCGGCCAACGTGGTGGAGGAGGTCTTCCGCCGCCGCGGGATGGCGGTCCTCAACCGCTCCCGCATGGCGGCCGTGCGTCGCGAGGGCGACGGGGTGGTGGTGACCCTGGAGGACGGGCGCGAGGTCGAGGGCAGCCACTGCCTGCTGGCCGTCGGCTCCATCCCCAACACCGGCGAGATGGGCCTGGAGGAGGCCGGCGTGACGCTGAGCCGGTCCGGTCACATCCAGGTCGACCGGGTCTCCCGCACCAGCGTGCAGGGGGTGTATGCGGCAGGAGACTGCACCGGCGTCCTCCCCCTGGCCTCGGTCGCGGCCATGCAGGGTCGGATCGCGGTGGCCCACGCGCTCGGTGACGCAGTGGCGCCGCTGGCGCTGGGCCGGGTGAGCTCCAACATCTTCACCGACCCCGAGATCGCCACCGTCGGTGCGACCCAGGCTGACATCGACTCGGGCCGCGTCGACGCCCGCGCCGTGATGCTGCCGCTGTCGAAGAACCCCCGGGCCAAGATGCAGAACGTCCAGGATGGCTTCGTCAAGATCTTCGCCAAGAAGGGCAGCAGCACGATCGTCGGTGGCGTCGTCGTGGGCCCGCGCGCCAGCGAGCTGATCTTCCCGATCGCGCTGGCTGTGGCCAACCGCCTCAACGTCGACCAGTTCTCGGCGACCTTCACGGTCTACCCCTCGCTGTCGGGCTCCCTGTCCGAGGCCGCCCGGCAGCTGCACGCCTTCTCCGACTGACCCGGGCGACCGACTGGGCGACCGCCCGGGTGAGCGATCGCCTGAGCGGGTCCGACCGACCAGGCGACCGCGCGGATGAGCGATCGCCTGAGCGGGGCTTCCAGCCGACCGGGGGCGACGCCCAGGCCACCCGCCCGCCTGAGGGACGCTGGCACGTGCCCGACTTTTCGTGGCTTTTCGGCGTGGAAACCGCGAAAGCCCGTGCACGTGCTGGGCACGTGCACGGGTTGGGCGGTGATGGGGGTGCGGGGGAGCGCGGTGCTGGGGGTGCGGGGCGCGCGGTGATGGGAGCGGCGCGGTGAAGAAGTACCGGCCCGGCGG
>NZ_JBQGWG010000007.1:0-160205 GCF_052073805.1 Ornithinimicrobium panacihumi | reverse complement strand
CGCACTGCGACTGCTGCGCAGACGACTCTCCGACGCCGTCTACTCCGCCCTGCGCGCCGACCAGATCCCTGCCTCCAGGCACGTCCAGCAGGCCGCCTGATTCCTCGCCTTGACATAGGAGCATCGCGGAGCTCGACCGCCCCTCAAGTCGCTGATCGACTACGTCGAGGCGCACAAGGACCAGTTCGGGGTCGAGCCGATCTGCACCGTCCTCACCGAGGCCGGCGCCAAGATCGCCCCGAGCACCTACTACGCAGCCAAGAAGCGCCCGCCCTCCAACCGGGCCCTGACCGACACCGCCCTCGATGAGCGCATCCAGGCCACCTACAAGGCGAATTACCAGGTCTACGGGGTCTGTCCGATGAACGGTGTTTCTGGCGTTCATCTTCAGAGGTTCTCCGCGGCCGGCATGCGGTCGGCGAAGGTGACGGCGAAAGCGTTGAGCGCGGGCTTCCACCGCATGGTCCATCGTGCCTGGCCGGTGCCTTTGGGGTCCAGGCCCCTGGTGACCAGGTAGAGGCACTTCAGCGCGGCCTGCTCGGTCGGGAAGTGCCCGCGCACGGTGACCGCGCGCCGGTACCGGGCGTGCAAACTTTCGATGGCGTTGGTGGAGAACAGCACGCGTCTGATCTCCACGTCGTAGGCCAGGAACGGGGTGAACTCCTCCCATGCCGCTCTCCACATCTTGGGGATCGCGGGGTAGGGCTTGCCCCATTTCTCCTCCAGCTCCTCGAACGCCGCCCATGCCGCCTCAACCGAGGGTGCGGTGTAGATGCGGCGCAGGTCCCCAGCGAGCTGGTCCCAGTACTTCCGGCTCGCGTAGCGCAGCGTCGCGCGGATCAGGTGGATCACGCAGGCCTGCACGATCGCCTGCGGGAAGACCGCGTGCACGCTGTCGGGCAGGCCCTTGAGGCCGTCGCAGACGATGAAGAACACGTCGGCCACGCCGCGGTTCTTCAGGTCAGCCAGGACGTTCATCCAGAACTTCGCGGACTCGCCACCACCCTGCCCGGCCCACAGCCCCAGGACGTCGCGGCGACCGGCCAGGTCGACCCCGATCGCGGCGTAGAACGGCTGGTTGCCGACCTGCCCGTCGCGGACCTTCACGTAGATCGCGTCGATGAAGATCGCCGCGTACACGCCCTGCAAAGGACGCGAGGACCAGGCAGCCATCTCCTCAAGCACCTTGTCGGTGATCCGGGAGACCGTGTCCTTGGAGATCGAGGCGCCGTACACCTCCTGGAAGTGCGCGGAGATCTCGCCGGTGGTCAGGCCCTTGGCGAACAGGCTGATCGCGACCGCATCCACGTCACTCAGGCGCCGCTGTCGCTTCTTGACGATCACCGGCTCGAACGTGCCGGCCCGGTCCCGCGGCACCGCGATCGTCACCTCTCCGGCGGCGTCGGTCAGCACCGTCTTGGGCCGGGTGCCGTTGCGGATGTTCCCGCTCTCCCCGGTGGGTGGCTGGTGCTTGGCGTGCCCCAGGTGCTCGGTCAGCTCCTCCTCCAGGGCGGCCTCCAGCACCGTGGCGGTGATCGCCTTCAGCAACCCGTCCGGGCCGGTCAGGTCCTCACCACGTGCCCGGGCGGCCTTGACCAACTCCCGAACCGCAGCCTGCTCGGCCTCGCTGCGCGAGGTCGTCTTCGTCACCTTCTTCGGCATCGAGCTCACGCTCGTGATCTTCTCGGTCATCACACGACCTTCCCCGCCAGCTGCGCCGGCGCGTCGGGCCAGAAACACCGTTTGGCGGACAGTCCCGGTGGCCGGGATGGTCGCGGGTGCGGACAGCATCGAGGCGATGGACCTGGTTCGTCACGGCGGGATGGACCGGCTCTTCGAGGCGCACCGGGCACCGACCACGCTGGGCACCCACCTTCGCGCCTACTCTTTCGGGCACGTGCGTCAGCTGGACGCGGTCGCCTCCCGGACGCTGGTGAACCTGGCCGAGGAAGTGCCGGGCCTGCTGGCCGGCGCCGACCAGGTCGCCTACCTCGACGTCGATGACACGATCCGCGCCACCCATGGGTATGCCAAGCAGGGCGCGGCCTACGGGTACTCAGGGGTCAAGGGCCTCAACGTCCAGCTCGCCACCTTGTCCACCCCGACCGTCGCACCACTGGTCGTGGGCACCCGGCTGCGCAAGGGCAACGTCGCCTCCGCCCACGGCGCGTCCCGGCTGATCGGCGATGCCCTGGCCACCGCCCACCGTGCCGGCGCCACCGGGATGGTGACGGTGCGCGCGGACTCTGCCTACTACAACCACGCCGTGGTCACCGCCGCCAAGGCGGGCGGGGCCAGGTTCTCGGTCACCGCCCGGATGGACCCGGCGGTGACCGCGGCGATCTCTCGGATCCCCGAGGACGCGTGGGTGGGCATCAGGTACCCCGAGGCGATCTGGGACGAGCACGAGCAGCGGTGGATCTCGGATGCGCAGGTCGCCGAGGTCGAGTACACGGCGTTCACCTCCCGGGCCAAGGCCGAGCACGTCACCGCCCGCCTGATCGTGCGCCGCGTCAAGCGACTCAACCCCAAAGCGGCCAAAGCGGGCCAGGACGAGCTGTTCGCGGCCTACCGCCACCACGCCGTGTTCACCGACTCACCCCTGGCCATGCTCGAAGCCGAGGCCTCGCACCGGGACACGCGCTCGTCGAGCAGGTCATCGCCGACCTCAAGGCGGGCCCCCTGGCCCACGCACCCTCCGGGGACTTCGCCGCCAACGGGGCGTGGACGGTGCTGGCCGCGATCGCGTTCAACCTCACCCGCGCCGCCGCGACCCTGGCCTCGGCCAAGCACGCCCGCGCCCGTCCGGCCACGATCCGCGACCAGCTGGTCAACATCCCCGCCCGGATCGCCAACCGGGCCAGGCGCCTCCACCTGCACCTGCCCACGAACTGGCCCTGGCAGCACGCCTGGGAGGCCATGTTCGACACCGCCTACGCCCCCGGCTGACACCGCCCCCTGACCGCACGAGGAACGACCCCAAGTGGAAGAGCCGGACAGACCGGCGGCCCCGCCATGCCCCGTCCGCTCACCATCCCGAAATCACCCCGCTGAAACCCGAGCGCAGAAAACCACGAAGGCGCGTCGGCGGATCGAGGCTGAGGGGACACGCGAGAAGGCCCCGCCCTGGAGGACCAGGGGCGGGGCCTTCTCGTCACCTCCCGCCGACGTCGTCGGCGGGTGAGGGTGGAGGGTGGGTCAGCCGACGCGGCCGTAGCCGGAGACGCCGCTGAAGATCGCGCGGAGCTGGGTCGGGATGCCCGGGCGGCCCGAGTCGTACATCATGCCGTTGCCGGCGTAGATGCCCACGTGGTAGGCCGGGTAGCCGAAGAACACCAGGTCGCCGGGCTGCGGGTTGCTCACCGGGGTGGCGTAGGACTGCTGGGCAGCGGCCGTGCGCGGCAGCGAGATGCCGTGCTGGGCGAAGACGAACTGGGTGTAGCCGGAGCAGTCGAAGCCGGCCGGGGTGCTGCCGCCGTAGACGTAGTAGATGCCGGTGTAGGCCGCAGCGGTGGCCAGGACGCCACCGGTCGGCGCGGGGGCCGCGGCGGGCTCGGGCGCGGGGGCCGGGGCGGGCGCAGGAGCCGGGACGGCCTGCTGGACGGGCGCCTGGCGCTCGTTGTCGCGGCTCGCGGTGGTCTCGGTGCGGGTCTCGACCTGCTGCTGGGCCTGCTGCTGGGCCTGCTCCTGGACCTGCTCCTGGACCGGGGCCTCCTCGACGACGGCCTCCTGGGCCTCGACGACGGCCTCCTGGGCCTCGACGACGGGCTCCTCGACGACCTCCACGACCGGGGTGGTGCCTGCGAAGCCGGTGGTCCCGAAGACGGCGACCTCGATGTTCTTGGGGGCGGCGGCGGCCACGGCGGGACGCTCGGCCGCGGCGACGGCCTCGACGGCCTGGACGACCTCGACGAGGGCCTGCGGACCGGCGACGTGCGCCTGGTCGGAGGGGGCGTCGGGGGCTGCCTGGGCCGCGATGCCCGTGCCGGCGATGAGGCCGGTGGACGTGGCGGCGACCGCGGCGGTGCGGGTCAGGGCGGTGCTGGCCGTGCTCAGTCGGCTCGGCTTGCGGTGCCGAGCGATGTGGCGGTGCGTCACGTTGTGGTCCTCCATGTGCCTGCGGGGTGAGCTGTCGGGCTGGGGGTGGAAGTCCCCTGGTCCGGCGGGCCGGACCTTCGCCCCAAGGAGTCCGGGACGACTCCAGTGGTGGTTCCCCCGCTCCTGTCTGCGGTTGTTCAGCGGGACATCCGGGCACACTGACAGGATTGGGCGTGTGAGCCTGGAAGCTCATCCCAGGGGGAGATGAGCCGTGGACACGCTACAACGGCTCCCTCGCCGATGTCACGCTCCGGTAACGAATCTGTGGACAACCTCCGTGGGCGGCCACCTGCGCAGTGGCCCCGACCAGCGACAACACCGGGAAGGACGGGTCTGCCACCCGGCCAGGAGTGATGGATCTCACACGACGCCACCCGCTCGCGGACACGCCGGAAGCCGCGGGAATGAGCCCCTCCAGCCCCGCCCGCACCACTACATGTGGTGCCGCTCGAAGCTCAGGAGCAGAAGATGTGGGCCGCGACGTCGAGCGGCAGCGACACCGCCGCTCCGCCGGCGGCCTCGATGATGGTGCGCTCGTCCTCCTGCCAGACCTGCACGGTGGCACCGGGACGGACACCGGAGTCCAGCAGCAGGCCCAGGACCTCGGGGTCGACCTGCACCGGCTCACCCAGGCGGTCGACGATCGCCTCGACCCGGTCGCCCCCCTCGCCCAGCTCGCTGCTGGGACGGCCGCGCGCGGGGCGAGCTGCCTCATACCCCAGCTCCTCCAACCCCGGCACGGGGTTGCCGTAGGGCGAGGTGGTGCCGTCCGAGACGAGGCCGAGGATGCGTCGCTCGACCTCTTCGCTCATCACGTGCTCCCAGCGGCAGGCCTCCTCGTGGACCATCGCGGGATCGAGGCCGATGACGTCGACCAGCAGACGCTCGGCGAGGCGGTGCTTGCGCATCACGCGGACCGCCTCGAGCCGGCCGGTCTCGGTGAGCTCGAGCACCCGTTCCTCGGTGAGGCTGAGCAGGCCGTCGCGCTCCATCCGCGCCACCGTCTGCGAGACGGTCGGGCCGGACTGCGCCAGTCGCTCCGCGATCCGGGCACGCATGGGGACGACCCCGTCCTCCTCGAGCTCGAGGATGGTCTTGAGGTACATCTCCGTGGTGTCGATCAGCTCGCTCACGGCGCCCATCCTACGAGGGAGCACCGACGGACCGGGCCGTTCATGGCTGCAGGCGGCAGCGGCGCCACGCTGTCGGGTCGTCCAGGTCGCCCGGCCCGGTCCGCTCCCACAGGAGTCGGTCGTGCAGGCGGCTGCGGCGCCCCGCCCAGATCTCGACCGAGTCGGCGACGATCCGGTAGCCGCCCCAGTGGTCCGGCACCGGCACGGCGTCCGGCTCCCCGGTGTCGGGGAAGCGCTCCGCGCACTCCTGGTATGCGGCTTCCAGGCTCGCGCGGTCCCGCGCCGGTCGGGACTGGGCCGAGGCGTGCGCGCTGACGCGGGAGGACCAGGGGCGGGTCCGGAAGTAGGCGGTCACCTCGTCCCGGTCGAGCAGCTCGGCGCGGCCGCGGAACCGGACGGCGCGGAACATGGAGGGCCAGGTCAGGGATGCCGCGACGCCCGGGTTGGCGGCCAGCTGCCGGCCCTTGGCGGAGTCGAGGTTGGTGAGGAAGTAGGGGCCGCGGGCGTCCAGGCCCTTCATCAGCACGGTGCGCACGTCGGGCAGGCCGTCGGCGTCGACGGTCGCGACGCTGATCGCGGTCGGCTCGGGCACGTCGCCTCGCTCGGCCTGCCGCCGCACGGCCTGCTCCGCCCAGGCCAGGACCAGCGGGAGCGGGGCGTCGGGGGCCTCGGCCTCGGAGAGCCCCTCGCCCTCGTAGTCGACCCGCTCCGCCCCCAGCCCGTGGCTCACGGCGTGCGCTTCGTCCGGCGCGGCAGGTGGACGGTGCGGCGCAGCGCCTCGGGTCGGACCCGCTTGGCCGGGTCGGCGTTGAGCAGCAGCGCGTCGTAGGCGATGTTGGTGTGCGGGTGGGTGCCGACCGGCTCGTTGCGGGAGAAGACGACCCAGTAGGACTCACCGCCGTGGAAGACCTGCTGCAGCGTCCCGTCGACGACGGAGTCGGCGTGGGCCAGTGCCTGCTTGCGGGCGCCGGCGCGCAGCTTCTGGGTCTGGTCGGCGACCAGCTGGCGGGCGGCGCCGTCCTTCCTGAGCAGCTGCTCGGCGACCTGGGGGCCGTACTTCTGGGCGAGGGTGTAGACGACGGGGCCGTACTTGAGCGCAAGCTTGGCGAGGTTGGTGGCAGCCACGGGGCCTCCTGCTAGGGGTGAACGTCACCACGGTAGGTGATGCGGCGGTGATGCACAGGGTCAACGTCCGACGGCATAGCCCTGCATTCCCCGGGGGTTCGCGGCGGCGCTGAGCACACCGGTCTCCGGGTCGCGGGCGACGGCGCACATCCGGCCCAGGCTCCAGGGCCCCTGGTCGACCAGGACGTGCCCTCGGCGCCCCAGCTCGGCCAGCACCTCGGGGGCCAGCCGGGACTCGTGGACGAGGACGCCCGGCTCGGTCGCGCGGGGGTGGAAGCTGCTGGGGAAGCTCGTGGTGTGGAAGGTCGGGGCGTCGATCGCCTCCTGCAGCCCCAGCCCGCCCACGAGGTGGCGCAGGAGGAAGATGCTCTGCCACTGGTCCTGCTGATCGCCCCCGGGGGTGCCGCAGGCCAGGACGGGTATGCGGTCACGCAGCACGAGCGTCGGCGTCAGGGTGGTCCGGGGTCGCCTCCCGGGGACCAGGGAGGAGGGCAGACCCTGCTCGAGCCAGGCCATCTGGAGGCGGCTGCCCAGGCAGAAGCCCAGCTCGGGGATCGTCGGGGAGGACTGGAGCCAGCCGCCGCTCGGGGTCGCCGACACGAGCATCCCCCACCGGTCGACGACGTCGACGTGGCAGGTGTCGCCGCGGGTCTGGCCGTCACGCCGCACCGTCGGCTCCCCCGTCGTCGCGTCGCGGTCGTCCGCGCCGTCGACGTGGAGCGCCATCGCGGCGACGCGGGGCTCGCGGCCGCCCGGCGAGCCGGGGCGCAGCTCCTGGCTGGCGCGGGGGCCGATGAGCGAGGCGCGGGAGGCCGCATACCCGGGGTCGAGGAGGTCGGAGAGGGGCACGTCGGCGCTGTCCCCCAGCCAGGCCTCCCGATCGGCCATCGCCAGCTTCCACGCCTCGACAAGGGTGTGGACGCCGTCGGCCGTGTCGAGGTCGAGGTGCCCGACCTCGTCGACCATCTGGAGGACCTGGAGGAGGGCCGGGCCCTGGCCCCAGGGCCCGGTCTTGGCGATGGTGTGGCCGCGCCAGTCGAGGGTGACCGCGTCCTCCCAGGTGGCCTCGAAGGCGGCGAGGTCGTCGGCGGTGATGACGCCGGGCAGGACCTGGCCGCCGGAGTGGCGGAACGCGCGGCGGGCGAACTCGCCCACGGCCTCGGCGACGAAGCCGCGCGACCACGCCGCGCGCACCGCGTCGATCCCGTCCTCGCGGCTGCCCGTGCTGCAGCTGGCGCCCGCCTCGTCCTCGGCGGCGAGGAGACGCTCAAGGGTGTCCGCCCAGGCGGGATTGCGGACCAGGCTGCCGGGCTCGGGCGCGGCGCCGTCGACCAGCCAGAGGTCGGCGGAGGTGGTCCAGTCGGAGGTGAAGAGGTCCGCGACGGTGGCGATGGTGGCGCTGGCGCGCCCCAGGATCGGGTGCCCGTCGCGCGCATACTCCAGCGCGGGGCCGGCCACCTCGCGCGCGGTCAGGGTGCCGCGGTCGCGCAGCAGCACCATCCAGGCCTCGAAGGCGCCCGGCACGGCGCTCGCCAGCGGGCCGGAGCCAGGGACCCGGTCGAGCCCGACGGAGGCGAAGTGCGCCGGCGTCGCCGCTGCCGGCGCGGGCCCCTGCCCGCACAGCACGCGTGGCGTGGGGTCCTCGACCGAGGCGACGATGAGCGGCAGGTCACCGCCCGGCCCGTTCAGGTGCGGCTCCACGACCTGCAGGACGAGCCCGGCCGCCACGGCTCCGTCGGCGGCGTTGCCGCCGAGCTCGAGCATCCGCATACCGGCCTGGGAAGCGAGCCAATGGGTGCTGGACACCATCCCGAAGGTGCCGGTGAGCGTCGGCCGGGTGGTGAAGGTCATCTCAGAGGAGCATGCCCAGCACGGGCGTGAGGATGAGTGCGGCCAGCGCGACGAGGACGACGATGCGGCGGGTGGTGGCGTTCAATCAGTTCACCTTCTCGGGGACGGGCTCGGTGACCACGGCGCCACGCTCCAGGGCGAGCGGGCGGGTCCAGCTGGCCCGCAGCCGCAGGCGCAGGTTGTCGTGGCGCATCACGTAGATGGTCGCAAACACCGCCGTCAGCATGCACACCGTGGCGGCCAGGAAGACGGTCAGTCGGGGGCCGTAGGTCTCGGCGAACCAGCCCAGCACGGGCGAGCCGATCGGGGTCCCGCCCATGAAGACCGCCATGTAGAGAGCCATGACGCGGCCGCGGACGGCCTGGTCGGTGGTCAGCTGGACCATGGCGTTGGCGCTGACCATGACGGTGAGGGCGGCCAGCCCGGTGGGGATGAGCAGGAGGGTGTAGGTCCAGAAGCTGGGCGCCGCGCCCACCACCATGAGGCAGGCGGAGAAGCCGATCATCGCGCCCAGGAGGAGGCGCCAGCGGGGGCGCTCGCGGCGGGCGGCCAGGAGGGCACCGGCCAGCGACCCGATCGCCATGATGGAGCCGGTGACCCCGAACTCCTCGACGCCCTTGCCGTAGACCTCGGTGGCCATCAGGGCGTTGAAGAGCTGGAAGTTCATCCCGAAGGTCCCGTGGACGAAGACCAGGACCATGATCAGCAGGATGTCGGGGCGTTGCCGGACGTAGGCGACGCCGTCGCGGACCCGGCCGCGCTTGGCAGCCCGGGGCGGCGAGGTGAGCTCGGCGGTGTTCATTGACAGCAGGGCGATGATCACCGCGATGAAGGTCGTGGCGTTGATGAGCAGCGTGGGTCCGGTGCCGACGGCGGCGATGAGCAGGCCCGCGACGGCGGGGCCGATGAGGCGGCCGGAGTGGAAGGAGGCGGAGTTGAGGCCGACGGCGTTGGTCAGCTGCTCCTTGGGCACCATCTCGGAGACGAAGGCCTGGCGGGCCGGGGCGTCGACGGCGGCGGCCGAGCCGGAGAGGAAGGCCAGGGCATACATGAGCCACAGCTCCATGTGGCCCGTCAGCACGGTCACGCCCATGACCAGGGCCATCAGCGCCATGAAGGACTGGCTGGCCAGCATGACCTGGCGCTTGGGGAAGGTGTCGCTGATCGCCCCGGCGATCGGGCTGAAGAGCAGGATCGGGAGGAACTGCAGACCCGTCACGATGCCGAGGGCCTGGGCGGAGTTGTCGGTCAACTCGGTGAGCACGACCCAGTCCTGGGCGACGCGGCCCATCCAGGTGCCGGTGTTGGAGACGATCGCGCCGGTGGCGTAGATGCGGTAGTTGCGCACCGACAGCGCGGAGAACATCGCGCTCATCGGCCCACGTCCCGGGACAGCAGGTCCTCGATCAGGTCGGTCGCCTCGGCCAGGACGGCCCGCTGCTGGGCGGTCAGGGCGGCCAGGCGCGCGGTCATCCAGGCGTCGCGGTTGGCGCGCTCGACCCGGACCAGCTCCTCGCCCTCGTCGGTGAGCGAGAGGTGCACGACACGGCCGTCGTGCTCGTCGGCGGTCCGCCGCACGTAGCCGCTCTCGCACAGCTGCCCCACGGCCCGGCTCATCGTCGGCGCGCTGACCTGCTCGGTCGCGGCCAGCTCGCCGACCGTGGACGGCTCCACCGAGAGCCGAGCCAGGATGCTGAACAGGTGGGGAGCCACCGCGTTGTCCGCGTCGAAGCGCACCCGCCGGGCGACCCTCATGCACGCGATCCTCAGCTCGTGGGCGAGGTCGGCGACGGCGGGGTCCGGGGTGGGGGCGGGATCGGAGTCTGACACAACCACTTAGCCTAACTCATTATCTGGGTTAACGACTCACGCGCGCACTCCCCCTTCCCCGCTCCGTCCCCCTTCCCCACCGGGCGCAGCGAATGGTTGCTCCCAGCCCCACCAGGCGCAGCGAATGGTTGCCCACACCCCCACCAGGCGCAGCGAATGGTTGCCCCGAGCCCCACCGAGCGCGGCGAATGGTTGACCTCACCCCCGCGGACCGACCCGGGTGCCGGGCGCCTCATACCTCCACGAGCCTGGCCAAGCCCACTTCATGCGGCTTCTGAACCTGGGTGTCGGTGATAACCGGCGTCAAGTGGAGTTCCCCTCATGAAGTGGGGCTCCCCGCATGAGGTGCTCCGCCGAACGGTGCCGGTCCCTTACGGTTGTGCCGTGGAGCAGCAGCCAGCCGACGAGCGCCGCACCGAGGACGACGGCAGCATCGTCGACAACAGGATCAGCGACGCGGACGGCTCGATCACGCCGCCGGAGGTGCCGCTGCGCACGATCACTCTCGTCAAGTGGGGGCTGGTGGCCTGGGCCGTGGTGCTCGTGGTGATGCTGGCGATCCCCGCGCTGCGCACCGGCGACCGCGACTGGTGGATCTGGGTGCCGGTGGCGGCGATCCTGCTGGGCGGGCTGGGTTATGTCTACCTTCGCCGGGGGCGCGGCAACGCCTCGATGGCCTAGGTATGCGGTGACTCACCCGGTCCGTCAGGTCGCCTGAGCACCGGGCGTCTGAGCACGCAGTGATCCATCCGCGCGGTCCCTGAGCAGACCACCCAGGACGCGTCAGCGCTCGGTGAACTCGATCTCGCCGTCGTCGTCCAGCACCGGAGGGTCGATGCGCTCGGGGGCGCGCTTCTCGACGTCGACCTCGCTGTGCGCGCCGCAGCCGAAGGCCAGCGCGACGACGGAGCCGTCTGCGGGCGACCACTCGTTGGAGCAGACGCCGAAGACCGAGCGCAGGGCACCGGCCATCGGCAGGAAGTAGCCGCAGGTCGAGCAGGGCTTGGGCGCCTTCCGAGCCGTCTCGCTGGCGGGCCCGCGGTCACCGTCGAACCAGCGCGTGGCGGCGGCGTCGCGACCCTCGGCGGACAGGACCCGCTCGCGGCCGAGACCGAGCTCCCACTGCGCGACCTGGTCCACGTCCTCCTCGCCGGTCGCCTCCCAGCCGGCCTCCAGGTGCGGGTCGTCCTCGACGTAGGGGGTGCGGTCGTTGGGGCCGATGTCGCCCGGAGCGAGGCGATCGGCATACGGGACCCACTCCGGCGACAGCAGGGCTCCGGCGCCGGGCAGGAGGTGGACCTCGCTGACCGTGGCGGTGCGTGCGCGCGGAGCGCGCGAGAGGGTGACGGCCCAGCGCCAGCCGGGGTAGGCGGCGGCGGTGCAGGCGAACGAGTGGGTCATCACCCGGTCGGCCTCGACGACCGCGCTCAAGTGGTCGCCGACGGTGCCGGGCTCGGCGATCTCCTCGGCCGCGGTGCGGGCGAGGTCGATCGCGGCGTCCAGGACGGCGTCAGGCTTGGGAGCGACCAAGATCAGTTGCCCGCCTCGAACTGCTCGGCTACGGCGCGGAGGGCCTTGCCCAGGTTGCGGCCGTGCGTGCGGTCGGGGTAGTGACCCTTGCGCAGCGCGTTGGACGCCTGGTCGAGGAGGGTGATGAGGTCCTCGACCACCACGACCATCTCCTCGGCCGGCTTGCGGTCACGCAGGGTCAGCCCGCGGGAGACGGACGGGGCCGGGTCGAGCAGGCGGACGTGCAGCGCCTGATCACCGCGCTTGCCCGCCACGATGTCGAACTCGACCTTGGCTCCCCGCTGCAACGTGGTGGCACCCTGGGGCAGCGCTGAGCGCGGGACGAAGACGTCGTGACCCTCGTCGCTGGAGAGGAAGCCGAAGCCCTTCTCCTCGTCGTAGAACCTGACCTTGCCGGTAGGCACGGAGCACCTCGAGATGTATAGGGGGTGATGTACACGGATGGAGCGGTCCCGCAAGGATATCGCCCGGTGCACCTGCCTGCGAACCTGACGACCTCCTCCTTGGGACGGAGCGCCAGGACCGGTCCTGCGAGGGATGGCCTGCCCGGCGGCGCCGTGGTCGGATGGGGTCAGGAGGGGAGCGCACCGGCGCCTCCGGAGAGGAAGAGCATGTTCGGCAACCAGCAGGCCATCGACCGGCTCGAGGCTCGGGTCCGTGAGCACGACCGCATCATCGACCAGCTCTGCGCCAAGCTCGGCATCGACCGTGCGCAGGTGGACCCGGTCGGCACCCTGGACGCGCAGGAGCAGCTCCTGGTGCAGCAGGGCAGGCCGATCATGGCGATCAAGGAGTACCGCCGACGCACCGGCGCCGGCCTGCGGGAGGCCAAGGACGTCGTGGACCGCTTCAGCGGCCGCTGAGGAGCAGACCGTGCCGCCGGGCGGGGTGAGAGGTCCTGGCGGCCAGGGACCGCTCGTTCCGGCAGGAGATCGGCAGTGCCACGGGACATACTCGACGGATGGGCATCCTCGATCACCGTGACCTGGGCACCTCCGTGCGCCGTCTGGCCGACACCGTCCTGCCGACGGAGCACGGTGAGTTCCGGATGACGGCCTACCAGGATGCCGACGGGACCGACCATGTCGTGCTCAGCGTCGGCCTGCGCGACGAGGACGGCTCCCGGGACCGCGCACCCCTGGTGCGGGTCCACTCCGAGTGCCTCACCGGCGACGCGCTGGGCTCGCGCCGGTGCGACTGCGGGGAGCAGCTGCAGCAGGCGTTGCACCTCATCCACGCGGACGGCTGCGGAGCCCTCGTCTACGTCCGCGGCCATGAGGGTCGCGGGATCGGGCTCGGGGAGAAGCTGCGGGCCTACGCCTTGCAGGACACCGGGATCGACACCGTGGACGCCAATCTCCAGCTCGGCTACCCGGCCGACGCGCGGACCTACGGGCAGACCGTGGCCATGCTGAGCGATCTGGGGGTCGACCGGATCCGCCTGCTGTCCTCCAACCCGGCCAAGGAGGAGGCCCTCTCCCTGCTCGGCCTGGTGGTGGAGCGCCGGGAGCCGCTGGTCGTCCCCTCCCGCCCCGAGAACCAGAGATATCTGGAGACCAAGCGCACCAGGATGGCTCACGACGCCGCGCCGCAGGACGACTGGGGCCGGCTGCTCACGGGCGACGTGCCTTCCGACGGCGATCTGGCGGACCGGTATGGGGCGCTCGTCACCTGGGAGGGGCCGCTCGTCCTGGCCCAGCTGGGGCAGAGCATCGACGGCTTCATCGCCAGCCGGACCGGCGACGCCAACTTCGTCACCGGCGAGGAGGACCGCGAGCACCTGCACCGGCTCCGCGCCCTGGTCGACGCGGTCGTCGTCGGTGGTGCCACGGCGGCGGCGGACGACCCCCGCCTGACGGTCCGCGCCGTGGAGGGCCGCAACCCGACCCGCGTCGTCCTCGATCCCGGCGGGCAGCTGCCGGAGGACTCCTCGGTCCTGGTGGACGGGGAGGCGCCCACGCTCTGGGTGGTGGGCCCGGAGGCCGCGGCGAGCCGCAACGGCACGGCCGAACCTCTGGCCGACCATGTGGAGCTCGTCCGCTGGGACGCGCCCGGGGGCATGGCTCCGGAGGACGTGGTGGCGATGCTCGCGCGGCGGGGGCTGCACCGCGTGCTGGTCGAGGGCGGCGGCCGGCTGGTCTCGGAGTTCGTCCGGCAGGGATGCGTGGACCAGCTCTACCTGACGACCGCACCCGTGCTGATCGGCGACGGGATCCCCGGGTTGCGCCTGCCTGGCCACGACGTGCTGGCAGACGCCCTGCGTCCGCCGGTGCGGCGCTGGGTGCTGGGCGAGGACGTGGTGAGCGTTTTCGACCTCTCAGGACGCGGGCGCTGAGCCGGGGAGGATGAGCAGGTCGACGTGGTCGACGACCACCCGCAGGACGCCGGCCTCCAGCTGCGCCAGCCGGCGCGCGTGCCACGGCTCCACGACAGGCGCCAGCGAAGGGTCCTGCTCGAGGACGGCGTCGACGCGCTCGTCGAGCCAGCGGCGAAGGAGACCGGCGTCACGATCGTCCAGCTCCCACGGGGTGGGAGCAGCCACGACGTGCACCCCGGCCCTGGCCCCGGCATCGCCATCGCCATCGCCATCGCCATCGCCATCGCCATCGCCATCGCGATCCTCAGCGACACCGGCGCCACCCAGGTGCTCGACCAGCCGGTCAGCGGCGTCCGGTCCCGGCCGTCCCTCGCGCTGCTGGTGCGCGTCGAAGGCGGCCGCGACCACGTCATCCTCCGGCTCGCGGGGGGACCACCCCACCCGGCCCGTCACGGTCAGCGCCAGCAGGGCAGGGCAGCGCGCCGTCACGAGCGCGTCCGCCAGAGATGCCAGCTGGTGCGCGGTCAGGACGTCCAGGAGCGCGGAGCAGGTGACCAGCACCGGGCCGTCCCCCGACAGGCCGGCGAGGATGTCACCGAGCTCGGCCACGTCGGCGACCACCCGGTCGGCGCCGTCGTGCGCGGGGCTGGCCAGGAGGGTGGCGTCGTGGTCGACGGCCGTCCAACGCTGGGCGGGCGGGAGGCGGGGCGCGAGATAGCGGTGGTTGGCGCCGGTCCCCGCACCCAGGTCGACGACGCGGGCCCCGGCGATCTGGGCGTCGTCGGAGCGGCCCAACCGGTCCACGAGGGCGCGCAGGAGGTCGGCCGATCCCTCGTCGCGGGCGCGGGTGTCGGCCTCGGCGCGGAGCGCGAGCCAGTCGGCGCAGGCCACCTCGACAGGGGCGGGAGCGCGGGCGGCCGGCTCGCGGTCGAGGGTCATCCCTCCATCATGCGGGCCAGCGCGACCTCCAGCTGCTCCACCGTGTCGCTCCAGCGCGGCAGATGCTTCCGGCGCTGGATCGCCGCGTCGTGCCACCGCTGCCGCAGCCCCGCATCGGTGAGCCACTCCCGCAGGGCGGCCGCGAGCTCTCGCGGCGAGGAGGTGTCGACCTCTCGTCCGGGCACGGGCCCGCCCGGCCCCACGAGGGCCTCCACCGCGCCGGTGCCCGCCCCCACGATCGTCGGGATGCCCCGGGCGTGCGCCTCGACGACGACCATCCCGTAGGTCTCGCTGCGCGAGGGGTGCACCAGCAGGTCCGTGCCGGCCCAGACCTGCTCGAGCTCCTCGTCACCCAGCGCCTCGCACCACCTCACCCTGGCTCCGAGGAACCTCTCCTCGGCCTCGTGCTGCAGCGAGCGCAGGTGCCACGGGTCGGGCGCCGGCCCCACCACCGACATGCTCCAGGGCAGGTCGGAGACCTGCTCCAGCGCCTCGATCGCCAGGCCCTGGTTCTTCAACGGGGTGATGGCCCCCAGCATGAGCAGCTGCGGCTCCTGCCACGAGCCGGCCGCCAGCGGCGCCCGGTCGACGCCGGGCAGGGCGACCGCGACCTCGTCCAGGCCGTAGGCCCTGGAGAGCCGGTCGGCCGCGAACCGGCTCGTGGCCACGACCACCTCGGCCGCAGCCAGGGCGCGGGCCTCCCGGCGGTCCAGCTCCGCCGCGGCCTCCCCGGTGGCCCCGGCCCCCTCGGAGAGCACGGAGTGCACCAGGATCGCCACCGGCCGCCGCCCGGCCACCTCCTCGACCACCTCCGGCACCGAGCAGGCGACGAGCCCGTCGATGACGACACAGCCCTCCTCCTGACGCTCGAGCACCTGGGCGAGGGCCGCCCTCGAGGCGTCATCCGGCCACGGCCACGCCCCGGGCACCTCGGCCACCCTGACCCGCCGCCCCACGGTGGGCCAGGCTGCGGCGACGGCTGCGTCATACCTGTCCCCGCCGCTCGGACCCTGTCCCACGCGCTCTGGGACCACGAGGAGGAGGCTCAACCCAGCGCCTTGCGGTAGCAGGCCCACGCGTCGGGGTGCTCGCGCAGCACAACGCTGATGGCCCCCAGGCCGGAGACGTCGATCGAGCCGGCGAGCTGGTCGGCGACCCAGCGGGCCATCACCTCGGTGGTGGTGATCATCCCCGCGAACTCCTCGAGCTCGTCGAGGTTCTGGTAGGCGATCCGCCCCAGGACGTCCGTCAGCGCCTGGCCCGCCGCGCCGATGTCCAGCACGACGCCGTGCTCGTCCAGGTCGGGCCGCTCGAAGGTGGCCTCCACGACATAGGTCACGCCGTGCAGCCCCTGCGCCGGCCCGAAGAACGGGTCGGGCAGCGAGTGCGCCAGCATCACGTGGTCGCGGACGGTGAGGGTGAACATGAATTCCTTCCTTCGGTATGCGGTGGGCCCGGTCGGTCAGTACGAGACGAGATGGCAGACGCCCGGCGCCCCGCCTGCGAGCCTGGTCATGAGCTCGGGCAGCTCCTCGAACGGCGTGGGCCCGGCGATGAGGGCGTCCAGGGACGCGTTGGCCGCGGCGCGCAGGGCGACCTGCATCCGGCCGGCGTGGTCGCGACGGGCGGCGCGGTGCGGGCTGACCCGGCTGACCTGGCTGGCCCGGATCGACAACCGCCTCGCGTGGAAGTCGGCGCCGAGGTCGAGGGAGACGGGGGCGTCGCCGTACCAGGACAGCTCGACCACCTCGCCCTCGTCGCCCACGAGCTCCAGCGCGCGCTGGAGGCCCGACGAGGTGGCCGAGACGTGGAAGACGACGTCGCAGTCCCCGCTCGCGTCGGCCGGGGCGACGCCGACCGCCCCCAGTCCCTCGGCGAGCGCCCGACGTGCGTCGTCGGTCTCGACCAGCTCGAGCCGCTCCAGCGGCAGCTCGCCCAGCAGCGCGGTGACGCAGGCCCCGACCATGCCGCCGCCGATCACGGCGACGCGGTCGCCGTAGGCCGGCCGTCCGTCCCAGAGCGCGTTGACCGCGGTCTCGAGGGTGCCGAGGAGCACCGCCCGCTCGTCGGGCACGTCGTCGGGCACCGGCGTGAGCGCGGTGAGCGGCACCACATACCTGTCCTGGTGGGGGTGCAGGCAGAAGACGCGGCGTCCGACCCACGCCTGGTCCTCGGAGTCCTCGGAGCCCCCGACCTCCTCCACCACCCCGACGGAGAGATAGCCGTGCTTGACCGGCCCGGGCAGGTCGCCGACCTGGAAGGGGGCACGCATCTGCTCCGCGACGGACTCCGGCACTCCCCCGCGGTGGACGAGCAGCTCGGTCCCGCGGCTGACGGCCGAGACGGTGGCCCTCACGAGCGCCTCGCCCGGACCCGGCGGCGGGAGCTCCTCGGTGCGGATCTGCCCGGTGCCGGGGGCGACGGTCCAGTACGCTCGTGCCTCCATGCCCACCATCGTCGCTGGTCCGGGCCGATCTCGCCGTCCGGAACCACCCACGCCCGCCGACCTCGTCACGCTCGGCCGCGGTCTGCTGGTGTGCGTGTGCGCGGTGCTGGTCGTCGTCGGGCTCGTCGGGAGCGGGTCACCGCGGACATGGTGGGTGGTGGGGGTGGCGGTGCTCGCGTGGGTGCTGGACGGGGTGGACGGGTATGTGGCTCGCCGGACCGGGACGGAGACGGCCCGTGGGGCGCGTCTCGACTCCGGCGTCGACGGGGCGCTCGTCCTCGTGATGGCCATCGCCCTGGTGCAGGTCGCGCCGTGGGGGCTGTTGGGTGGGCTGCTCTACCCGGCGTTCCTGGTGGGCCAGCTGGTGCGGCCGGCCTGGCGGCGGCAGCTGCCGGGCAGCTGGCGGGGCAAGGTGCTCGGCGGGGTGCTGACCGGCACGCTGGTCATCGCGACGGCGCCCTTCTGGCCGGGCTGGGCGGTGCAGGTGGCGGTGGCGGTCGCCGTCGCCGCGGTGCTGGTCTCCTTCGCCATCGACATCCGCTGGCTGGAGCGGCAGGGCGGACCGAGCCCGTCCGGTGCCGCGACTGATCCGCCACTGGTCCGCCCCGAGGGGCTCACGCGGCGAGCGCCATCGGCTGTCCGGCCGCGCGGTCGCCCGCGGTGACGAGAGCGGCATACCGTCCGCCGTTGGCCAGCAGCTCCTCGTGGGTGCCCTGCTCGGCGATCCGCCCCTGGTCCATGACCACGATGAGGTCGGCGCGGCGGACGGTGGAGAGCCGGTGGGCGATGGTCACGACCGTGCGGTCGCGCCCGACCTGATCCAGTGCGGCCTGGACCGCGACCTCGGTGCGGGTGTCCAGGGCGCTGGTGGCCTCGTCCAGGATGAGCACCCTGGGGTCGCGCAGGAGGGTGCGGGCCAGGGCCAGCCGCTGCTGCTCACCCCCGGAGAACCGGTGGCCGCGAGCGCCGACGACCGTGTCGTAGCCGTCGGGCAGCGCCGCGATGTGGTCGTGGATCTGGGCGTCGCGGGCCGCCTGCTCGATCTGGGCGTCCGTCGCGGCGGGATTGGCGAAGCGCAGGTTCTCGCGGATGGTCGCGTGGAGGAGATAGGTCTCCTGCGACACGACCCCGACGACCGCGGCGCGCTCCACCGAGGGCAGCTCGCGCAGGTCGATCCCGTCGAGCGTCACGCGCCCGGCGGTCGGGTCGTCCAGCCGTGCCAGCAGCGAGGCCAGCGTGCTCTTGCCGGAGCCGGTGTGCCCGACCAGCGCGACGGTCGCGCCTGCGGGGATCGTGAGGTCGATGTCGGCCAGGGCGTCGCGGTCGGCGCCGGGGTGGCGGTAGGTCACGCCCTCCAGGCGCATCTCCCCACGCGCCGCGGCAGGGTCGAGGTGACGTGCCACGGCCGGGTCGGGCTCGGCGACGTCGACGGGGAGGTCGAGGTACTCGAAGATCCGGCTGAACAGCGCCATCGACGAGGTCACCTGCACGCCGATCGACATCAGGCCCATGACCGGCCGGAAGATGCCCGACTGCAGCGCCACGAAGGCGACCAGGGTGCCGATCGAGATGCCCTCGCCGGTGACGGGCAGGCCGGCGACGAGGTAGAGCGCCGCCGGGACGATCGCGAAGACGATGCCCATCGTGGCCTGGCGCCAGCGGCCGGCGATCTGGGCGGCGACCTCGAGGTCGAGCAGGCCGGTGCTGGTCGCGTGGAAGCGGTCGGCGAGCTGCTCGCTGGCGCCGAGGGTCTTGCTCAGCCGGACGCCGCTGACCGACAGCGACTCCTCGACCTGGCCGTGGAGCCCGGCGAGCGCCTTCTGCCGCTTGTCGGTCGCGTCGCGGCGCAGGCGGGCGACCGAGCGGGTCACCAGCACCGCCGGCGGAATGACCACCAGCGACAGCAGGGCCAGGGTCGGGCTCAGCGCGATCATCGCGATGAGCGTGCCGACGACCGTGGCGATGTTGCCGGCCAGCGAGGTCGCGGTCGAGGTGACCACGCCCTGGAGCCCGGAGACGTCGTGGGTCAGGCGCGACTGCACCTCGCCGGAGCGGGTGCGGGTGAAGAAGGCGAGCGGCTGGCGCTGCAGATGGGTGAACAGGTCGGTCCGCAGCCGGTGCATGATCTTCTGGCCCATCGTCGTGCTGATCCAGGTCTGCAGGACGCCGAGCACGGCGGAGACCACGGCGACGCCGACCATGGCGCCGACGAGCATGAGCAGCAGGCCCACGTCCTGGTCCGGGATCGCCACGTCGACGATCTCCTTGACCAGGAACGGCGAGGCCAGCCCCAGTGCGGAGCTGGAGACGATGAGAACGAGCATGGCCGCCAGCGACCAGCGGTGCGGGCGGAAGATCGCCAGCACGCGCCGCCCGTCGACCGGGTGCGCCGCCAACTGGGCCTTGTCCTTGGGGTCGGGGCGCGCGCCGGCGCCCCCGCCGCGGCCACCACGGCCGCCTTCGGCCATCCGGCCGGGAGTGGGGTTCGAGAAGTCGTTCATCCGCTTCTCCTTTCGTCAGGAGCCGGTCGTCGCTGCCGGCCTGGAGGTCTGTGCCTCCTGTCCAACATTGGGAGGTTACCTCTTTATTTCCTCGCCTCTGCTATTTTCCGGGTATGCCGTCTCCCACCGACCCCTCCTCCGGCACCTCCGAGGTCGATCTGCTTCTGCGCCTGGCCCGGCGGTGGCGTCGGCTCGGGGCGGGGGCCGGGGCGGGGGCCGGGGCCGGGGAGCCGGGGGATCATGGGCTCAGCCCCCACCAGGAGCGCGGGCTGCTCGCCCTCGCCCGGCTGGGACGGCACGAGGACGGGACCTGCGCCGGGGTGCGCGTCTCGGCGCTGGCCACCCACCTGGGCATCGCCCCGCGCTCGGCGACGGAGGTGGCCGACACGCTCGAGGGAGCCGGACTGCTCACCCGCTCCCCCGACCCGACCGACCGCCGGGCGGTCCTGCTGACGCTCACAGGTGAGGGGCTGCATACCGTCGCCGCCGTGCGGGACCGGCGTCGCGCCGCCGCCGAGCGAGCGATGGCCACCCTCTCCCCCGCCGACCGCACCGAGCTGCGCCGGCTGCTGCTCGCCCTTCTCGAGGAGCGGCCCGGCCAGCCCGCCCCGCAGGACGACGTGGAGACCACGCGATGAGCCCGCGACCCTCCCCCGTCGCGCTGGTCCGCTCCGCCGAACTCCTGCTCGTCGACCTCGACGGCCCCCTCACCCGCCTCTTCCCCGGGGACTCGTGGCTGGCGGTCTCCGCCCGGCTCCGGCGGCTGGCCGCCGAGCGCGGCGGCCCCGCGCTGGCGCAGGCCCTGGGCGAGGAGCCCGACCACGTGCAGTGCCTGCGGATCATCGGGGCCCACGCTCCGGAGCTGCTCCCAGAGCTGTCGGCGTTGTGCACCAGGCTCGAGCTGGAGGCGGCCCGTGCGGCCCCGCCGGCCACCCACGCCGTGGCCTTCCTCGAGCAGGCGCTGGACCGGGGTGTGCTCGTCGCCGTCGTGACCAACAACGCACCCGGCGTGGTCCCGCTCGTCCTCGAGCCGGCCAGGACGGGTCTCAGCGCCCTGCTGCTGGACGTCTACGGGCGCAGCGAGGACCGGGTCGACGACCTCAAGCCGGCGCCCGACCTGCTGCTGACCGCGCTGGCGGACGCCGGCACCGACCCCCGCGACGCCCTCTTCCTGGGCGACTCGGTCACGGACGTCGAGGCGGGGCGGGCCGCCGGGGTGCGCGTCCTGGGCGTCGCCGAGGAGGAGGCCCGGCGCACGGAGCTGCTCGCGGCGGGCGCCGTCGCGGCCGTCCCGGACCTGGGCGCGCTGCTCGACCCTGGGCCGGCGGGAACCTGACGGGGCTGCCCGGGGTGTCTACGGTGTGCACATGTCAGAGGCGGCGCCGACCCGGCTGGAGGACTTCTATCCTCCGGCCTACCAGCGGCTGGTCGGCACGCTCGTGGTCATGGGCATCCCGCGGCAGGCCGCGGCGGACGCCGCCCAGGAGGCTTTCGTCCGGCTGATCCCCCGGTGGGAGAAGGTGCGCGACTACGACCGGCCGGAGTCCTGGCTGCGGACGGTCGCCTGGCGGATCTGGCTCAACGACCGGCGCAGGGACCGGCACCTGGCCGAGGCGCCCGTCCCTGACGGGGCACCGAGCCCTCTGGACGCACGGGAGGAGACGCCACCCGACCCGGCTGAACGGCACGACCTCATGGTCGCGCTCGCGGCTCTCCCGACCGGCCACCGCGAGGTCGTCGTCCTTCACCATCTGCTCGACCTGCCCGTCGCCCGGGTCGCCGACGAGCTCGGCATCGCCGAGGGCACGGTCAAGTCCCGCCTCTCCCGCGCCCGCGCGCAGCTCGCGCAGGCCCTCACCCTCCAGGAGGTCGACGATGACTGACCTCGACCGGACCCTGACCCGCGTCCTGGGCGAGGAGCTCGCCCGCGAGAGCGACGTCATACCGCCTCCTCTGGACGACCTGGAGCGACGGGCGACCCGCCACCGGCGCCGGCGCCGGGGAGCCATGGCCCTCGGTGCGGCAGCAGCCGCAGCGGTCGCGGTCGCGGCCGTCCAGCTCTCGCCGGGCGGCAGCGGGATCCCCGGCATCGCCTCCGGACCGGAGCTTCCCCAGGGTGCCGAGCAGTTCGAGGTGCCGACCTACGACTGGGACGGGTCGGGGATGGAGGCGCTCGTCTCCGGCCGCCTCGGCTTCACGCCCGAGGGCTGCACCCTGCTCTACCAGCCGGGGCAGCCCGGCAGCGTCCAGCCGGTGGTCTTCCCCGATGCGGTCGGGGTGCGCTTCGCCAACGGGGTGCGCGCCGTGGTCCACGAGGACAGCGGCAAGGTCTTCGGCGTGGAGGGGCAGTCGTTCGAGTACGGCGGCGGCTGGGTCCCCGACCCCGGCGCATGGGGCGGGCGGTGCGGCGAGTGGTCCGGCGACGTCGCCTGGATCAACGACCAGCCCGCCGGGGAGCCGCTGACCGGCGACCCCGCCCCGCCCGACGAGCCCGTGCCGACCCGCGTGGCCACCGACGAGGAGCGCGGCCGGCATGAGGTGCCGACGTTCAGCTGGGACCCGACGCAGGGCGGCGAAGGTGCTCTCCTGGAGGGCACGGTGACGATGACCGAGGACGGCTGTGCGACGGTCGGGACGGACGGCGGGACGATCGGCCTGGTGCTTCCCAACGCCTGGGGACAGCGTCAGGACGACGGTCGACCGACGATCTACAGCGAGTCCCCCGACGGTTCCGGGGCGCTGATGGCGGAGGAGGGGATGGAGATCTCCTACGCCGCCGGCTACCACGCGCCCTCCGCCGACTGGGGGCGCCTCTGCCCCGGCTCGCCGGTGGACGAGATCGCGATGGTCTACGACACCGGGCGGTGAACGCTGCGGCCGGTCGGCACGCCTGCCGACCGGCCGCAGCACTCCCTGTCCGTCAGACCGTCGCCTCCTCGGCGATCGGGTCGTAGGAGGCGGCGTCCTCACCGAAGGCGTAAGCCGACTCGGAGTGCAGGGCCAGGTCGGCGCCGCGCTCCTCGTCCTCGGCGCTGATCCGCATGCCCATCGTCTTGTGGATGGCCAGGGCGATGATCGCCGTCATCACACCGGTGAAGACCAGCGTGAACACCGTCGCCACGACCTGGGCGACCAGCTGGCCGGCCCCGCCGCCGTAGAGCAGCCCACCGCCCGCGCCGTCGACCGGCAGTGCCAGGAAGCCGATGGCGACCGTGCCGATGATGCCGGCCACGAGGTGGACGCCCACGACGTCGAGCGCGTCGTCATACCCGAGCCTGTACTTCAGGCCGACCGCGAGCGCCGACCCGACGCCGGCCAGCAGGCCGATGATCACGGCACCGACCGGGGAGACCGACGCGCAGGCCGGCGTGATCGCGACCAGCCCGGCCACGACGCCCGAGGCCGCGCCGACCGAGGTCATGTGCTTGTCGCGGACCTGCTCGGTGACCAGCCAGGCGATCATCGCGGCGGCCGGCGCGGCGAGGGTGTTGACCCAGATGAGGCCACCCTCCTCGACGGTCCCCGCGGCGCCACCGTTGAAGCCGAACCAGCCGAACCACAGCATCGCCGTGCCGATCATCATCAGCGGCACGTTGTGCGCCCCGTGCAGACCCTTGGCGAAGCCGGTCCGGGAGCCGATCACGTAGACGAGGACCAGCGCCGCCAGACCCGCGTTGATGTGCACGACCGTGCCGCCGGCGAAGTCGATCGCCTCGCCGAAGGTCCGCCCGATCCAGCCGTCGGCCGACAGCAGGCCGCCGCCCCACACCATGAAGGCCAGCGGGCAGTAGACCAGCGTCACCCAGACGGGCACGAAGACCGCCCACGAGGTGAACCGCGTGCGGTCGGCGATCGCGCCCGAGATCAGGGCGACGGTGATGATCGCGAACGTGGCCCCATACCCGATCCCGACGAGGTCGGTGGTCCCGACGTACTGGCTCAGCCCGAAGTCCGCCAGCGGGTTGCCGACGAGCCCGCCGAGGATCCCGGGGGCCGAGGTCATCCCGTAGCCCCAGAGCACCCAGACGACGCCCACGAGCCCGACCGAGACGAAGCTCATCATGATCATGTTGATGGCGGCCTTGGCCCTGGCCATGCCGCCGTAGAAGAACGCCAGCCCCGGGGTCATGAGCAGCACGAGCGCCGCCGACACCATGACCCAGACGTCACCTGCCGTGAGTTCCATCGATACCTCCTTGAGTGTGTGCACGGACGGTCCACTCCCGCATCACGTCGTCGGGGACGGGAGCGGACCGCGTGGGCACAGTCAAGGGGAGGGATGTTTCAGGAGCGCGCGCCTGCGTGTTAACAGTGCGTTGCGTGCGTTTCGGGGAGGTTAAACCTGCGCCGCGAGGTGGGCGTGGGCGCGGCCGAGGCGCTCGCGCCACCACTGCTGGCGCTCCGCGCCGCTCCGGTATGCGGCCACCCGCCGGGGGTCGACCCCGTCCCGGGCCTCTTGGGCCCGGTCGGTCGTGAGCGTGCCTGCCCGGGGCAGGAGCGGGTCGGGCACGACGTCGGCGGCCAGCAGCGCGGCGGTGCCCAGGCCGCAGTCGTGGTCGAGCTGCGGGAGGGCTGCGGCGAGGGCCACTCCACCGGCGAGGCCGACGGAGGTGTCCAGCGCGGAGGAGACGACCGCCGGCAGACCGCAGGCCTCGACGATCGCCAGGGCGCGGGCGACGCCGCCGAGCGGGGCGACCTTGACGACGACCAGGTCGGCGGCGCCCTCGCGGGCCACGCGCAGCGGGTCCTCGGCGCGGCGGATCGACTCGTCGGCGGCGATCGGCACGTCGACCCCGGCGCGGGCCAGGGCCAGGCGCAGGGCGGCCAGCTCCTCGACGGTGGCGCAGGGCTGCTCGGCATACTCCAGACCGACGCGGAAGAGGGCGGTCAGCGCCTCGGCCGCGTCGGCCACCGACCAGGCCCCGTTGGCGTCCACGCGGATCCGCGCGTCTGGGCCCAGGACGCGCCGGACCTCGGTGACCCGTGCGACGTCGTCCGTCAGCGACTGACCGCGCTCGGCGACCTTCACCTTCGCGGTCCGGCGGGCGTCGAAGGTGGCCAGGACTCCTTCCACCTCGCCGGGGCCTACCGCCGGGACCGTGGCGTTGACCCCCACCTCGATGCGGACCGGCGCAGGCACCTCCCCCCAGCCGAGCTCCACGGAGGCGAGCAGCCAGCGCGCGGCGTCGGCGTCCCCATACTCGGGGAAGGGCGCCCACTCCGCCCACCCGCGCGGCCCCTTCAGCAGCACCGCCTCGCGCTCGGTGACCCCCCGGAAGCGCACCCTCATCGGCAGCGTCACCACGTGGGCGGCCGCGAGCATCTCCTCGAGCGAGGGCAGATCGGTCACGACACCAGGGTAGACAGCGCGCAGATCGGCCCAGATTCTCCACCGAGGTGCCAACCTGGGCGCACCCCGTCGGCGTTAGCAGGACAGATGAGGAGGTCGGATGCGCAGGGAGTGGGAGGACGAGTTCGCCGCGTGGGCGAGGTCGCGCCAGGGAGCTCTGCTGCGTGCTGCCGTGCTGCTGACCGGAGACGAGGCGAGCGCCCAGGACCTGGTCCAGGGCGCGCTGATCAAGGTGGCCGACCGCTGGGGGCGGCTGCGCGAGGAGCGGCCGGACGCCTACGCGCGCCGGATCATGTATCACGACGCCGTCTCGGTGTGGCGCCGCCACGGTCGGGTAGAGCCGCGGGCAGAGGTGCCCGACCGGCCCGTGGGGGACGCGTCCGAGGGGTGGGTGGCGGGCGCGGACGTCCGCCAGGCGCTGATGACGCTGACGCCCAAGCAGCGGGCGGTGCTGGTGCTGCGCTACTACGAGGACCTGCCCGAGGCCGAGATCGCCGACGCGCTCGGCGTGGGCGTCGGGACGGTCAAGAGCCAGGCTCACGTGGCGCTGCGGCGGTTGCGGGAGGCGATGGGGCGCGCCGGTGCGACGCCCTCCGGAGGTGGTCCTGGTGGCCTCTGACAAGCACAGGTATGAGGTGCCGCACGGTGACGAGGACGTCCGGCTGCTCCTGGCTCGGGCTGCGGGACAGGTGGACGACGTCGACCTGGTGCCCGCGGCGATCAGCGGTGCCCGGTCCCGGCGTCGGCGGCGCACCGCGGTCGGGATCGGCGGCGCCGTGGCGGCGGCGGCCATCGTCACGGCCGTGGCCGTCAACGGGCTCGGGGGCGGGCTCTCCACGGGGCCGCTCGACCCGGCCGGGACCACCACGACCGCGGCGACGACGGCCGGCACCCGTGAGGCGCTCGAGGCCAACCAACGCCTGGTCGACGCCATCGGCAACAGCGGGATGGCGATGGACTACCAGCCGCTGGGGTCGCCGCACGAGGCCATGGCCGCTCCGCTCGTGGTGGTGGGCGAGGTCCGTTCCGTCCGCCTCGCCGAGGCCGGCGGTCCCGACGACATCCCCTCCGTGCTGATGGTCGTCGACGTGACGCGCCATCTCGCCGGGGACGAGACCCCGGGGACGATCGAGGCGTCGTTCTCGGTCGGGGGCGGGTTCAGCATGCGCCAGTCCCAGCTCGACGAGGTGCGCGGACCGGTCCTGCTGGTCGTCGGCAACACCGAGCCGGGTGCGGGACCGGAAGGCATGCCCAGGGCCTATCCCCACGTCGACGGTGCCTGGTTCGACGTCCCGACCGGGATCGACGGACCCTACGTGGACTACGCCGAGCTGCAGGGCCACTGGCCGCGGGTGGGCAGCGTCGAGGAGCTGGCCGACGCCCTGGTGGACCTGCCGGCCCCGGGCACGGACCTGCCCGACCCTGCCGATCCCTCGGTGTTCTCCCAGGCCGAGGAGATCGCGGTGGCGATGGAGCAGGAGACCTGGGTCGACTCCCCCTCCTGCCAGGCACGACTGATGCGGACAGAGGGTGAGGGTGAGGACGAGGGTCGGGTCGCCTGGGCGTGGGTGCGCTGCACCGGCGAGGCGCCGGATGGCGGCGACCCCGCAGAGGCTCCTGGCCTGTCGGTCCCGGTGCGCTTCGACGCCGAGGGGGTGCACCTGCCGGGTGATGGCAGCCGCTACGAGACGGACGTGCGAGACCTCTTCCCCTCCGACCTGGCCGAGCGGGTGCTCAGTCACGACGAGACGCTGCTGCCCGACGTCGTCACGGCGGCAGAGCTCCGCACTGCCCGCGCCCTGACCGCGGCAGCCGCAGCGGCCGGAGCAGCGGAGGGTGAGATCGACCCGGCCGTGCTCCGTCTCTCCCCCTCGGGCGTCCGCCTCGCCCTCGGCCCCGAGGTGATCACGACGCGCACACCGGCAGCCCTCGCGGATCCCAATGCCTGGGCCGTCGACAACCCGGACGGGCACTTCCGGGCCCGGGAAGGAGCCTTCTCCGCCCTGGAGACGCTCGCCCGGCACCGCGAGACCTCTGGACCGGACGCCTTCCGAACCGGGGCGGGCGAGCACCCGCACTGCGCCGGCCCCCCGATGGAGCCTCCCGCGGACACCGACGGCCTGCGGCACGTGTGGATCCAGCCGGCCCCGGGCACGATCGACTCGTGCCTGCAGTGGTTCACCGTCGACCTCTACCTGGACGACCAGGGCGAGGTCCGCGTGGTCAGCCTCGACCTCTGGGAGCCCTGACCTGCGTCTGTGCCCCTGACCTGCGTCTGGGCCCCTGAGCGGCGTCCAGCTGCCCAGAGCGGCGTCCAGGAGCCCTGACCGGACGGGGATGATCGTCCCTCCACCCGACTGCGGACGCGGGCTGTCCGCGACGACGTCGGTCTCCGGTGCGGCGCTCGCCGGGGTGCGGCAGGCTGGGGCACATGGCACTGAAGTGGTACACCATCGTCGTCGACTGCCATGACCCGCAGGCGCAGGCCCGCTGGTGGGCGGAGGCCCTGAACTGGGAGGTCGTCTACGACACCCCGGACGAGGCGGTCGCGGTCCCGCGGCACGCGCTCGAGGAGCACGAGGAGGGCCCGGCTCCCGACCTGGACACCTGGATGCGGCGCGGACAGGGCCTGGTCTTCGTCCCCGTCCCCGAGGGCAAGACCGTCAAGAACCGCCTCCACATCGACCTCGCCCCGCACACCTCCCAGGACCGCGACGCCGAGATCCAGCGCCTGCTGGACCTGGGCGCGACCAAGGTCGACGTCGGCCAGGACGAGGCCGAGGTCACCTGGACCGTGCTCGCCGACCCGGAGGGCAACGAGTTCTGCGTGCTGTCCTCACGCGACCGCTGACTCCCACCCCCCTCAGAGGCGCCGGCGCACCGCATACCCTGAGGTCGTGACCGAGCAGAGCACCGCCCCGCAGCCCGCCGACGCCCCCTTCGACCCGAGCCAGTGGCAGGAGGTCGAGGGCTTCGAGGGCCTGACCGACATCACCTACCACCGCCACGTCGCGCTGGGCTGCGTGCGGATCGCCTTCGACCGCCCCGAGGTGCGCAACGCCTTTCGGCCGCACACCGTCGACGAGCTCTACCGCACGCTCGACCACGCGCGGATGACCCCCGACGTCGGCGTCGTGCTGCTCACCGGCAACGGCCCCTCCCCCAAGGACGGCGGCTGGGCCTTCTGCTCCGGCGGTGACCAGCGGATCCGCGGGCGCAGCGGCTATCAGTATGCGGAGCAGGGCACCGACGACGTCACGGCCTCCGGCGTCGACGAGGCCCGCGTCAAGGCCGAGGGCGGCCGGCTGCACATCCTCGAGGTCCAGCGGCTCATCCGCACCATGCCCAAGGTCGTCATCGCCGTCGTCAACGGCTGGGCGGCCGGCGGCGGCCACTCCCTCCACGTCGTCTGCGACATGACGATCGCCTCGCGCGAGCACGCGCGCTTCAAGCAGACCGACGCCGACGTGGGCTCCTTCGACGCCGGCTACGGCTCCGCCTACCTCGCCAAGCAGGTCGGGCAGAAGTTCGCCCGCGAGATCTTCTTCCTCGGCCGCGCCTACGACGCCGAGACCATGCAGCGGATGGGCGCGGTCAACATCGTCGCCGACCACGCCGAGCTGGAGACCGAGTCGATCCAGGTCGCCCGCGAGATCCTCGGCAAGTCGCCCACCGCCCAGCGGATGCTCAAGTTCGCCTTCAACCTCACCGACGACGGCCTCATGGGCCAGCAGGTCTTCGCCGGCGAGGCGACCCGCCTGGCCTACATGACCGACGAGGCCGTCGAGGGCAAGGAGTCCTTCCTGGAGAAGCGCGCGCCGGACTGGTCGCCCTTCCCCTGGTACTTCTGACCCTCAGGGGCACGTCTGCTCCTCCCGTGCCGGGCCGCCCCCACTTCATGCGGCTTTTCGACCTGTGTGCCGGCTATAACCGGCGTGAAGTGGGCTACCCCGCAGGAAGTCGAGTCCGGGGAGCCTGCGCCCATCGAGTCCCTGAGCCTGCGCCCTCCCTCCAGTCCGCGGGCTGCCGCCGCCCACACCCTTGGGGTATGCGGCGCCACGCCGAGCCTCATCGTCCTCTCACCAGCCCGTGCGAGACTTGGACGAGTTCCACCGACCGCACCACCGATGGGGAGGACTCCCGCACCATGCGTCGAGCGCTCGTCTGCACCCTGGCCGTCCCGGCCCTGATCCTCGCCGGCTGCTCCGGCGACGCCGAGCCGACCACGACGTCGCCGACCGTCGGCACCGCGAGCGATGACGCCGCAAGCGATGACGCCGCGAGCGATGACGCCGCCGACGACGCCGCGGACCAGACCACCGAGGGAGCTGCGGACGGGTCCGGGGGCCCCGCTGCCGACGATGACGCAGCCGACACCGCCGACGACGAGGCCGCCTCCGGCACCGACGCGTCGGGCTCCACGGCCGGTGCCGGCGACCCCGACGAGGTCGAGGGCGGCGCGGACGGCCAGGCGGCCGCCGACGTGGCCAAGGCCTTCTACGTGGCGATGATCGAGGCCGACGGCAAGGTCTGCGACCACCTCCTGTCCTTCAGTGACGCGGAGAAGCCGATGAAGGACCAGCCCTCCGACTACGAGACCTGCCAGGAGCTGCTGCCCGAGGTCCTCGCCGACGTGGCCCCCTCCGGCGACGACGAGCTCACCGCGATCATCGAGGCGATGCAGATCCGCGGCGCCGACGTGCAGGGCGACACCGCCGTCGTCGACGCCGACAACTACTCCGACCTCTTCGCCCAGACCATCGGCCAGGACCCGATCACCCTGCGCAAGATCGGCGACGAGTGGTACATCGACCTGGACCACTCCTTCCAGACCGCTGACTGACCTGGCGGTCCCCGCGTGACCCCGGCCGACGTCGTCCGGCACGAGCTGACGCCAGACCTCACGCTGGCCGAGCTCTACCCCCTGCTGTGCCGTGTCCTCGACGGCACCGACCGCGACCGCGTCGTGGTCGCGACCTCCGGCTCCTCCGGGACCCCCAAACGCGTCGAGCTCTCCGGCTCCGCCCTCCGCGCCTCCGGGGACGCGACGGCCGAGGTCCTCGGCGGCCACGGCCGGTGGGTGCTGGCCCTCCCCACGCACCACGTCGCCGGGCTCCAGGTGGTCGCGCGGTCGGTGCTCGCCGGCACCGAGCCGGTCACCCTCCCCGACGGTATGCGGTTCCGCACCGACTTCCTGTCCGCGGCGGTCCGCGCGGCGGGCTCGCACGGACACCGGGTCTACGCCTCGCTGGTCCCGACCCAGCTGCACCGCCTGGTCACCGACTTCGGCTCCGGGGGCCGCCGCGCCCTCAACGCCATCGACACCGTCCTGCTGGGCGGGGCCCCGGCCGACCCGGCGCTCCTGGAGCGTGCCCGCGAGCACACCCGGGTGGTCACGACCTACGGGATGAGCGAGACCTGCGGGGGCTGCGTCTACGACGGGACGCCGCTGCCGGGTGTCCGGGCGCGGATCGAGGACGGGCGCATCCTGCTCGGCGGTCCCGTCCTGGCCGAGCGCTATGTCGACCGGCCGGAGCTGACCGCCGAGCGGTTCCTGACCGACGGGAGCGGCCGCTGGTTCGTCACCGACGACCGGGGCACCCTCGTCGACGGCCGGCTGCAGATCCTCGGCCGGATCGACGACGTCATCATCACCGGCGGCCACAAGGTCGAGCCGCGCGACGTCGAGACCGCCCTGGCCGCCCTGCCCGAGATCGACGAGGCCGTCGTGGTCGGGCTGCCCGACCCGGAGTGGGGGCAGGTGGTGGCCGCGCTGCTGACCCCGACCTCCGCGGGCGACCTGTCCACGCGCCCCACGCTGGGCGAGCTCCGCCAGGCCCTCTCTCCCACCCTCCCCCCGCACGCGGCGCCGAAGCAGATCGTCTGGAGCGACCGCGTACCCCTCCTGCCCTCCGGCAAGCCGGACCGGGCCGCGGTCCGGGACCAGCTGACCGACGGTTGAGGACGGGACCCCCGGGCCGGGGTGGCAGAATGGTTCTCTCAGGGTCCGTCACGGCAGGAGGAGGTCACGGTGCTGCGCGTCCTGATCCCCGTCGTGGTGCTCGCCTTCACGATCTACTGCGTCGTGGACGCCGTCCAGACCGAGGACGACAAGATCCGTGGTCTGCCCAAGGCGCTGTGGCTGCTGATGATCCTGATCTTCCCGCTGGTGGGCGGCACCGCCTGGCTGATCGCCGGTCGCCCCGTGAGCATCCTGGACACCATCTTCGGACCGCGCCGGCCGGGTCTTGACTCCCGCGGCCCGGTCGGCCCCGACGACGACCCCGACTTCCTCAAAGGCCTGTAAGGAACCGCTCACCCATGGCATCCCTCGCCCAGTGGATCGAGGGCGCGCGCCCCCGCACGCTCCCGGCTGCCCTCGCTCCCGTCATGGTCGGCACCGCGTCCGCCCACGCCCTCGGCAGCTCCAACATGGGCCTGGCGCTGCTGGCCCTCGTGGTCGCCCTCGGTTTCCAGATCGGCGTCAACTACGCCAACGACTACTCCGACGGCATCCGCGGGACCGACGAGGAGCGCGTCGGACCGGTGCGGCTCGTGGGTCAGCGGCTGGCCGACCCGGCGAACGTCAAGATGGCTGCGATGGCCTCCTTCTTCGGCGCCTCCGTGGCCGGGCTGGCGCTGGTCGCCCTGTCCAACGCCTGGTGGCTGCTGGCCATGGGGGTCGTGGCGGTCTGGGCCGCGTGGCACTACACGGGCGGCAAGAATCCCTACGGATACCGCGGCCTGGGCGAGGTCATGGTCTTCATCTTCTTCGGCCTGTTCGCCGTGATGGGGACCACCTGGACGCAGGTCCACCGCATCGACCTGGCCACGGTCGCCGGCGCGATCGGCTGTGGCTTCCTGGCCTGCGCGATCCTGGTCACCAACAACCTGCGCGACCTCGAGGGCGACCGCGCCGCGGGCAAGCGCACGACGGCGGTGCGGCTCGGCTTCGCCCGCACCCGCAACCTCTACACCTTCCTGGTGGTCGGCGCCTTCGTCATGGTGCTCGTCGCCGCCCTCGCCCACTGGACCGCGCTGCTGGGTCTGCTCGCGGCGCCGCTGGCGGTCAAGCCGGTCAAGGTGGTGCGCGGGGAGAACTTCGGCCCCCAGCTGCTCCCGGCGCTGGCCCAGACCGGCATCCTCCAGCTCGGGTATGCGGCCGCCCTCACCCTGGGGCTCGCGCTCGCCTGACCCGGTGGCCAACCGCTCGACTCTGAGCCGGTGGCCGCCGCACCGCTCTGACCCGGTGGCCGCCGCACAGCTCTGAGCCGGTTGTTGTTCCTCACTCCCGGATACATCCGGCTCAGAGTGAAAAATCCGGCTCAGAGCGATGTCGCACCCATCGCCCGCGGATCACGTTCCGGTCACGTTCGCGACGCGGCCCAACCCTGGCCGCTGGCCCGACGTTAAGGTTGCCTCCGCAGGGAAGCGAGCAACGGAGGTCGCGGTCGATGGATCAGCAGGTCAGGGGCTCGGCCCTGCGTCGGGCGCTGGGGGTGCTGCTCGTCCTGGGCCTGATGGCCGCCGCGGCGGGAGCCGCGTGGTGGGCCGCTCGGGCGACGTTGACCTCCTCGGTGCCCGAGGACTCCGGCGCGCAGGGCACAGCCCAGGTGATGTGGGCCCAGGCCTCCGAGGGATCGGTCGGACGATCGCTGCCGCTGTCGACGACCCTGCGCCAGCCGGCGCTCCCGGTGGCCCAGAACGCCGTCTCCGGCGTGGTCACCAGCGTGTCCCCCGGCGAGGTCGACGAGGGCGACACGGTGTATGTCGTGGGGCGGACCCCCGTGCGGGTGGTGCAGGCCGACACGCCCTTCTGGCGGGACCTGGCCCGGGGCGTCAAGGGTGAGGACGTGGAGCCGCTGCAGCGGCTGCTCATCGAGCAGGAGCACCTGACCGGTGAGCCCGACGGCGACTTCGGGCCCGCCACCGAGCGGGCGGTCAGGGCCTGGCAGAAGGCGGAGGGCCGGGAGCAGACGGGCATCGTCCCGCTCGGTGAGCTCGTCGCCGTCAAGGACCTGCCGGCCGTCGTCCAGCTGGGCGAGGGGATCTCGGTCGGCAGAACCCTGTCCGGCGGCGAGGACGCGGTGCTGGCCCCGACGGGAGCCCGCGAGTTCGTGCTCGTGGTCACCCAGGAGCAGGCCCGGCTGATCCCGGCCGAGGCGACCGTCGAGATCTCCTTCGAGGACCACACCTGGGACGCGGTCATCGCCGCGTCGACGCTGGACGAGTACGGCTCGACCACCTTCACCCTCTCCGCCCCCGACGGCGGCGAGGTCTGCGGCGACGACTGCGGCGCGCTGCCCAACGACGCCCAGGTCACGCTGCGCTCGCGCGTCGTCGTGGTCCCGGAGGTGCACGGCACCACCGTGCCCGCCGCCGCCGTGCACACCCGGCCGGACGGCTCGGCGTATGTGGTCACCGAGGCCGGGGAGGTCGAGGTCACCGTGCGGGGGTCGGGGCAGGGCGTCGCCGTCGTCGAGGGAGATCTCTCCCCCGGCACCCGGGTCCAGGTCAGCGGTCAGGGAGGTGCGGGTCAGGCGCCGCCGCAGCCTGCGCCGCAACCCGCGCCGCAGCCCGGCAAGGGCGGCGATGGTGGCGAGGGCGGCGATGGTGCCGTCTCCACGCAGGAAGGCTGACGCCGGCGTGCTCGCGGTGCGTGATCTGAGCTTCGCCTACACCCGGGGCGGTGAGGAGCTCTTCGGCGGGCTGTCCCACGAGTTCACCCCCGGCGCGGTGACCGCGCTGACCGGTGCGTCGGGACGGGGCAAGTCGACGCTGCTCTACGTCCTGGGGCTGATGCTGACCCCGACCCGGGGCCAGGTCGTCCTGGACGGCAGCCCCGTCTCGACCGCCCCCGACGCGGTGCGGGCCAGGGTGCGGGCGCACCGCATCGGTTTCGTCTTCCAGGACTCCGCGCTCGACCCGACCCGGACGGTGCTGGACTCCGTGGTCGAGCCGGCCCTCTACGCCGGGTGGGGCCTGGGCCGGGCCCGGGCACGGGGCCGGGACCTGCTGGACCAGATGGGGGTGGGCGCCCGGGCCGACCACCGGCCCGGAGAGATCTCCGGCGGACAGGCCCAGCGCGTGGCGGTCTGCCGTGCCCTGGTGACCGACCCCCTGGTGATCCTGGCCGACGAGCCCACCGGCAACCTCGACCGCGACAACGCCGCCGGTGTCCTGGCCGCCCTCTCGGCCGCCGCCAGCGGCGCCAGCAGCGCGCGGGGCGCGACAGCCCCCGACGGCACCGACGCCGGGGACGGCACCGACGCCGGGGACGCCGGTGAGGGTGGCGAGGGTGAGGGACGCCGCATACCCCGGACCGTCGTGATCGCGACGCACGATCCCTTCGTCATCGAGCACGCGGACGAGGTGCTGGCGCTGTGAGATGGCTGCTGATGCTGCGCGAGGCCCTGGCGACGACCTGGGCCGCCAAGGTGCCCTCGGCCCTGGTGACCTTCCTGGTGGCCACGATGTGCGCGGCGACCCTGGCCACGGTGGGCCGGACGGCCGCGGCCGAGGAGCAGCTGCTGGCCCGGCTGGACTCCGCCGGCTCCCGCGTCCTGGTCGTCGCCGACGCCCGCGGCGACGACCTGATCTCGCCCACCATCGTCGACCAGGCCGCCGGGCTGTCGACCACCGAGCGCGCGGTCGGCACGCTCATCCCGGTCGACGTGGTCAACGGGGCGGTGGGGCAGGGCGCGACCCGCGTCCCGGCCTGGGGCGTGCACGGCGACCTGTCCGCGGTGGCGACGCTGACCTCGGGACGCTGGCCCGGCCCCGGCGAGGCCGTCGTGACCGAGGAGGCGATGGCTCGTCTGGGCCTGGACGCCCCGGTCGGCTGGGTCGCGCAGGCCTCCACCACGGTCGTCGACGACTGGGCGGTGGTGGGGGCGTTCGAGGCGCGCGAGCCTTTCGGGGACTACGGGTCGGGCGTGCTCTACGTCGCGCCCGAAGGGCGGGCGCTGGACTCGGTGCACGTCGTGCTCACCGACGCCGACGTCGCCCAGGCCGCCCAGGCCCAGGTGCTGCGGCTCATCGACCCGCCCGCGCCCGACGCGGTGACCGTCACCTCACCGGTCTCCCTGGCCCAGCTGCAGGAGCAGGTCACCGGCGACCTGGCCACCTTCGGCCGCACCCTGCTCCTGGGCGTGCTCGGCGGCGGGGCGCTGCTGGTGGCGATCGTGACCCTGGCGGACGTGCTCGTGCGGCGCAAGGATCTCGGCCGTCGCCGTGCCCTCGGGGCCACCCGGGCCGCGATCGTCTCCCTCGTGGTGCTCCGCACGCTGGCCCCGGCGCTGCTCGGCGCGGCGCTCGGCGTCGCGCTGGGGCTGTGGGTCACCAGCCGGGTGGGTGCCGGGGCCCTTCCCCCCTGGGAGTTCACCGGTGGCACCGCCACCCTGGCGCTCCTGGCCGCCGCGGTCGCGGCCGTGCCGCCGGCGCTCTACGCCGCGACCCGCGACCCCGTCAGGGTCCTGCGCACCCCGTGACCCGCCCGCGCCCCGGGCGGTCAGCACGCGGCGGTCAGCACGCGGCGGTCAGGATCAGCGGTAGTCCTCGTCCTCGGCGAACGGTCCGTCCTCGGCGGTGCGCTCGGCCTCGATCTTCTCCTGCCGGCGGGCCGACCGCTCCTCGATCCGGCGCTCCAGCCCGGCCGCCATGGCCTCCCGGTCACGGGCGAGCAGGAAGTAGGACGCGACCATCGACAGGGCCATCGCCCCGACCGCGGCCCACATCCAGCTGATGTCCAGCAGGAGCAGGAGCGCGAAGCAGCCGAAGAAGATCAGCAGGCGCATCAGGGTGTAGCGGACGGCGATCAATTGCTCACTCCCGAGTAACTGTGCAGACCGGTCATCAAGAGGTTGACGGCCGTGAAGTTGAGCACGACGCAGACGAAGCCGACGATCGCCACCCAGGTCGCCTGGCGGGTCGTCCAGCCGCTGGTGGCGCGGGCGTGCAGGTAGGCGGCGTAGATGACCCAGATGACGAAGGTCCAGGTCTCCTTGGGGTCCCAGCCCCAGTAGCGGCCCCAGGCCTGCTCGGCCCAGATCGCCCCGGCGACCAGGGTGAAGGTCCACAACGGGAAGGCCACGATGTGCAGGCCGTAGGTGATCCGCTCCAGCTTCCGGGCCTGCGGCAGCGCCGCCAGCCAGCCGCGCACGGCACCCTTCTTCTCCGCGGTGTCCTTGAACAGGTAGGCGATCGCCACCGAGGCACCGATGACGAACAGCGCGGTCGACAGGATCGCGATCGTCACGTGGATGATCAGCCAGATGTTGTCCAGCGCCGGCATGAGCTGGGAGGCCTCGGTGTACCAGCCCAGCTTCGCCGCGCCCAGCGTCAGCAGCACCGGCAGCACGACGAAGGGGCCCAGCCACAGCCGGTCCTTGCGCAGGCTCCACACCGAGTAGATGACCAGGGCGAAGGAGGCGGTCATGATGGCGTACTCGTACATGTTGCCCAGGGGCGCCCGGGAGACGGACATCCCGCGCAGCACCGTCCCGGCGACCACGAGCAGGGTCGCCAGCCAGGTCAGCTGCAGCCCGACGACGCCCCAGCGGCGCGACCCGCGGACGGGCTCGACGGCTCCGGGCCCCTCCGTCGCGGGAGCGGCGGGGGCGCCGCTGCCCACGAGCTGACGCTCCTCCACCCGCTCCGCCTTGGGCTGCTGGGCCGCCCCCGCCACCGCCAGGTGCACGAGGAAGGCCAGCAACGCCGGCGCCAGCGCGATGATCGAGCCCCAGATCGCGTAGTCCGAGGCCATCGCCAGGGTCTGGTTGGTCATGCGTCGTCCTTGTCTGTCTCGGCGTCGTCGTGCGACGGCGCCAGGTCTGTGCGTGCCGGCTCGGCCTCGTCCGGGACCACCCGGCCCCCTGACGCGGCCACGATCTGCTCCATGATCTCCTCGACCAGGTCCTCCAGGCCGGGGTCGGTGCCCTTGGGCAGGCCGGCGACGGCCAGTCCAGTATGCCGCGCCTGCTCGCTGGCGGGGTTCACGGAGCCGGCGGACGCCGCATACCCCGGCTCGACGCGGACGAAGACGCGGCGACGTCGCACGCCGAGCATGAGGACCAGACCGAGCAGCGCGACGCCGGAGAAGGCGAGCGCCGGGGCGCGGCCGGGGTCGTGCCGCACGAGCAGACCCGCCCAGCGGATCACCGACTCTATCTCGATGCTGCCGCGCCCGTCGGCGAGCTCCAGACTCTCGCCGGGGCGGATGAGCAGGCCCGCCTCGCCGTCCTCGCCGACGAGCTGGGTCATGTCCTCGGTGTCGATGTCGAAGACGGACTGGGCCCCGCCGTCGGGGAAGAGGTCGCCCTCGAAGGCGGTGAGCACCAGGGCCGGGTCGACGAGCCCGGGGAAGGAGGAGATCGGCCCGAGCGTGGGGTCGAAGGTCAGCGTCGGCATGAAGTAGCCCACGAAGCCCAGGTTGGGCTCCACGCCGGTGACCTTGATCGCCCCCGTCGAGGCGTAGTTGTTGTCCTGCGGCAGGAAGGTGACGGCGTCCTGGAAGGTGATGCGCCCCTCCGCGTCCGTGACGGTCACCACGGGCGCGTAGCCGTTGCCGAGCAGGTAGAGAGAGGTGTTGTCGACCTGGAGCGGCTTGTTGACCGCAAACTCGTCGGCACGGGCCGCCCGGTCCCCCTGCTGGATCGTCGCCCGGCCCTGGAAGACGCGCGGCTGCCCGAACTGGGCACCGGTCGCCTCCGCCTCGAACTGCACGTCCAGCTCGTCGAGGCGGAAGCTGAAGACGGGGATGTCGCTCTCCCGGACCAGCGGGCCCATGGTGAGCGTGTCGAAGTTGCCGGCCCCCGTGGTGAAGGTCTCCCCCTCACGCACGATGATCTCGCCGCGCCAGCCGAACAGGTGCCCGCCCGCGACGGACACGATGATCCCCAGCAGCGCGAGGTGGAAGAGCAGGTTGCCGGTCTCCTTGAGATAGCCCTTCTCCGCCGAGACGACCAGCGCGCCGTCCGGCTCCTCGCGGAGGCGGTAGCGGCGTCCCTCGAGGGCGGCGCGGGCGGCGCGGGCGACGGTGGCCGGGTCCGCGTCGATCACGGTATGCCGATGCTCGGGCAGGCGGGACAGTCGCCTCGGGGCGCGGGGCGGCTGGGCACGCATCGCCTCGAGGTGCTGGCGCGTGCGGGGCAGGATGCAGCCGATGAGGCTGATCATCAGGAGCAGGTAGATCGAGGCGAACCAGGGCGAGGCGTAGACCTCGAAGAGGCCCAGCCTGTCGAGCCAGGGCGAGATCTCGGGGTTCTCCCGGATGTAGCTGACGACCCGCGCCGGGTCGACGCCCCGCTGAGGGAAGATCGATCCGGGGATGGCCGCGACGGCCAGCAGCAGGAGCAGGAAAAGCGCGGTGCGCATGCTGGTCAGCTGGCGCCAGACCCAACGGGCCCAGCCGATCGGACCGAGACGGGGGCCGCCGATCGTGGTGCGGTTCTTGGGATAGGTGGGCTCGATCTTCTGGGCCTCGGCGGCGCTCTGGTCGTCGGCGACCTTCTGGTCGTCAGCCGTCTTCACGTCGTCAGCCATCGTCAGATCACCGTCTCGAAGTTGGCGACGAGGCGGGCCTGGAGCCAGGCGGTGATGTCGTTCCAGAGGCCGGCGACCATGAGCAGGCCGAGGAGCACGAGCAGCGTGCCGCCGATCCGCTGGATCATCAGGTAGTGGTCGCGCAGCCAGCGTGATGCCGTGGTCACCCAGCCCAGGCCGACCGCCACCAGGAGGAAGGGCAGCCCCAGGCCGAGGGAGTACGCGGTGCCCAGCACCAGGGCGCGGCCCACCTGCCCGTCACCGGGGATGATCGAGGTGCCCAGGGTCTGGATGGCCACCAGCGCCGGGCCGCTGCACGCGGTGAAGCCGAGTCCGAAGGCCGCCCCCAGCAGGGGTGCCCCCGCCAGCCCGGCCGCCGGGCGCCAACGGATCTGCCAGGAGGTGCCGGGCTGGAGGATCATCACCAGACCCAGGGCGATGACGACGGCCCCGGCCACGCGCAGGAGGGTGCCCTGGTGCTCGGTGAGGGCCAGCCCCAGGCCGGAGATCACCACGCTCATGAGGAGGAAGACCAGGGTGAAGCCGAGCACGAAGAGGGCCGCCCCGGCGAGCAGGCGCCGTCGGGAGGAGGTCTCGGTGCCGGTCATGCCGCCGACGTAGCCCAGGAAACCGGGCACGAGCGGCAGCACACAGGGGCTGGCAAAGCTGACCAGCCCGGCGAGCGCGGCGACGGCGGCGGCCAGCAGGAGCGGGCCGGTCAGGACCAGCTCGCTCACCCGGTGGCTCCAGGTGCCTCGGTCGTGGTGGCGGCGTCCTCACCGGGCTCGTCGGCCAGGACGTCGTCGATCAGGCTGCGCAGGGTGCTGGCGCTGACCGGCCCGTTGACGCGGGCCGCCAGTCGGCCCTGCCCGTCGAGGACGAGGGTCGTGGGTCGGGCGGTGGCCAGGCCCTGGAGCTGGGACAGCGCCCGACCCCCGTCGTCCGCCAGGGAGGGATAGGAGACCTTGTGCAGCTCCTGGAAGGCGAGCGCGTTGGGCACGGAGTCACGGACGTTGACGCCGATGAACTGGACCGGCTGCCCGGCCTCGCGCTTCTCCGAGGCCACCGCCTCGAGGTCCGGGACCTCCTTGACGCAGGGGCCGCACCAGGAGCCCCACACGTTGACGACCAGCACGGTGCCGGCATGGTCGGTCGAGGCCCAGGGCTGGTCCTCCAGTGTGGTGCCGGCGAGCTCCAGCGTGGTCGCGCGGTCCTCGGGTGCCAGTTGCTGGATGGTGCCGTCGCCGGCGACATAGCCCTTCTGGTCGCCCTGGCGCATCTGGTCGTTGATGCTGTTGCCCCCGTCGTCGCAGCCGGTCAGCAGCAGGAGCGCCGCCACGACCGGGGCGAGGACCGCACTGCGCCTCATCGGCCGATCACCTCGGTGGAGGTGCCGGTGACGTCGAGGGCGCCCACCAGCAGGTGGCCGGCCGGCTCGGCGTAGGTGATCCGGACCGGGAGCCGGCCGTGGAAGAGGATGCTGGTGACCGAGGCGAGGGTGCACTCGCGACGCCGCGGGTGGTGCCACAGCCGGCGCCCCTCCAGCGAGCGACGCAACATCCAGATGGGCAGCTGGTGGCTGACCACGACGGCCTCATGCCCCTCCCCCACCAGACGGGCGCTGTCGACGGCGTTGCGCATCCGCGCGGCGATCTGGGCGTAGGGCTCGCCCCACGACGGCCGGAAAGGATTGGTGTAGGCCTTCCAGTGCTCGGGCCGCCACAGCTGCCCCTCACCCTGCCCGATGGTCAGGCCCTCGAAGTGGTTGCTCGACTCGATCAGCCGGGAGTCGTGGTCGACGTCGAGGCCGTGGGCGGCCGCGATGGGGGCCGCGGTCTCCAGCGCCCGGGACAACGGCGAGGACACGACGTGGGTGACGCCGCGACCGGAGAGGTGGTCCGCGGTGGCCTGCGCCATCTGGCGTCCCCGGTCCGAGAGGTGGTATCCGTCCAACCGGCCGTAGAGGACCCCATCGGGGTTGTGCACCTCGCCATGGCGCACGACGTGCACCACGGTCACCGGGGTCCCGTCGTGGAGGGTCCGCCCCTCGGGCGACTCGGAGGCGCGCTCGGGCTCGGGGACGACGTCGGACATGGGCCGGATTGTCCCACGCCTACCTGAGCGTCTCCTGAGGTCTGCGCGCCCGACGTCTCGTGGATTCTAGGGTCGGCCGGGCTTCAGCCCGGCTTGACCACGAGAACCTCGCAGTCGGCCTCCATGAGGATCCGCTGGGCGGTGCTGCCCATGATGAGCTTGCCGACCGTCGAGCGCCGCCGGGTGCCGATGACCAGGACCTCGGCCGGCAGGCCGTGGGCGCGGTTGAGGATCATCGTGGCCTCGTCCGGCCCCACCGGCTGCTCGAACTCGGTGGGCACCCCTGCCTCCCGCGCGCGGGCCGCCATGGCCTTGAGCTCGCCGTAGCGTGCCTCCGCCCGCTGCTTGCCGGGCTGGATGTGCAGGGCGTTGAGGATGAGCAGCCGCGCACCGCGCATCGAGGCCTGCCGGACCGCGGCCTCGAAGGCGGCCGCCGCCGCGCGGTGCGGCACGTGCGCCAGGATGACGACGGGCTGGTCGTCCTGGGTCAAGGCCGCCCCTCCCGCTCCCCGGAGGCCACCTCGGCCGCCGACTCGTGGATCGCCTCGACCGCCACCTCGAGGGCCTCGTCGTCGTGGGCCGCGGAGACGAACCACGCCTCGAACGCGCTGGGCGGCAGGTGCACGCCCCGGCGCAGCATCGCGTGGAAGAAGCGCCCGAAGGCGGCGGTGTCCTGGTCCTTGGCGTCGTCGTAGTCGGCGACCTCGCCCTCGCGGAAGAACACGCTGAACATCGACCCGGCCCACTGGATGCGGTGCGCGATGCCGTGAAGGTTGAACGACTCGGTCACCGCCTCGGCCAAGGTCCCGGCAACCACGTCGAGGCGGCGGTAGACGTCGTCCGTGCAGGCCTGGAGGGTCGCCAGCCCGGCCGCGGCCGCGACGGGGTTCCCCGAGAGGGTGCCGGCCTGGTAGACCGAGCCCTCCGGGGCGAGGTGGGCCATGATGTCGGCCCGACCGCCGAAGGCCGCCGCGGGGAAGCCGCCACCCATGACCTTGCCGAAGGTGAACAGGTCGGGGGCGCCGCCGGCGGGCACCCCTTCCAGCCCGAGCCAGCCCGCCGCAGAGCAGCGGAAGCCGGTCATCACCTCGTCGCTGACGAGCAGCGCGCCGTGCGCGGCGGTGACTCGGCGCAGCCCCTCGGTGAAGCCGGGCGCCGGAGGCACCACGCCCATGTTGCCGGGGCTGGCCTCGGTGATCACCGCGGCGATCTGGTCGCCCCTCTCGGCGAAGACGGCCTCGACGGCCGCGAGGTCGTTGTAGGGCAGCACGATCGTCTCGGCCGCGGCGCTCGGCGGGACCCCGGGGCTGTCGGGCAGCCCGAAGGTCGCCACCCCCGACCCGGCAGAGGCCAGCAGCGCGTCGACGTGACCGTGGTAGCAGCCGGCGAACTTCACGATCACCGACCGGCCGGTGAAGCCCCGCGCCAGGCGGATCGCGCTCATCGTGGCCTCGGTGCCGGAGCTGACCAGGCGCACCTGCTCGACCGGGTCCACGCGGGAGACGATCTCCTCGGCCAGGAGCACCTCACGCTCGGTCGGCATCCCGAAGGAGAAGCCGGACGCGGCCGCCTCGGCCACCGCGCGCAGGACGTCGGCGTGGGCGTGCCCGAGGATCATCGGCCCCCAGGAGCACACGAGGTCGACGTAGCGGTTGCCGTCGGCGTCCCAGAGCCACGGCCCCGCGGCGCGGGTCATGAAGCGCGGGGTCCCTCCGACGGAGCGGAAGGCCCGGACAGGAGAGTTCACCCCGCCGGGGATGACGGTGCGGGCCCGCTCCAGGAGCGCGGCCGAGGCTGGGGTCGAACCGCCCTCGCCCCAGGTGGGCCCGGAAGGATCAGGTGAGGTCATGCCTCATACCCTGCCACGTCGCCGACCATGCTCCTGCCGCCGCGCTCCCGCGCCGCCGTGCACCCGGGTCACACCGCGTCGACGGCCTGCTCGTCGCTGGCGCGGGTCTCGCGGATGACGCGCTTCATCAGCTCGCCGTAGGCGAGGAGCTCTTCGCGCGTGAGGTGGTCCAGCAGCGCCGAACGCACGCTCTCGACGTGCACGGGGGCGAGCTGCTCGATGATCTCGCGGCCCTCGGGGGTGAGCGCGAGCACCACGCCCCGGCCGTCCCGGACCGAGCGCACCCGACGCACCCAGCCGCGGCGCTCGAGGCGGGTCGCGGTGTGGCTGACGCGGCTGCGGGACTGCACGATGAGCTCGGCCAGGGCGGCCATCCGGATCCGCGACCCGGGCGCCTCGGAGACCATGGAGAGCAGCTCGTACTCCCCCACGCTGACGTCGTAGGGGTCCAGCGCGGTGTCCATCGCGACCCGCACCATGTGGGAGGAGCGCAGGATCGCGCGCCAGGCGGACTGCTCCTCCGCGTCGAGCCAGCGCGGCTCGACGTGCTCGGGCTGACCGTTCAGGACCCACCTCCCAGGAGTCGTGCCGCGTGGGCGGCGTAGTAGGTGAGGACCAGCTGGGCGCCGGCGCGACGGATCGAGGTCAGGGTCTCCAGCACCATCCGGTCGCGGTCGAGCCAGCCGTGGGCCGCGGCAGCCTCGATCATGGCGTACTCGCCGCTGACCTGGTAGGCCGCGACCGGCACGTCCGCGAGCGCGGCGACGTCGGAGAGGACGTCGAGATAGGGCAGGGCCGGCTTGACCATCACCAGGTCCGCGCCCTCCTCGAGGTCCAGGGCCAGCTCGCGCAGGCTCTCGGTGCGGTTGGCCGGGTCCTGCTGGTAGGTCGCCCGGTCGCCCTGGAGGGTGGAGGCGACCGCCTCGCGGAAGGGACCGTAGGCGGCGGAGGCGTACTTGGCCGTGTAGGCCAGCACGGCCACGTCCTGGTGCCCGGCCGCGTCCAGCGCCTGCCGCACGACCCGCACCTGCCCGTCCATCATCCCGCTGGGTCCGACGACATGCGCGCCGGCCTCGGCCTGCACCACCGCCATCTCGGCGTAGCGCTCCAGCGTCGCGTCGTTGTCGACGCGGCCGTGGTCGTCGAGGACGCCGCAGTGCCCGTGGTCGGTGAACTCGTCCAGGCACAGGTCGCTCATCAGCACGGTCCGGTCGCCGAGCTCGTCCCGCAGCCGTCGCAGGGCGGCGTTGAGGACGCCGTCCGGATCGGTCCCGCAGGTGCCGACGCCGTCCTTGTCCTCGTCGCGGGGGACGCCGAAGACCATGATCCCGCCGACGCCGAGGTCGACGGCCTCGCGCGCGGCCGCGACCAGGCTGTCGGGGGTGTGCTGGAGCACGCCGGGCATGGAGGTGATCGGCTGCGGCTCCTCGATGCCGTCCCGCACGAAGACGGGCAGGATCAGGTCGGCCGGGTGCAGCCTGGTCTGGGCGACGAGGCGTCGCACCGCCGGTGTCGTGCGCAGCCGCCGGGGGCGCACGACAGGGGTCGGGTATGCGGCACCCTCCCGGGTGCCGCCGTCACCTCGGGGTCGTGAGGGCCTGGTCCCGTTCACCTGCGGGCGCGGCTGCGCCGGCCGCTCGCGCGCTTCTGGCTGGGGCGCAGCACCGGCTCGCCGGCCTTCTGCGCCTGGTCCGCCAGCATCTGGGCGTGCAGGGCGAGGGCGTCGACGAGGGCGATGGCACTGGCCTCGGAGGCCACGACGTCGACCTTGAGCCCGTGCTCCTCGGCGGTCTTGGCGGTCGCGGGGCCGATGCAGGCCACGACCGTCGTCGGGTGCGGCTTGCCGGCGATGCCGACCAGGTTGCGCACCGTCGAGGAGGAGGTGAAGCAGACCGCGTCGAAGACACCGCTCTTGATGGCTTCGCGCACCGGCGCCGGCGGCGGGGCGGCGCGCACGGTCCGGTAGGCGGTGATGTCGTCGACCTCCCAGCCCAGGTCGCGCAGGCCCGCGACCAGGGTCTCGGTGGCGATGTCGGCGCGGGGCAGGAAGACCCGGTCGATCGGGTCGAGGACGTCGTCGTAGGGCGGCCAGGCCTCGAGCAGGCCACGGGCGGACTGCTCGCCGTCCGGGACCAGGTCGGGCTCCAGGCCCCACTCGCGCAGCGCGTCGGCGGTGGCGCCCCCGACCGCGGCCAGCTTGAGGCCGGAGAAGGCGCGGGCGTCCAGGCCGAGGGCCTCGAACTTCTCCCGGACCGCCTTGACGGCGTTGACGGAGGTGAAGCCGATCCACTCGTAACGGCCGGTGACCAGGCCGCGGACGGCGCGGTCCATCTGCTGCGGGGTGCGGGGCGGCTCGACGCTGATCGTCGGGACGACCGAGGAGGTGGCACCGTAGGCGGCGATCCGGTCGGTCATCGGACCGGCCTGGTCCTTGGTGCGGGGCACCAGGATCGACCAGCCGAAGAGCGGCTTGGTTTCGTACCAGCTGAGCTCGGCGCGCAGCTCCACCTGCGGGCCGACGACGGCGACGGTGGCCTCGGGGGCGCCGCAGGTGCCGTTCTCCAGGGCGGTGATGGCCTCGGCGAGGGTGAGGACGGAGGTGTGCTGGGTGACCGTGGTGCCGTGCTCGGTCAGGGCGACCGGGCTCTCCGCGGAGCGGCCGGCTGCGCGCAGGGCGTCCAGGCCGTCCTTGAGGTCGGCGCCGCTGCCCAGGAGGACGACGGTGATGTCGTCGTGGACCGACAACGACCAGTCGGTGGCCGGGTCGCCGGCGGTGAGCATGTGGAGGGCGCCGCTGCGCTCGTGGGCGGTCAGCGGGACACCGGCGTAGGCGGGCACCGACCAGGCGGTGCTCACACCGGGCACGATCTCGAAGGCCACGGAGGACTCGCGGCAGGCCATCGCCTCGGCGGCCAGGCCGCTGAAGGCGCTGGGGTCGCCGTCCATGAGGCGCACCACGAGGTGGGCGGGGCTGGAGAAGCGGGTGGCGGTCTTGACCAGGAGCTTGGCCCTGGCCGCCTCGGTGAGCGGCTTGCCCCCCTCGGTCTGCGGGCCGGCCACGACGAACTCGACGTCCTCACGGGTCCAGGGGCGCACCTCGTCGGCGCGGTGGAGGGTGTCCAGGAGCACCACGTCCGCCGCCGCGAGGTAGTCGCGGGCACGAACGGTCAGGAGCCCAGGGTCACCGGGTCCGGCACCGACGAACGCCACGCGTGCAGCGGTGGTCCCGTCGACGAGGGGCGCGGTGGTCAGCGCGGCTTCGGTAGTCATGCTCACACTCCGGTGTGTGTGACCTCGGGCGACGCGGGCGGGGGCAGGCTGCCCTCGCCCCCGACGGTGCCGGGGTCGAGACGGGTCAACAGGTGGTCGGCCACGGTGTGGCCAAGCGCGACCGGGTCGGTCCCGGTCGCCTCGTGGTGCTGCGGGCGGTCCTGCAGCGACACGAAGACTGAGAGGGCGAGCGCGCCGGGCGTGGCGTGCTCGGGGGCCGCGGAGGCATCGGCCGCGGTGGTGTCCGCCGGGGCGGCGTAGGCCGCGACGGGGGCGGTGCACCCGGCCTCGAGACGGGCCAGCACCGCCCGCTCGGCGTCGACCGCGGCGCGCGTGGGGGCGTGCTCGAGGGCGCCGGCGAGCAAGGTGCGGAGGTCGTGGTCGGCCTCCCGGCACTCCACGGCCAGGGCTCCCTGGCCCGGCGCCGGCAGCATCACGGACAGGTCGAGCAGCTCGGTGGCCTCGTCGAGGCGGCCCAGCCGGGACAGGCCGGCCGCCGCCAGGACGATCGCGTCCAGCTCGCCGTCGCGGACCAGGTCGATGCGAGTCCCGACGTTGCCGCGGATGTCACGGATCTGGAGGTCCGGACGCCGCTGGCGCAGCTGGGCGGCACGGCGCGCGGAGCCCGTCCCCACGGTGGCTCCCTCCGGCAGCGTGTCCAGCGTCAGACCGTCGCGGGCCACGAGCACGTCCCGCGGGTCCTCCCGGACGGGGACTGCGGCCACGACCAGGCCGGGCTCGGGAGTGGTGGGCAGGTCCTTGAGGGAGTGGACCGCGAAGTCGATCTCGCCGGCGGTGAGCGCGTCACGCAGCGCGGAGGCGAAGACGCCGGTCCCGCCGATCTGGGAGAGGCTGGCGCGGTTGGTGTCCCCGACCGTCTGGACCAGGGTGAGCTCCACGTCATATCCCTGGGCGCGGAGGTGGTCGGCGACCCACTGGGACTGGCTGGTCGCGAGGGCGCTGGCGCGGGTGCCCAGCCGCAGGGTGCCCCGGCTCATCGAGACCCCCTCCCCCGCGCGGAGTCGTCGTGGTCGGGCAGCAGGTGGGGCCCGGCGGCCGGTGGCGCCGAGACGGCGGCAGCGTCGTAGGGGTCGAGGTCGAAGAGCTCGCGGAAGGCCTCGCCGAGGTCGCCGGCGCGGATCTCGGTGCTGCCCTGCTTGGCCCGCACGACCGGCGTGTGCAGCACCTTGTCCACGACGCGACGCAGGGTCTGCCTGACCTCCTCGCGCTCCTGGGGGAGCAGGTCGGGCAGGCGCTGGTCGAGCCGGGTCAGCTCGGCCTCGACGACCTGGGCGGAGCGGGTGCGCAGGGCGGCGATGGTGGGCGCGAGACGGGCGGCCCGGCGCCGGGCCAGGTGCTCGGCGACCTCGCCGTCCACGATCTCGCGGACGGCCCGGACCGCCAGCTCGACGTCGTCGGTCGTCTCGCCCTCCGCGCGGGCACGGTCCAGCTCCTCGTCCAGCTCGGCCAGGCCCCACAGACGCACTCCGGCCAGGCGGGCGACCTCGGGGTCGACGTCGCGGGGCAGGGCCAGGTCGAGCAGGACCATCGGGGCGCCGGCGCGACCCTGTGCCGTGCGGGCGCGGGTGAGCAGGTCCGCGCCGACCACGTGGCCGAGCGCCCCGGTGCCGGTCACGACGAGGTCGGCCGCCCCGACGAGGGTCTCCAGGCGGGACCAGTCGTCGGCCCGGACGCCGTGGAGCTCCGCGAGCCGGTCGGCACGGTCACGGGTGCGGTTGAGGATGGTGACGTCGTCGATGCCCTCACGGACCAGGGTGGCCACGACCAGCCCGGACATGGCGCCTGCGCCCAGGACGACGACGCGGGAGGCGGTGAGGTCGGGCAGGACCCGTGCGGCACGCTCCAGGCCGAGCGCGACCAGCGAGCGGCTCACCTGGTCGATGGTGGTCTCGGCGTGGGCACGCTTGCCCACCTTCAGGGCGCGCTGGAGGAGGGGGTTGAGGACGGGCCCGAGGTGGCCGGCCTCCTGGGCGCGGGACAGGGCGGACCGCAGCTGGCCCAGGATCTGGCTCTCGCCGACGGCCATGGAGTCCAGTCCGCACGCGAGGGAGAAGAGATGAGAGACCGCACGCTCGTCGTAGTGGACGTAGACGTGCGGCATGAGGTCGTCGCCGGTCAGCCCCGTCACCTTGCAGAGTGCCTCCCCGACCTCGGCCAGGGCGCCGTGGAAGGTGTCGGCCTCCACGACGACCTCGAGTCGGTTGCAGGTCGCCAGGACCAGCGCCTCGGCGACGTGGTCACTCGCGTGGACGACCGAGCCCAGCTCCTGCACGCCCTGGGGGGACAGCGCGGCCTGCTCCAGGAGCTGGATGGGGGCGCTGTGGTGGCTGACGCCGACGACGAGGATGCTCATCCGGCATCACCGCAGACCGAGGCGAGGTCGCGCTGGTGGGCGTGGAAGGCGAGGACCTGCAGCTCGCTGGCCAGGTCGACCGCGCGCACGTCGACCTGCTCGGGGACGCGGAGCACGACGGGGGCGAGGTTGAGGATCGAGCGCACACCGAGTGCCACGAGGGCGTCGGCGACATCCTGGGCGACGGTGGCCGGGGTCGCGATCACGGCCACGGCGACGGCGGCGAGCGCCGGGTCCAGATCGGCCAGCGCCCGGACCGGGAGGCCGTGGACCTGCTGCCCGACGAGGGCGGGGTCCTTGTCGACCAGGGCGGCCACCCGGAAACCACGGGTCGCGAGCTGGCCGTAGGCGGCCAGCGCCCGTCCCAGATTGCCCAACCCGACGATGACGAGGGGGTGCTCGTCGGCCAGACCCAGCTCGGCCGAGATCTGCTCGGAGAGGCGCTGCACGTCGTAGCCGACACCGCGCACTCCGTAGGAGCCGAGGCTGGAGAGGTCCTTGCGCACCTGGGCCGAGCGCAGGCCGAGCAGGTCTGCCAGGTCGTCGCTGGAGACGGAGACGCACCCCTGCTCGGACAGCGACGTGAGCGCACGCAGGTAGCCGGGGAGCCGTCCGACGGTGGCCTCGGGGACCCCGCGTCGGGTGGACTCGGCCATCACAGCGCTACGGCTCCTCTCGGGACGATCGACGCCGACCGGGCGCCTTATATCACTAGGCCCTCACGGTCTGACGCGGACCCCCTCACAATAGGCGCGAACCCCGTCCTGACCAAAACGCGTGCCGGAGCCCGCCCCAGGGGCGTCCCACCAGCCACACGCCATCAGGTTCGGGCGGCTCGCCGTGGCCGGCAGCCCTCAGGTCGCTCGTCGCGTCAGCGCGGCCCGGACCTCCTCGTCGGTCAGTCTCCAGTGCCCGATCTCCACCCCGTCGACGACGAGCACGGGCACGAGCGTGTGCAGCCGCGCGGCCAGCTCCTGGTCCTCCGGCCGGCTGGAGCGGGACAGCTCGTCCACGTCCTCGACGGCGACCACGACCGACCGGCCGGTGCTGCCCGCGGTCGCCCGGACCTGCTGCTCGAGCTCCTCGCAGAGGTGGCATCCCTGACGGGACCAGATGAGCACCTCGACGGGGTCGACGTCCGCCGCGGCGTCGACCTGGCGTCCGCTCGGCGGGGCGGGACGGGACCATGGCCACCGCACGATGTCCTCCTCGGGTCCGTGGACGTGCTCTTGCCGGGCGTGCTCTTGCCGGGCAACGCAGAAGGCGCCAGCCCTGAGGGGGCGGCGCCATCTGCCGATCGACGGGGCGGCTCTCACCGCCCCCGCGATCACTTCTTGTTGCGACGCTGGTGACGCGTCTTGCGCAGCAGCTTGCGGTGCTTCTTCTTGGCCATCCGCTTGCGGCGCTTCTTGATCACAGAGCCCATAGGGCGCATCCTTCGTCTCGTCGGTCAGGGTCGTGCCAGCCGTCTCCACGCGGGAGGGCAGGCGACGCTGCCACATCTACTCGCACGACGGGTGCCCTCCAGAATAACGGCTGGGCGAGGCCGTCCCCAAACCGTGGCGGTCCGGGGAGTCTCGGGGAGGTGCCCTCAGGCGGTCCCGTGGTAGGAGTCCTCGAGGTAGGCGTTGACCGCCTTCTCGGGAACCCGGAACGAACGGCCCACGCGCACCGCGGGGAGCTCGCCGGAGTGCACCAGGCGGTACACGGTCATCTTGGAGACGCGCATCACCGCGGCCACCTCGGCCACGGTCATGAACGTCATCTCGGCGAGCTGACGCTCTTCTGCCATCGAAGCATCCTCATCTACTCGGGCGTGGATGCGGGCTCGGCTTCCCCTCCGGACCGCTTCCACCTGGGTGTTGTGGCCCAACACTAGGGGCAGATGTGGTCATTGCGAAAGTCGGGGCGCGATATTGTCCAGCGCAACACGCCGTGTGGGGCAGAAAAATGCCAACGGGACGGTATGGCGCTTCTGTGCCAGGAGGGTTCTCGGCACCTCTCGGAACCGTCGCCCCGGTCGGAGGCGGGACCCGCTCAGTCCAGGAATGGATCCAGGCCCCAGCCGGGGAAGACCGCGCGCCGGGTGGCCATGATGGCCGAGTCGACGGGGTCCTCGGGGTGGTAGCCGTCGGCCCAGTCACCGTAGCGGATCGGGCGGCCACCACGGTCCCCCATCAGCTCGGGGGCCTCCCGGTCGTAGTTCTCCCTGACGTGCTGCAACCACTCGGCAGGGACGGGGGTCGCGGGGTCGACCGGGTGGCCGGTCGCCACGCCGATGAGGTGGGTCCACGCGCGGGGCACGACGTCGACGAGCTCGTAGCCGCCACCGCCCAGGGAGACCCACCTGCCGTCGCTGGCGGTCAGCGCCAGGTCACGGACCCACTCGGTCACCGTCGCCATGCCCTCCATCGAGACCGACAGGTGCGCCAGCGGGTCGGCGTAGTGGCAGTCGCAGCCGTGCTGGCTGACGATGACGTCGGGGCGGAAGGCCCCCACGATGGTGGGCACCACGGCGCGGTAGGCCCGCAGCCACCCCTCGTCGCCGGTGCCGGGGGGCAGCGCCACGTTGACGGCCGTGTCCTGGGCGCGGGGGCCGCCGGTGTCGCCGGGGAAGCCGGTGCCCGGGAAGAGCGCCCGGCCGGTCTCGTGGATCGAGACCGTCATGACGCGCTCCTCGTTCCAGAAGCAGCGCTCGACGCCGTCACCGTGGTGGACGTCCAGGTCCAGGTAGACGACCCGCTTGGCGCCCAGGTCCAGCAGACGCTGGATTCCGACGGCGATGTCGTTGTAGACGCAGAACCCGCTGGCCGCGTTGGGCATCGCGTGGTGCAGGCCGCCGGCGATGTTCACGGCGTGCCGGGCCTGGCCCGACCACACGGCCTCGCACGCCTCGAGGGTGCCGCCGGCAGCGAGGGCCGAGGCCTCGTGCATGCCCGCGAAGGCGGGGGTGTCCTCGGTGCCGACGCCGTGCCGCCCGCCAGCTCCGGCGGGGTCGAGCGAGGCAGCCTTGACGGCCTCGATCAGCTCGGGGGTGTGGACGGTGAGCAGCTCCTCGTCGGTGGCCTGCCGCACCGGCTGCACGAGGACGTCCTCGTGGTCGAGCAGCCCCAGCGCCTTGGAGAGGCGGTAGGTCAGGTCGAGCCGGGAAGGGTGCATGGGGTGGCCGGGGCCGAAGTCGTACGCGGTGTAACGCTCGTCCCACATCACCCATGACCTGGTCATGGCTTCACGGTAGTCCACCCTCCACGACCACGCGTAGTGGGACCGGGCAGACGTCTCTGCCCGGCGGGAGGAGGTCGCCGCTCGGGTCGCTCGGGTCAGAGACTGACGGGCGTCAGAGGGAGGTGGGGACCGCCACGTGGTCACCCAGGGGGTAGACCATCATGAGCTCCTCGGACTCGGCGTCGTCCGGGTCCACGCCACGGATCCGCATCGGCCGACGGTCGTCGGTGGGGCGGAAGCCGAAGCTGGAGGCGAAGGCCACGGCACGGCCGTTGTCGGTGCCCACCCAGTAGACGAGCTGGCGCAGACCGACGTCGCGGCCCACCGCGGCGGCCTTCTCCATGAGCCGGCGCGCCACGCCGGTGCCGCGGCGCGGGGGCTCGACCCACAGCCCGAAGAGCTCGCCGGCGCCAGGGATCCCGGTGCGGTGCCCGGTGCCGACGCTGACGACGCCGATCACCTGGTCGCCGTCCTCGGCCAGGATGCGGCGCGAGCGGTCCATGCGCTGGATCCAGACGGAGTCCTCGAACGCGTCTTCCTCCTCGAAGGAGGCCACGAAGGCTTCGGGCGACTCACGCAACGCACGCAGACGCACATCGCGGTAACTGGGCCACTCGTCCTCGCTCAGGACGCGCACGCGGATCTCACTCATGGTTCCTACTCTGTCACACGCTCCCGGCGCGGGCGCCAGGACTCCGTGAACAACGGGTGTCCACGCGGATCGGACGTCAGCCTGCCGGCGGGGAGAGCTCCGCGCTGCGCCGGGCGGCGGCCTCCATCGCGGTGAGGAAGGCGGCACGCACCTTGTGGTCCTCGAGCTCGCGCAGGGCGGCGACCGTGGTGCCGCCGGGGCTGCTCACCTGCTCGCGCAGCACGGTCGGGTGGGCCTCGGTCTCCCGGATCATCGTGGCCGCGCCGTAGAGGGTCTGCACGACCAGCCCGGTCGCGGTGTCGCGGGGCAGTCCGAGGAGGACGCCCGCCTCGATCATCGCCTCGACGACGTAGAAGATGTAGGCGGGTCCGCTGCCGCTGATGGCGGTCACCGCGTCCTGGTGGGACTCGTCGATGACCAGGACCTTGCCCACGTTCTCCAGGAGGGTGCGGGCCTGGGCCAGCTGCTCGGGAGTGCAGTGCCGCCCCGGGCTGACCGCCGACATGCCCTGGTCGACCAGCGCGGGGGTGTTGGGCATGACCCGGACCACCGAGGCACCCTCGGGCAGCCGCCGCTCGAGGAACTCGGTGGAGATGGCGGCGGCGATCGAGACGACGAGCACGTCGTCGCGTACCTCTTCGCGGATCTCCTCGATCAGCGCCTCCATGTCCTGAGGCTTGACCGCGAGCACGAGGATGTCCGCCGTGCGCGCGGCCTCCGTCGCGGAGACCGCACGCGCGCCGACCGGGCCGGCCACCTGCTCGGCCCGCCCCGCCGACTTGTCGCTGACGAGGAGCGAGGCGGGATCGTGCCCCGCTCGCACGAGGGCGGAGAGCAGGGTCTGGCCCATGACCCCGGCACCGAGCAGGGCGATCGTCATCGCTCCCACCTCAGCCCCGGGACGCCAGGCCACGGAGGAAGAAGCCGAGGTTCGCGGGGCGCTCGGCCATCCGGCGCATGAGATAGCCGTACCACTCCTCGCCGTAGGGCACGTAGACGCGCATGCGGGCGCCGCCGGCGGCCAGGCGCAGCTGCTCGTCCGGACGGATGCCGTGCAGCATCTGGAACTCGAAGTCCTCCGCCCCGCGCTGGGCTTTGTCGGCCAGCACCGTGGCGATCTCGATGAGGCGCGGGTCGTGGGTAGCCACCATCGGGTAGCCCTCGCCCTCCATGAGGATCTTGAGGCAGCGCACGTAGGAGCGGTCGACGTCGCCCTTCTCCTGGAAGGCGACGTGCTCGGGCTCCTTGTAGGTCCCCTTGCACAGCCGCACCCTGGAGCCGGCGGTGGCCAGGTCCCGGCAGTCCTGCTCGGTCCGGTAGAGATAGCTCTGGAGGACCGCCCCGACCCACGGCCAGTCCTGGCGCAGGTCGTGCAGCACCGACAGCGTCAGGTCGGTGGTGGTGTGGTCCTCCATGTCCAGGGTCACGGTGGTGCCGGCGTTGGCCGCGGCCTGGCAGATCCCGCGGGCGTTCTCCAGCGCGATCTTGTTGCCGTCCCGGCCGAGGGCCTGCCCCAGCGCGCTCAGCTTGAGGCTGACCTCGACGGCACCCTCCTGGCTGAGGCCGGAGGCGGCCAGCGCCCCCAGCAGCTCGACGTAGGCCTCCCTGGTCCGCGTCGCCATCGCCGGGTCGGCCGTGTCCTCGCCGAGGTAGTCGATGGTGACCAGGCGCCTGGTGTCGACCAGCTCGGAGGCGACGGACATGACCTCGTGCGTGGCCGTGCCGCCGACGAAGCGACGCACGACGTCCCTGCTCACGGGTGCCTTCTCGATGACCGAGCGCAACTGCTCGTTGCGGCTCATCCCCAGCAGGGTCTGGCGCATGAGTGCGCCCGGGTTGAGGTCGTCCAGGTCCATGAGGACAGGGTATGCCGTCCCCTGTCACCCGGGTGCTCGGTGGTGCCGGTGCTCAGCCGGCGGCGGGGCCCGGCGTGAGGGCGTCGTCGGCGACGGCGTCGACCGGGCTGGGGCCCAGGCCGGCCGGCTCGGAACTGTCGGCCGCAGGAGCACCTTCCGGACGCCAGTCGGCCCCGGGCAGGTGGTGCTGGCGCAGGTGGGTGCGGGCGAACCACAGCGACTCGGCGAGGGCGTTCTCGCGCGAGACCCGATTCATCTTGCGGGTGCCCACCTCGAGGCTGACCACACCGTCGTAGTCGGTCTCCACGAGGAAGTCGAGCACCTCCGCGCACTTCTGCGCGCCGCGGCCGGGAACGAGGTGCTCGTCCTTGAAGGACCCGAAGGAGTCCCCCAGGTGGACGTGGCGGATGCGGCCCGCCAGGTCCTGGGCGAGCTCGAGGGCGTCCGTGCCCGCCGTCGCGGCGTGGGAGATGTCGAGGGTGACGTCGCCGTAGGGGAAGTCGCGCGGGTCAGGCCCGGGCAGGTAGGCCTGCATCGCGTTGACGCCGGAGCGCCAGGGGAACATGTTCTCGACCGCGATCGCCACGCCCCACTTCGCCTGACGCTCAGCCACCCCTTCGACGAAGCCCTCCGCGTAGCCCTTCTGCCACCGGAAGGGTGGGTGCACCACGACGCACCCGGCGTCCACCTCGGCCGCCAGGTCCAGGGCCCGCTCGATCTTGCCCCAGGGCTCCCAGCCCCACAGGCGCTGGGCGAGCAGGAGGGTGGGCGCGTGGATCGCCCCGATCGGCATCCGGTGCAGCTGCGAGAGAGCCTTGAGCGCACCGGCCTCCTGGGTGACCGGGTCGGTCCAGACCATGATCTCCACCCCGTCGTAACCCAGCCGCTGGGCCAGGTCGAAGGCGTAGGCGGCGTTCTCGGGATAGACCGAGGAGGTCGACAGGTGCACGGGGATGTGCGTCGAGGTCATGAGGTGGATCCTTCCGTCAGACCGTCGAGGAAGCGCAGGATCAGCCCTTCACGCAGGGCCCAGGGGCAGACCGACAGCGAGTGCACGTCGAGCAGCTCCATGGCCGCCTCGACCACGATCGCGCCGGCGAGCAGCTGCGGTGCGCGCGCGGCGGACACCCCTGGCAGGGTCGCACGCTCTGCCGCCGTCATGCCAGCCAGACGGGGCACGAGGTCGCTCAGGTCGGCCAGCGTCAGGGTCCTGGGGGTGTAGGGACCGTCGCCCTTGGGTGCCGCGCCGCAGGCCCGGGCCAGCGAACGGATCGTCTTGCTGGTGCCGACGACCAGGTCGGGCTCGCCGACGCGGGCGAGCCTGGGCCGGGCGGAGGCGACCTCGGAGCGCACGCGCTTGCGCAGCGCCTTGACCTGGGCCGGGCCGGGCGGGTCGGCGGCCAGCTCCCGGGTCAGGCGGCCGGCGCCCAGCGGCAGGGAGATCGCCACGTCCGGCTCCTCGTCCAGTCCCGCGGCGAGCTCCAGGGAGCCGCCACCGATGTCGATGGACAGCAGCTTGCCCGCCGACCAGCCGAACCAGCGGCGCACCGCCAGGAAGGTCACCCGCGCCTCGTCGTCCCCGTCGAGGACCCGCAGGTCGACCCCGCTGGCCTCCTTGACCCGGGTCAGCACGTCCTCGGTGTTGCCCGCGTCACGGATCGCGCTGGTCGCGAAGCCCATGAGATGCCCGACGCCCCGCTCCTCGGCGACCTCGACGCACTCGTTGATGAAGCCGCAGAGCTGGTCGGCCCCGGCCTGGGAGATGTCGCCGTCCTCGGTCATGTGCTCGGCCAGCCGCAGCACCGTGCTGTGCGAGTAGTCGGGCATGGGGTGGGCGCCCGAGTGGTGGGCATCCACCACGAGGAGGTGCACGGTGTTGGAACCGACGTCGATCACACCGAGGCGCATATCCGCCAGTATCCCACCTACCCTTGCGGGGTGACCGCGACCCCGCTCGACATCCCCCGCACCTGGGCCGAGTTCACCGATCCGGCCGAGCCGGCGCAGCGCCTCCGGGTCGACCTGACCTGGCTCACCTCGCGGTGGCAGTGCCTGTTCGGGCGTGGCTGCCCCGGCATCGATGCCGGCGAGCCGGACGCCGGCTGCTGCACGCTGGGGGCCCACTTCACCGACGCCGACGATCTCGCCAGGGTCTCCGCCGTCGTGGAGAGCCTGTCCGCGCAGGAGTGGCAGCTGCGCGGGGAGGGGCTCGCGGAGGGGTGGACCGTCGAGGACGACGACGAGGACGGCGGGGACGAGGACGAGGGATCGGGTCCCACGATCGCCACCCGCGTGCTCGACGGGGCCTGCATCCTGCTCAACCGTCCGGGCTTTCCGGGCGGGGCGGGGTGCGCGCTGCACCGCGCCGCGCTGGCCCGCGGGGTCGAGCCGTTGACCACCAAGCCCGACGTGTGCTGGCAGTTGCCGGTGCGCCGTGCCTACCGGGAGGTGGAGCTGCCCGACGGGAGCTCCTACCTGGAGATCACCATCACCGAGTACGACCGGCGCGGCTGGGGCCCCGGCGGGCACGACCTCGACTGGTACTGCACGAACGAGCCGGTGGCCCACACCGGGGCGGTCCCCCTCTTCGTGTCCCTGCGGCCCGAGCTGGTGGAGCTCGTCGGCGAGGAGGGGTATGCAGTGCTCGCCCGCCTCTGCGAGGACCACCTCGCGGCCCAGGAGCTGCTGGGGCATCGCGCCGGAAGGCCGGGACCTGACGGCCGTGAGCTGCTCCCGCTCCTCGTGCACCCCGCGACGGCCGCGGCGGCGCGCGAAGGTCTGTCGGACCCGCTGCCTAGGGTGTGACCCGTGGCGAGCAAGACGAGCGGACGGGCGGCGGCCCGCGCGGGATACCGGTGCACCGAGTGCGGCTGGGCGACGGTGAAATGGGTCGGCCGCTGCGGTGAGTGCCAGTCCTGGGGGACCGTCCAGGAGGTCGGCGCGCCGACGGCGGTGCGCACCTCGGCCGTCTCCCCCAGCCGTCCGGCCGTCCCGATCGCGCAGGTCGACGCCACCGCCGCGCAGGCCCGCTCCACCGGCGTCGGCGAGTTCGACCGGGTGCTGGGCGGGGGGCTGGTCCCGGGCGCGGTCGTGCTGATGGCCGGCGAGCCCGGCATCGGCAAGTCCACCCTGGCTCTCGACGTGGCCGCGCGGGCGGCCCGCGAGGGCGAGTCGGTGCTCTACGTCTCCGGCGAGGAGTCCGCCGCTCAGGTCAAGCTGCGCGCCGAGCGGATCGGTGCCGTCGCCGACACCCTCTTCCTGGCCGCCGAGACCGACCTTGCCACCATCCTGGGCCAGCTGGAGCAGGCCGACCCCACCCTGGTCGTCCTCGACTCCGTCCAGACCATCGCCTCGGCCGAGGTGGAGGGATCGCCCGGCAACGTCAGCCAGGTCCGCGAGGTGGCCGCGGCGCTGATCCAGGCGGCCAAGTCGCGCGGGACCGCCGCGATCCTCATCGGGCACGTCACCAAGGACGGCTCGATCGCCGGGCCGCGTCTGCTGGAGCACCTCGTGGACGTCGTCGTCCAGTTCGAGGGAGAGCGACACTCCCGGCTGCGCCTCGTGCGGGCGGTGAAGAACCGCTACGGCCCCACCGACGAGGTCGGCTGCTTCGACCTGGGCGACGCCGGGATCGTCGGGCTGCCCGACCCCAGCGGCCTCTTCCTGACCAGCCGAGACCGGCCCGTGCCGGGCACCTGCGTGACGGTCACCCTCGAGGGCCGTCGCCCCCTGGTCGCCGAGCTGCAGGCGCTGGTCAGCGAGGCGGCCGCCGGCAGCCCCCGACGCACGACCAGCGGGCTGGACGGCTCCCGTCTGGCGATGGTGCTGGCCGTCCTCGCCCAGCGCGGTGGCGTGCCGCTGGCCCGCCACGACTGCTACGCCGCGACCGTCGGCGGCGTCCGGCTCAGCGAGCCCGCCGCCGACCTCGCCCTGGCGCTGGCGCTGACCAGCGCCCTGGGCGACCTGGCCCTGCCCGTCGGCACGATCGCCGTCGGCGAGGTCGGCCTGGCCGGCGACCTGCGTCCCGTGACCGGGCTGCCCCGCCGCCTGGCCGAGGCCGCCCGGATCGGCTTCCGCGAGGCGGTCGTCCCGACCGGCTCGCTCACCGAGGGTCCGGCGCCGGCCGGGATGCGCGTGCACGAGGTCGCCACCCTCGCCGAGGCGGTCGCCCTGGTGGTCTCGGCGTCGCACGCCAGCGCCGCCGACGGGCGCACCGGCACCGGCGGCACCGCCACGGGCCAGGGGCTCGACATCACGAAGGGGTAAAGCCCGGCGGATCGGCGAAGGATCTGGCGCCGCGTGGCCCTAGGATCACCCCAGGACGAGGGAGACCGACCCGGAGGCGGCGAGGGGACCGTCCCGGCCCGGGCAGCGAGAAGGAGAGGTGCACGCCGTGGTGGAGCGCAGCGACGAGGAGACCATGCACGCGACCCTCGCGGCGGTGGCTCCGGGGACGGATCTGCGCGACGGGCTCGAGCGCATCCTGCGCGGGCGGACCGGCGCCCTCATCGTGCTCGGCAACGACCGGACCGTGGAGTCCATCTCCTCCGGCGGCTTCGAGCTCGACGTCGACTTCTCCGCCACCCGCCTGCGCGAGCTCGCGAAGATGGACGGCGCCATCGTGCTCAACCGCGAGGGCACCCGGATCCTGCGGGCCGCCACCCAGCTCGTCCCCGACCCCTCGATCGAGACCCGCGAGAGCGGCACCCGCCACCGCACCGCCGAGCGGGTCGCCAAGCAGACCCGCATGCCGGTGATCTCGGTCAGCCAGTCGATGGCCATCGTGGCTCTCTACGTCGGCGACCACCGCCACGTCCTGGAGGCACGGACCCAGATCCTGGCCCAGGCCAACCAGGCGCTCCAGACGTTGGAGCGCTACCGTGCCCGCCTCGACGAGGTCACCGCCAACCTCTCGGCGCTGGAGATCGAGGACCTTGTGACGATCCGCGAGGTCGCCGCCGTCCTCCAGCGCCTGGAGATGGTGCGCAGGATCAGCGGCGAGATCGAGCAGTACGTCATCGAGCTCGGCGTCGACGGTCGTCTCGTCGGCCTCCAGCTCGAGGAGCTCACCGGCGGCATCGGCCGCGACCGTGAGCTGGTCGTCCGCGACTACGCCGCCGCCACCGACAGCGCGCACGACCCGACCGAGATCCTGGAGTCGCTCTCGGCGCTGGACAGCGCCCAGCTGCTCGACCTCCCCGCCGTCGCCGCCTGCCTGGGCATCACCGTCATCGGTGACGGGCTCGACCTGCACGGGCTCAGCCCCGCCGGATACCGTCTCCTGCACCGGATCCCGCGCCTGCCCGGAGCGATCGTGGACCGGCTGGTCGAGCACTTCGGCGGTTTCCAGGCGCTCCTGTCCGCCGGCCTCGAGGACCTCATGCAGGTCGAGGGCGTCGGTGAGACCCGGGCCCGAGCCGTCCGCGAGGGCCTCTCCCGCCTCGCCGAGGCCTCCATCCTGGAGCGCTACTCCTGACCGTGGCGCGCCCCTCCCCCGCCGACGGCTCCCCGGCACCCGAGCTGCTGCATACCCTCCTCCTTCCTTGGTATGCGGCGCAGCAGCGCGATCTCCCGTGGCGCCGTCCGGAGCGCTCGCCCTGGGAGGTGCTGGTCTCGGAGGTCATGCTGCAGCAGACGCCGGTGGCACGCGTGCTGCCGGTGTGGGAGCGGTGGATGCGGCTGTGGCCCTCCCCCGCCGACCTCGCGGCCGCGGCGCCCGGGGAGGCCGTGCGCGAGTGGGGGCGGCTGGGCTATCCCCGCCGCGCGTTGAGGCTGCACGCGGCGGCGACGGCGATCCGCGACGACCACGACGGGCAGGTGCCGGGCGACGAGGCGACGCTGCGGACGCTGCCGGGCATCGGGGACTACACCGCCGCCGCGGTCGCCGCCTTCGCCTTCGGGCTGCGGACGACGGTCGTGGACACCAACATCCGTCGGGTGCAGGCGCGAGCGGTCGGCGGGCTGGCTTTGCCGGCGCCCTCACTCACCCGGGCCGAGGTCACCCTCGCCGCGTCGCTGCTGCCCGCCGACGAGGCCGAGAGCGCGGTCTGGAACGTCGCGGTCATGGAGCTGGGCGCGCTCGTGTGCACCGCCCGGGCGCCGCGGTGCGGGGAGTGCCCGCTGGCGCAGGTCTGCCGTTGGCGGCTGGCGGGGTCGCCGGCCTACGACGGGCCCACGCGGCGCGGCCAGGCGTGGGTGGGCACGGACCGGCAGTGCCGGGGGCGGATGGTGCAGGTCCTGCGGGAGAGCGGGGGCCCGGTCGAGGGAGCCGCGCTGCACGCGGTGTGGCACGACCGCGACCAGTCCTACCGCTGCCTGGACGGGCTGGTGGCCGACGGGCTGGTCGAGCCGCTGGCCGGTGACCGCTTCCGCCTGCCGGGCTGAGCCGAACTCACGCGGAGCGTGTCGCCGGTCGGGGGCAGAACGTGTCTCCGGTGGGGAGCAGAACGTGTCGCCGGTCGGGGGAAGGGTGGGTCAGGCGGCGCGGGGGGTCTGCTCGTCGGCTGGCTCCTGCGGGCCGCTGGGGTCGTGAGGTTCGTGGTCGTGGGGCCAGGGGTTGGCGTAGGCCAGCCAGAGCAGGATCACGCCGGCCACGATCATCGGGGCGGACAGGATCATTCCCATGGTCAGCCAGTCCATGGCCAGGTAGCCGATGTGGTCGTCGGGGATCCGCAGGAACTCCACGGCGAACCTGAAGGTGCCGTAGAGGAGCAGGAAGAGGCCGCTGACGGCGCGCACCGGCGGTCGGCGGGAGGAGAACCACCACAGGATCGCGAAGAGGACCAAGCCCTCGAGGATGCCTTCGTAGAGCATCGTGGGGTGCCGGGGCTGGTCGTCGGCGGCCGGGAAGACCATGGCCCAGGGCACGTCGGTCGGCTTGCCCCACAGCTCGCCGTTGATGAAGTTGCCGACGCGGCCGAAGAACAGGCCGAGCGGGACCAGCGGGGCGATGAAGTCGGTGACCCGCCAGAAGCCGCGTCCGGTCTTGCGCCCGTAGAGCCAGCAGGCGATGAGCACGCCCAGCAGACCGCCGTGGAAGGACATGCCGCCCTCCCAGATCCGCAGGACGGACATCGGGTCCTCGGCGACCTTGGCCCAGCCGTAGAAGAGGATGTAGCCGATGCGGCCGCCGGCGACGACGCCGATGGCGGCGTAGAGGATCAGGTCGCTCACGTCGTCCGGCGTCCAGGCCCAGCCCGGTCGCTTGGCCCGCCAGGTGCCCAGGGCCCAGGCCAGCACGAAACCGATGGCGTACATGACGCCGTACCAGTGGATCGTCAGGGGGCCGATCGAGAAGCCGGGGTCGATGTCGGGATAGGGGATCTCGCCGGGCAGCAGGGTCAGGTGCGTCATCAGCCGTTCCCCTTGCGCCGGCTGGCCAGCTCGGAGACCTTGCCCGCCACGGTGCGCCGCGCGAGCTGGACGCGCGGGAGCGCGGTAGCCAGCGCCGCATACAGGAGCTTGTTGTGCACGATGTCGATCTCGCCGATGAGCTCTGTCGCACCGCCGTCGCCCTTGGTGAAGGCCTTCTTGAACTCGTAGAGGCCGTCGCTCTCGTCGAGGGCGAAGACCCCGCCCAGGTCGTAGGACTCGGCGCCGTTCGCCAGGCCCCAGACCATCAGCTCGTGGTTCATCAGGTGGTTGGGGGCGAGATTGCGCTTGGTGTCGTTGGACCCCGCGTAGAGGTAGTAGAGCTTGCCGAAGTAGTCGATGGTGACCGAGGAGGCCAGGGTGTCGTCCTCGTGCTGCACGTGCAGGACGCGCATGCGGTCGCCGAAGGCCTCTCGCATGCGCTCGAAGTAGGGCAGCTCGCGCGCGGTGATCCCGTTGCGTCGTGTCATGAAGGTGTAGATCTCGTGGAAGAGGCGCAGATCCGCATCCGACGTGCCGGCCCGGGTGACCAGGCCCTTGCGGCGACCGCCCCGCACGCGCGACCGGGTGCGGGGGTTGTACTTGGCGATCAGCTCGTCCTCGGTGAGCTGCTGGCCATCCTCGTCGCGCAGCTGCACGACCATGTTGTAGCGCGGCTGGATGAGATCGTCCTTGCCCGCGCCGACGTTCTTGACCACCCACCCCGGCTGGCTGCGCAACCAGGCGTCGAGCCCCGCGTCGAAGCGGACCTCGGGGTCGATCCGCGTCATGATCGCGCGGTGCTTCTTCACCAGGGGCGCCGCCTCCGCGAGGATGCGGCGCACCATCGTCGTGTCGTCCCAGTCGACGAGGGGGCCGCGGGGGGCGTAGAGGACGGAGAACCCGCCGGGCAGACGGCGGACCAGGATCGTCATGGCCGCGACGATCTGGCCACCCTCCTCGAGGTAGACCGCCTCCTGCCCCCAGTCGTCCTTGACGATGGCCCAGCGCAGGTCCTGGGTCAGGGCCCGGTGCGGGTGGGAGCGGACGAAGGCGGAGTAGCGCTCGACGGCAGCGGGATCGGACAGATCGAGGACGGGCACGCGCCTACGCTACCCCGGCATGCGCCCGGCCCCCACCTCCCGGCCTGCTGGGCGCAGGGGGAGGCAGGGGCCGAGCGCGCGCGAAGGAGGTCGGACCTCGAACGGCCCGTCAGTCGACGAACTGGCCGATCCAGGCCAGGTCGTCGGCGGTGTCGATGCGGTAGACCCCGCTCGTCCCGGCGCAGGTCTCGTTCACGCCGAACGAGGTGACCGCCACGACGATGTTGCTCCCGTCGATGAAGGTCGGGCCGCCCGAGTCGCCGGAGCAGGTGCCCCCGGTGCGGGCGTTGTTGGTCAGCACGACATAGGCGTCCTGGCCCTTGCCCGCGTTGAACTGCCGGTTGTTGATCAGCTCGCCACCGGCCTGGAGCTTGACCCACCGCTCCTCGTTGGCCCGGCGGTTGGGATTGTCCGGGGAGTTGCCGCGGGTCGGCGTCGCCCACTGCAGGCCGTAGCCGACGGTGGTAAAGCTGTCGCGGAACTTCTTGTTCAGCGCCAGCTGCGCGTCCCAGTAGCCGAGCTCGGGCAGCTCGCCGTAGGCGTCGAAAGAGGTGCCCTCGTTGAGGACCACCTCGTCGACGATGCCCACGTCGTGCAGGTAGAAGCCGGCGTCGTCGTACTCCGGGTGGCTGATCGCGGAGTAGCTGTAGGCGTCGGCGTTGACCTTGGCGTCGGTGAAGACGTCGAAGTCCGCGCCGGTCAGGTGGTCGACGTCATCGCCGTACCAGATCGCCACGGCGTCGGCGCCGTAGGTGCAGTGGCCAGCGGTGAGGAAGGTGTCGGCATCCATCTGGGTGCCGGTGCAGCGCCAGCTGGCCAAGAGCTCGCGGTGTCGCGCCGCTGTCTCGGGGAAAGTGCTCAGTAGAAGAGCGGGTTCTTCTTCCGGCCCATCCGCCAGTAGACCCTCACCCCGACCTTGTCCCAGGCCTTGGCCCGCTTCGGGTCGACGACCAGACGCATCGTGCCGACGGTGTCGGTGATCTGGCCGAAGGCGGTCTTGAACTGGACCAGGCCGTGCATCTGGTGGCTCTTGTCGTCCACGGCCCAGCTGGGCGGGGCGCCGAACATGTCGTAGGTCGTCGCACCCTGCTCCTTGCACCAGCGCATGGCCTCCCACTGGACGCGGTACTGCAGCCCGTTGGCCTCGGGCGTCCGGATCGAGCCGCCGTCACGGTAGTAGCCCAGGTCGCGGTGCTGCCACAGGTAGATGCCGGCCTCGGGCTCCCCCTGCTCGTGCCGCTCCGGGGAGGAGTAGGCCAGGATGACGTGGCCCTCGCCGCGGTCGCGGTAGAGACGCCAGGCGTCCAGGTAGTAGTCCTTGGGGCGCAGCGGCAGACCGGCCCGGTCGGAGATGGTGGGGACGTAGAGCTTCCACAGCTGCTCGAAGGAAGCGTCGTCGGTGCGGTGCTCGATGACGGCCTCACCGGTCTTGCGGATGTAGCGCCGGGCCCGCTGGCGGAAGGAGGCCATCAGCTCCTCCTCCGACGGCTCCAGGTCGATGAACACCGTGCTGGTGCCGGGCTGGAGCTGGATGAACTCCTCCAGCCCCGGGATCGTCGCGGCCAGGTCGGCCTTGCTCGTGGGGCCCTCGGCGGCGATGGCCGGCTCCATGATGACGGCGAAGGCACCGCCGGCGCGCAGGTCGTCGCAGACCAGGGCCAGGTGCTCCTGGTCGGTGACCCTCGGCCCCATTGGGGCGTACCAGAACTCACCGAAGGGCGGCACCTTGCGGACCAGGTAGAGGACGGGCAGGTCCTCCCGGCCCGGGAAGCTGTGGACCATCTGGCGGAAGCCCCAGGTGGCCGCCTTGACCTGGGCGTAGGGCACCAGCTGCATCAGGTCGGGTCCGGCCGGGCTGTCCCACACCAGGTCTTCCCAGCGTGCCTTCTCCTCGGCGGTCGCCTCGCGCATCGTCATGCCGCCAACCCTAACCGGGCCAGGTGACCGAGACGGTCACCTGGCCCGGTGCGGGGTCGTGCTGGGTCGGGCTCAGCCGGTCTGCTCCTCCACGGGCAGGGTGTCGGGCACCTCGGAGGGCTTCTCCGAGCCGGTGAAGGTGAACACCTTGTCGCTGTTCTTGCCCTCGCCCACCGGGTCCTCGACGTCGACCAGGACGATCTGGCCGGCGGTCAGCTCGCCGAAGAGGATCTTCTCGGAGAGCTGGTCCTCGATCTCGCGCTGGATCGCCCGGCGCAGCGGGCGCGCGCCCAGGACGGGATCGTAGCCACGCTTGGCCAGCAGCTCCTTGGCCGCCGGCGTGAGCTCGATCGCCATGTCCTTGTCCTTGAGCCGCTCGTCGAGACGGGCGATCATCAGGTCCACGATCTTGACGATCTCGTCCTGGGTCAGCTGCGGGAAGACGATGGTGTCGTCCACGCGGTTGAGGAACTCGGGGCGGAAGTGCTGCTTGAGCTCGTCCTGCACCTTGTTCTTCATCCGCTCGTAGCTGCTGCGGGTGTCCGGCCCGGCGGAGAAGCCGAGCGAGACGCCCTTGGCGATGTCGCGGGTGCCCAGGTTGGTGGTCATGATGATGACGGTGTTCTTGAAGTCCACGACCCGGCCCTGGCTGTCGGTCAGGCGACCGTCCTCCAGGATCTGCAGCAGGCTGTTGAAGATGTCCGGGTGGGCCTTCTCGACCTCGTCGAAGAGGACGACCGAGAACGGCTTGCGCCGCACCTTCTCGGTCAGCTGGCCACCCTCTTCGTACCCGACGTAGCCGGGGGGCGAGCCGAACATCCGCGAGACGGTGTGCTTCTCGGAGTACTCCGACATGTCCAGGGTGATGAGGGCGTCCTCGTCACCGAAGAGGAACTCGGCCAGCGCCTTGGCCAGCTCGGTCTTGCCGACGCCGGTGGGGCCGGCGAAAATGAACGAGCCGCCGGGGCGGCGCGGGTCCTTCAGGCCGGCGCGGGTGCGGCGGATCGCCTGGGACAGCGCCGTGATGGCGTCGTCCATGCCGATGATCCGCTTGTGCAGCTCGTCCTCCATGTGGAGCAGCCGCTGGGACTCCTCCTCGGTGAGCTTGAAGACCGGGATGCAGGTGGCCGCGGCGAGGACCTCGGCGATCAGCTCCTCGTCGACCTCGGCGACGACGTCCATGTCGCCGTTCTTCCACTCCTTCTCCCGCTCGGCGCGCGCCTGGGTGAGCTTGTGCTCCTCGTCGCGCAGCCGCGCCGCCTTCTCGAAGTCCTGCGCGTCGATCGCGGACTCCTTCTCGCGCTTGGCGTGCGAGATCTTCTCGTCGAACTCGCGCAGGTCCGGCGGAGCGGTCATGCGACGGATCCGCAGTCGAGCCCCGGCCTCGTCGATCAGGTCGATCGCCTTGTCCGGCAGGTAGCGGTCGTTGATGTAGCGGTCGGCCATCGTGGCCGCGGCCACCAGGGCGCCGTCGGTGATCGAGACACGGTGGTGCGCCTCGTAGCGGTCGCGCAGGCCCTTGAGGATCTCGATGGCGTGCTTGAGGGTGGGCTCGGCCACCTGGATCGGCTGGAAGCGGCGCTCGAGGGCGGCGTCCTTCTCGATGTGCTTGCGGTATTCGTCCAGGGTGGTGGCACCGATGGTCTGCAGCTCGCCGCGGGCCAGCATCGGCTTGAGGATGCTGGCGGCGTCGATCGCGCCCTCGGCGGCACCGGCACCGACGAGGGTGTGGATCTCGTCGATGAACAGGATGATGTCGCCGCGGGTGCGGATCTCCTTGAGGACCTTCTTGAGCCGCTCCTCGAAGTCACCGCGGTAGCGGCTGCCGGCGACCAAGGCGCCGAGGTCGAGGGTGTAGAGCTGCTTGTCCTTGAGGGTCTCGGGCACCTCGCCCTTGACGATGTCCTGGGCCAGTCCCTCGACGACGGCGGTCTTGCCGACGCCGGGCTCACCGATGAGGACCGGGTTGTTCTTGGTGCGGCGGGAGAGCACCTGCATGACCCGCTCGATCTCGGCACCACGGCCGATGACCGGGTCCAGCTTGGCCTCGCGGGCGGCCTGGGTCAGGTTGCGGCCGAACTGGTCCAGCACCAGCGACCCGGCCTGCTGGCCCTCGGGGCCCTGGGAGGCCCCGACACCGGCGGTGGCGGCCTCCTTGCCCTGGTAGCCGGAGAGCAGCTGGATGACCTGCTGGCGGACCCGGTTGAGGTCGGCGCCCAGCTTGACAAGCACCTGGGCGGCCACGCCCTCGCCCTCACGGATGAGGCCGAGGAGCAGGTGCTCGGTGCCGATGTAGTTGTGGCCCAGCTGCAGGCCCTCGCGCAGCGAGAGCTCCAGGACCTTCTTGGCGCGCGGGGTGAAGGGGATGTGGCCGGTCGGGCTCTGCTGGCCCTGGCCGATGATCTCCTGCACCTGCTGGCGCACGGCGTCGAGGCTGATCCCCAGCGACTCCAGCGCCTTGGCGGCGACGCCCTCCCCCTCGTGAATCAGGCCCAGCAGCAGGTGCTCGGTCCCGATGTAGTTGTGGTTGAGCAGCCGCGCCTCTTCCTGCGCGAGCACCACCACGCGACGGGCGCGGTCGGTGAACCGTTCAAACATGCCTCACTCCTCAACTTTCGTCGTGGCACGCGTGGTGGCAGGCCACCCTCACGGGCTTTCGTCCACTCTACGTTGCGTCTGTGTGGCTCAACGTCGGTGCCGACCGATGATGTTCCCCGCCCGCGCGGCCGCACCACCGTGTTCGCCCCCGGCATAAATCCTCCGGCGGGGTGCAGGAACCACCCAGCAGCACCGCATACCATGTCCGGCCATGCGCAACCGGATCTTCTCCAGCACCGCGGTCGCCGCGGGCCTGGCCCTCGTCCTCACCTCCTGCACCTCCGAGGACGCCACCGTTGCGGGGCGGACCACCGACGACGCCGCGGTCGCCACCGACGACGGGCTCGAGGGCGAGCCGGGACGTGGCGGCTGGCTGTGCGAGCACGTCAACCCCGCCGCCGTGGAGGCCGCCTCCGGCGGCGAGCCGGTCAACCCCCGCCAGCTCGTCCTGCAGGACGACGCCGAGGGCTGGGTCTGCGAGGTGCTCACCGGGGAGAAGGGTGCCCAGGAGCCCGTGGTGCGCCTGTCGATCCTGCTCGGGGACGAGGCGCGCGCCACGGCCCGGGAGCGGGCGGAGGCCGCCGAGGGCGTCGAGCCCGGCCCGGAGTATCTCGGCCGGTCCTACATCTCCGACGGCCTCGTCACCGGCCTGACGACCTGCACCCGTCCCGGCGCCACCAAGCGCGACGACCGCGTCCCGCACACGATCGTGGCCGAGTCGCTGGGCGAGAAGGACGAGGCCACGACCAAGGGGCTGCTGGCCGCGGCCGGCCAGGCCGCCCAGGGTCTGGACCGTGGGCTGGGCTGCTCGCCCAAGCAGGCCGTGATCGAGCAGTCCGAGGACGCGCAGGGCGAGGGCGACGACGCGGCGACGACGACCGCGCCCTGAGCGCTAGCTGGCCTTCTTCCTGCTCGTCGCCTTCTTGGCGGGGGTCTCCTTCTTGGCGGGGGCCTTCTTCGCGGCAGTCTTCTTCGAGGCCGTGGCGCCGGTCCTCGACGCCGTCTTCTTCGCCGGTGCCTTCCTCGTCGATGAGCCCTTCCCCGGTGAGTCCTTCGCCGAGTCCTTCTCGGCGGGCTTCTTCTCCGCCGGCTTCTTGTCCTGCGCCGCAGCGCCGCTGGAGCTCTCCCCACGGCCGGCCTTGGCCCGGTCCACCGAGCGCTGGAGCGCGGCCAGCAGGTCCACGACCTCGCCAGAGTCCGTGTCCTCCCCCGCGTCGGGGCTCTCGGTGACGTCGCCCCCCTCGATCTTGCTCTTGACCAGCGCGTCGACGGCCTCCTTGAAGTCGTCCACGTGGCCCTCGGGCTCGAAGTCCCCGGACATGGAGTCGACGAGCATCCGGGCCATCGCGACCTCGGCCTCCTTGGGCTCGCTGACCTCGTCGAGGTGGTCGAGCTGGGAGCTGTCCCGGATCTCGTCCGGCCACAGGAGGGTCTGGAGGACGATGACGTCGTCGACGACCCGCAGGACCGCCATCGTCATCCGGGTCCGCACCGAGACGGTCACGACCGCGACCCGCTCGGACTCGGTCAGCGCCTCCCGCAGCAGGCCGTAGGCCTTGGCCCCCATGGCGTCCGGCTCGATGTAGTAGGCCTTGTCGTAGAGGATCGGGTCGATCTGGTCGATCGGCACGAAGGACTCGACCGCGATCTCCTTGCTGGAGCGGTTGGGCAGGCTGGCCATGTCCTCCTCGGTGAGGATGACCGTCTTGCCGTCCTCGGTCTCGTAGGCCTTGGCGATGTCCTTGTAGGCCACCTCCTCGCCGTCCGCCTGCGCCACGCGCTTGTAGCGGATCCGGCTGCCGTCGCTGGCCCGGACCTGGTGGAAACTGATGTCGTGGTTCTCCGTCGCGGAGTACAGCCGCACCGGCACGTTGACCAGCCCGAAGCTGACGGCACCCTTCCAGATAGCTCTCACGCACCCCAGGATGGACCCATGCGCCCCATGCTCGCCACTCCCGGCGACTCCCGGACCGGTCCGCCGGCGGGCCCGGGCTGGGCCCACGAGATCAAGTGGGACGGCATCCGGCTGCTCGCCGACGTCCGTGAGGGCCGGGTGCGCCTGCTCACCCGTGGGCAGCGCGACATCGCCGTCGCCTTCCCCGAGCTCGCCGGTCTGACCCGGATCGCCGGCGACCTGCTGCTCGACGGGGAGGCCGTGGCGATGATCGGCGGGCGCCCCTCCTTCAGCCACGTCGTCGACCGCGTGCACACCACCTCCGCCCGGGCCGCCGAGCAGCTGCGCACGACCCGGCCGGCGACCTACCTGGCCTTCGACCTGCTGCGGCTCGAGGGCACCGACCTCACCTCGCTGCCCTGGTCGGTGCGCCGGTCGGCCCTGGAGGACCTGCTCGAGGACGCCGACGTCCCCGCCGTGCAGCTCTCCCCCGTCTACGACGACGGGGCCCGGCTGGTCGCCGCCACCGCCGAGCAGGGCCTGGAGGGCGTGATCAGCAAGCGCCGCTCGGCCACCTACCAAGAGGGCACGAGGTCGGCCGACTGGCTCAAGTTCCCCCACCGCGACACGATGAGCGTCGTGATCGGTGGATGGAAGCCCCAGACGGGGACCGTGGGTCGCCTCGGCGCCGTCCACGTGGGCCTGCCCGCCACCGACGAGGAGGGTATGCCGTTGCTCGACCCCGAGGGTCGACCTCGCCTGAGCTATCTGGGCCGGGTCGGCAGCGGCCTGGCGGGGAAGGCCGGTGCCGCCCTGGCCGCGCGGCTGGAGGAGGTGCCGCGCACCGCATACCCCTTCGCGGAGAAGATCCCCCACGCGGAGGCGCACGGCTCCACCTGGCTGGCGCCCGAGGTGGTCATCGACGTGGCGTCGCTGGGGATCACGCCCGGGGTCGGGCGGCTGCGGCAGCCGTCCTACCAGTGCGTGCGCGTCGACCTGACCCCGATGGACCTGCTGGAGCTGTCGTGACGAGCCAGAGCGTGAGCGTGGGCGACCGGACGCTGAAGGTGAGCAACCTGGACAAGGTGCTCTTCCCGGCGACGGGCACGACCAAGGGCGAGGTGCTCAGCTACTACGTCTCGCACGCCGACCAGATCCTGCCCGAGCTGGCCGACCGTCCGGTGACCCGGATCCGTTTCCCCGAGGGCGTGCACAAGCCGCACTTCTTCGAGAAGAACCTGCCCTCCGGAGCACCCTCCTGGCTGCCGCGGGTCACCGTGCCGACGCCGGGCTCGTCCAAGGGGCGCGACACCCTGACCTTCCCGCTGGTGACCGATCTGGCGGCGCTGGTCTACCTGGTCAACCTCGGCAGCCTGGAGCTGCACGTGCCGCAGTGGCGGGTCGACGAGGACGGGGAGCCACTGCCGCCCGACCGCCTCGTGATCGACCTGGACCCCGGGCCGGGCGCCGGGCTGGCCGAGTGCGCGCGGGTGGCGCTCATGGTGCGCGAACGGCTCGAGGGCGTGGGGCTGGCGACCCGGCCGGTGACGAGCGGGTCCAAGGGGATGCAGCTCTACGGCGACCTGGAGGGGACGCGCAGCTCGGACGAGGTGAGCCAGGTGGCCAGGTCGCTGGCCGAGCAGCTGGCCGCGACCCACCCGGACCTGGTGACCGCCAAGATGACCAAGGCGCTGCGACCGGGCAAGGTCTTCCTGGACTGGAGCCAGAACAATGCGGCCAAGACGACGATCTGCCCCTGGTCGCTGCGCGGCCGGGAGCGCCCCCAGGTGGCCCTGCCCCGCGAGTGGGAGGACGTCGAGGCGGCCGCCGCCGGGGATCTCGAGCTGACACAGCTGACGATCGACGAGGTCTGACGCCCGTCCGGAGACGGCGATCGGGTCGGCCCCCAGGGATTGGGCCGACCCGATCAGGTGCTGCGTGCCGTCAGTTGGCCGCCGCGTAGGCGTCCTGCAGCTCCTGCGACACACGACCGCGGGCGCTCACCTTGAAACCGTTGGCGCGACCCCACTCACGCATCTTGGCCAGCTCGTCGGACTTTGCCGCAGAGCCACCGCCGGAAGCCCGGCGACGGGTCTGACGACGCCCCCCGGCGCGGCGCGCGTTGGCGATCCAGCCAGCCATCTCGTTGCGGAGCTTGGCGGCATTCTCGTCGTTCAGGTCGATCTCGTAGCTCACGCCGTCAAGAGCGAACTCAACCGTCTCGGTGGCCTCGCCACCATTCATGTCATCCTCCAGGATGATCTGCACACGCTGAACCACTGTGTCTCCTGATCCATTGTTCGGTGCCGTCCGGGTCCCCGTCCGACTCGGAGAGAATATCGCAATAACGCGTGCGGGCGCACATTATCGCTCACCCCACCGATGGAAATTGCGTGGGACTTTCTCGATCGAGCCCTCAATTGGGCCCGAATTCCAGCCAGGCTCCACGCGTCTGCCGTGCCCGACCCGGTGCATTTATCCGCTCCGGTGGGAACGAAACGACTCGTCGAACGACGGCCGTCAGGGCTTTTCCGGGGAGGGTGCGGAGGACGCCTCCGCAGCCTTCTCCTCGCGCCCGCGCGCAGCGGCCTCGCGGTCCTGGGCAGCCTCCCACTCGCGCAGGGCGGCGCGCTCGCGGCGGTCGCCCTCCAGGATGTGCTTGAGGATCACCCAGAAGAGGAAGAGCAGCCCGATCGAGGGGATCAGGGCCGAGAGGAACCACCAGGCCTCACCGAGAAAGTTGCTCATCACGCCTCCGGCTTGAGCAGGGGGAACAGGATGGTCTCGCGGATGCCGGCGCCGGTGAGCAGCATGACCAGGCGGTCCACACCTAGGCCGGTGCCACCCATGGGCGGTGCGGCGTACTCCAGCGCCCGCAGGAAGTCCTCGTCCAGGGACATCGCCTCGGGGTCGCCGCCTGCGGCCAGCCGGGACTGGATCGTGAGCCGCTCACGCTGGATCACGGGGTCGACCAGCTCGGTATAGCTCGGGGCGAGCTCGACGCCGCCGATGATCAGGTCCCAGGCCTCGACCAGCCCGGGCTTGCTGCGGTGGCTGCGGGCCAGCGGGCGGACCGACTCCGGGTAGTCGCAGACGAAGGTGGGCTGCACGAGAGTGTCCTCGATGAGCTGCTCGAAGACCTCCAGGATGATCTCGCCGGCGCCCCAGTGCGGCTGCAGCGCGATCTCCTTGGCCTGCGCCAGCTCGCGGAGCCGGGCGACATTGGCCTCGTCCTCACCTGCGGTGATCTCGGCACCGAGCGCCTCGCCCACGGCATCGACGATCGGCAGCCAGCGCCATTCACCGGAAAGGTCGATCTCCTGGCCCTTGTAATCGGTCAGCTGCAGTCCCGCGCCGGTCGCCTCTGCGGCATCGAGGATGATCTGCCGGGTGCGCTCGGCGGCCGAGAACTGGTCTCCATAGGCCTCGTAGAACTCCAGCATCGTGAACTCGGCACTGTGGGTGGAGTCGATGCCCTCGTTGCGGAATGTCCGCCCGATCTCGTAGACCTTTTCCACGCCCCCGACCACGGCCCGCTTGAGGTAGAGCTCGGTGGCGATGCGCAACGACATATCGATATCGAAAGCATTCAGGTGCGTGGTGAACGGTCGGGCCGCGGCGCCGCCGTGGACCAGATTCAGGATCGGGGTCTCGATCTCGACAAATCCCAGGGAGTCCAGCGTGGTCCGGATCGAGCGCAGCACGGTGGCCTTGGTGCGGACCATGTCCCGTGCCTCCTGGCGCAGGATCAGGTCGACATAGCGCTGCCGGACCCGCTGCTCCTCGGAGAGGTCCTTGTGCAGGACCGGCAGCGGCCGCAGCGCCTTGGAGACCATGGACCACTCGTCTGCCATCACCGACAGCTCCCCGCGCCGCGAGGAGATCACGCGGCCGTGGACGAAGACGTGGTCGCCCAGGTCGACCCAGGACTTCCAGCGCGCCAGCGCCTCCTCGCCGACCTCGGCCAGGGAGACCATCGCCTGCAGCCGGGTGCCGTCGCCGGCCTGGAGGGTGGCGAAGCAGAGCTTGCCGGTGTTGCGCACGAAGATGACCCGCCCGGCCACGCCGACGACGTCCTGGGTCTCCTCCCCCGTCTCGAGGTGAGACCACTGCTCGCGCACCTCGGCGATGGTGTGGGTCACCGGCACGGTGGCCGCATACGGCTCCACACCCTCGGCCAGCATGGCCTCCCGCTTGCCGCGTCGCACCCGCATCTGCTCGGGGACGTCGGCCTCGGGGGTCGGGGTGGTGGGGGTGTCAGTCACCCCACCAGGGTATCTGGCGGATCAGAAGAGGACGCCCTCCGCCCGCGAGCGCTCCAGGTCCAGCAGGACCTGCTTGCGCTCGACCCCTCCGCCGTAGCCGGTGATCGCGCCGGTCGACCCGACCACCCGGTGGCAGGGCACCACGATCGAGATCGGGTTGCGGCCGTTGGCCAGCCCGACGGCCCGGGAGGCGCCCGGCTGCCCGATCACCTCGGCGAGCCGGCCGTAGGACCAGGTGGTCCCGTAGGGGATCTCCCCCAGGGCCGCCCACACCCGGCGCTGGAAGTCGGTGCCCGCGGCGGACAGGGGCAGGTCGAAGTCCGTCCGTCCCCCGGCGAAGTACTCCCCCAGCTGGGTCGCGGTGTCCCGCAGCACCTGCGCCGCCTCCTCGAGCGGCACCTCCTGCCCGAGGTCGTCCGGCGCGTGCCGGTGCTCGGCGAAGAACACCCCGGTCAGGTGGTCGCCGTCGCTGACGATCCGCAGGGGGCCGACGGGGCTGTCGATGGTGGCGTGGTGGGTGCTCATGCGTCCTTCTCGGTATGCGGTGGCGAGGGTTGGTCCAGCCCCAGCAGGCGGCCGCTGGCCTCGTGGCTCGAGGAGGCCCACAGCAGGGAGGCGGCGTAGCCGCGCCAGGGTCGCCAGGTCTCGGCACGGCGGCCCAGCGCGGCCGGGGCGTCCGGGAGACCGGCGTCGCGTGCCGCATACCGGACCCCGAGATCGGAGCCGGGCCAGGCGTCGGGGTCGCCGAGGCCGCGGAGCAGGATCATCTCGGCGGTCCAGGGGCCGATCCCGGGCAGGGCGAGGAGTCCGGCGCGGGCCTCGGGCCGGTCGGCGCCGGGGTCGAGGACGAGGGAGCCGTCGGCGAGCGCCCCGGCCAGCGCGCGGAGGGCCTTGCGTCGGCTGCCGGGCATCCCCGGGAAGTCGTCGTCGGCGGCCCCGGCGACCGCATCGACCGTCGGGAAGCGGTGGGTGAGCCCGGCGGTCCGCAACGCCTCGGGGAGCGGGTCACCGAGGGTGAGGGCCAGGCGGGCGCCGAGGTCGGCGGCACGGGCGGTGGAGATCTGCTGGCCCAGGACGACCCGCAGGGCGAGGTCGTGGGCGTCGCTGGCCCCTGGGATCCGCACGCCGGGGTGGGCCGCGAGCAGGGGCAGGAGTGCCGGTTCGCCGGCGAGGTGGGCGTGGACCGCGACGGGGTCGGCGTCCAGGTCGAGCAGGGCGCGGCACCGCCCGATGGCCGCGGTGAGATCCCGCAGATCGGTGAGTCGCAGGGTGGCCCGCACCGTGCCAGGAGCCGACCCCTCGGGCGGCGCGAGGTGAGCGGTGCCCTGCCCGTGCGGCAGACGCAGCGCGAGGTGGAACCGTCCACCGGACCACGCCTCCACGCCCGGGACCGCGGTGGCGACGAGGTGACCGAACAGGCTCGGCGCGTGCAGCGGCGGGCGCAGCGGCAGTCTCAGCTCGATGCTCACGGGAGCGCTCTCCGACGCCGTCCCCTGGGCCGACGCCGTCCCCTCGGCCAGCCCCGGCCCGGCCGCCGGCCCCGAACCGGGTGCCTGCGCCGGCCCGGACGCCCGCCCCGGCCCGGGTGCCAGCCCCGGCCCGGGTGCCGACTGCCGTCGACGCACGGCCTTGTCCCGCAGCTCCAGCGGCGCGCTCGCAAAGACCGAGCGCACGGTGTCGTTGAAGGAGCGGATGCTGGCGAAGCCGGCGGCGAAGGCGATGTCGGCCATCGGCATCGTCGTGGTCTCGATGAGGATGCGGGCCGTCTGCGCGCGGCGGGCGCGGGCCAGGCCAAGCGGCGGCGCACCGAGCTCGGCGACGGTGAGGCGCTGGAGCTGGCGGGTGGAGTAGCCCAGCCTGGCGGCCAGCCCCGGGACTCCTTCGCGCTCGACGACGCCGTCGTCGACCAGCCGCATCGCCCGGGCCACGACGTCGCCGCGCACGTGCCACTCCGGCGAGCCCGGCGTCGCGTCGGGACGGCACCGCTTGCAGGCCCGGAATCCCGCGCCCTGCGCCGCGGCGGCCGTCGGGTAGAAGGTCATGTGCTCCGTCCTGGGCGTCATGGCGGGGCAGCTGGGGCGGCAGTAGATCCCCGTCGTGAGCACGGCCGTGAAGAAGCACCCGTCGAAGCGCGGGTCCCGGCTGCGCACCGCCGCCGCGCAGGCGGCGTGGTCGGTGTGCGCCGGGAGCGCCGTCGTGGTCATGCCCCCATCGTGCGCCACCCCACCCCACCGCGGCTAGCAGAAAAACGACATCGCCTCCCCCCGCCCCACCGAGAGCGTCGGGTGGTTGCCCCACCACCGACCGAGCGCGCCCCGTGGTTCTTCCACACCCCACCGAGCGCGCCCCGTGGTTGCTGGCAGGCTAGGCCGCATGCACATCCCCTGGGACGAGGCCTGGCACGAGGCGCTCTACGGGGCGGAGGGCTTCTACCGACGGACCGCGCCCGCCGACCACTTCGCCACCTCCGCCCAGGGCATCCCCGGGGGCGGCCGGGTGCTGGCCCGTGCCATCGCGAAGCTCGCACGCTCTCGCCACTGCACCCGCGTGGTGGACCTCGGCTGCGGACGGGGCGAGCTGCTGCGGCACCTGCGCGAGCTGGCGCCCGAGCTGCACCTCACCGGCGTCGACATCGTCCCCCGCCCGGCGGACCTCGACGTCGACGCCTGGCTCGTCTCCCCCGGCGGCGCCGGGCTGCCCGAGGAGCTGGTCGACCTCCGGGCCACCCTCGTGCTCGCCCACGAGTGGCTCGACGTCGTGCCGACGCCGATCGTGGAGACCGACGACAACGGTGTATGGCGTGTGGTCACCGTCGCGCGCGACGGCACCGAGGAGCATGGCCGGTGGTTGACCGGGCCCGACCTGCACTGGGTGAAAAGCTTCGCGCCCAGGGGGGCGAAGCGGGTCGAGGTCGGCAGGACCCGCGATCTCGCCTGGCTCGACCTGCTGGACCGGGTCCGCACCGGGGTCGTGGTCGTGGTCGACTACGGCAACATGCGGGGCACCCGACCGGCGCACGGCACGCTCACCGGCTACCGCGACGGGCGCCAGGTCGACCCCGTGCCCGACGGGACCTGCGACCTGACCGCCCACGTCGCCTTCGACAGCCTCATGAGCGACTACCCCGACGACGTGACCGTGGACATGATGGCCCAGCGCGACTGGCTGTTCACCCTGCTCGGGGAGCCGACCTCCCCGGTGCCGCACGAGCTCGCCACGACCCGACCCACCGCATACCTGGAAGCCCTTTCCCAACGCGCCGCGCTGAACGCGTTGACCGCCTGGCCCGGGCTCGGCGAGTTCCGCTGGGCCGTGGCCCACATCGCTAGGCTGGGCCGGTGACCACCCGCGATCTCGATGTCTCCCTGGGCTCAGGCGTCGGCGGCCTGAGCACCACCGAGATGGTGCTGAACATCGGCCCGCAGCACCCGGCGACCCACGGCGTCCTGCGCCTGCGCATCACCGTCGACGGCGAGCAGATCGTCGCGGCCGAGCCGATCATCGGCTACATGCATCGCGGTGCGGAGAAGCTCTTCGAGGTCCGCGACTACCGCCAGATCATCGTCCTGGCCAACCGTCACGACTGGCTCTCGGCCTTCAACAACGAGGTCGGCGTCGCCCTGGCGGCCGAGCACCTGCTGGGCATGGAGGTGCCCGAGCGGGCGACCTGGACGCGCACGCTGCTCTCCGAGCTCAGCCGGGTGCTCAACCACCTGATGTTCCTGGGCTCCTACCCGTTGGAGCTGGGCGCGATCACCCCGATGTTCTACAGCTTCCGCGAGCGCGAGGAGCTGCAGGCGGTGATGGAGGAGTTCAGCGGCGGCCGGATGCACTACATGTGCACCCGCGTCGGCGGGCTGCTCCACGACCTGCCCGACGGGTGGCTGGACCGGGTCGACGCGGCGGTCGAGAAGGTCCGCTCCCGGATGCCCGAGCTGGAGTCGATGCTCATCGGCAACGAGATCGTCACCGCCCGCACCCGCGGCGTCGGGATGCTCCCGCTCGAGCAGGTGCTGGCCTATGGCGTGTCCGGGCCGATCGCGCGAGCGTCCGGGCTGGACCTCGACCTGCGCCGCGACGAGCCCTACCTGGCCTACGGCGAGCTCTTCACCGACGGCGGCCCGGGGCAGGTCGTCACCCGCGAGGCCGGCGACTGCCTCTCCCGGCTGGAGGTGCTGGCCGAGCAGGTGCACGTCTCCCTCGATCTCGCCCGCGCCTGCACCGAGCGGCTGCGCGAGATCGGCCCCGGCCCCTACGACACCAAGCTGCCCAAGGTCCTCAAGGTGCCCGAGGGCGAGCACTACTTCCACGGCGAGAACCCGCTCGGCCTCAACGGCTACTACCTCGTCAGCCGCGGGGACAAGGCCCCGCACCGCCTCAAGCTGCGCTCGGCGTCCTTCAACAACGTGCAGGTGCTCCGCGAGATGCTGCCCGGCACCGTCGTGGCCGACATGGTCGCGATCCTGGGGTCGATGTTCTTCGTCGTCGGCGATATCGACAAGTAGGTGCGGGCCCCGTCGGCCCACGACCGATAAGACCTGCTGGGTCTCAGGGGCCGTAGGGAGGCACCTGTGGGCAAGCCTCGTTGAGCTCGAGCCACTCCTGGTGAGGGACTCTCACGTCCCCGTAGGCAGACCACTGGAGGGATCCGTTGAGCAACTCTGCCGAGAAGCGCTCGAACGAGGGTGGTTCGGGCACCCGGTGTCCACGCGCTTCCAGACACTCGGTCAACGGACCCGTTTGGTACTGAAAGATGCGTTCTATCTCTTCGTCGTCCAACGGGGTGAGGTATTTCGCATCGATGGGAAATCGAACCTCGCACACATACATGGCCACGTGCAACGCCTGCCCTTGATCGGGATGGACGTCCCCGAAGAACAATCCTCCATCTAGCATGGCCTTGACCGGGAAACCCTGTTCCTGAAGGCAGGTCGACTGGACCTTGGCCCAGTCGTCTGGGGAGATCGTGTCCACAGTGTCCACGACCGGGCGCGTGGACTCGGGAAAGATGGCCACGACCCGTTCCCAGGCGTCGTCGGCATAGCCCTGATAACTGATGCGCTCAGAGACGTCGGTGATGTCCGGAGACTTAGGCGATGGTTGTCCAGCTGCGCATGAACTCAAGGCCATCGCGCTGACGACGGCCAACAGGACCCGGCGCTCAGGGCCGACGAAGACTAGGATCCCTCGCCGCATCCCTTGGACCACCACTCCAACTTGGCAGTGTAGGGCCCATCAAACCCGACGATGACAAGGCTGCTCACTCTCGCGGGATGGAGGCTCTTACGCTGCTGCGGCGACCGCCCGTTCCACCACGACGCGACGAGATCAGTTGAGTTTCGGTAATGGGCCGTGTAGTTCGTGCTAGAGGTTCGCATATGCGACATCGCACCTATGCACGACATGCCACCCGCAGGCTGTTCGTAATCGGCTGCATGCACCGGTTGCGTGGCACTCAGGGTCAACAGAGTACCCATGACCGCGCCTAACATCTTCGACCGAATTGTCATGATGCCTCCACAGTGAGAGCCTTCGTTTGACTCCTCAGGAGCCTACCCCCCCCAGCGGTCTAGTCAAGCACTCGTCGAGCGTCTGCTGTTGCGTCCGGGCGCTGCTACGCGACAACCGGCCTTTCGAACTCACTCCGCCATCCCGAAAAGAGCTGCCCAGAACGGCTTGACAAAGTCATTGAGAATCCGCCGGGCGGGTTTGGTGAGGTGCGTTGAGTGTCGCTGAAGAGCAATGTGTGGGACGGTCAGGGGCCGATGCCGCCAGTCATCCCGGAGTAGCACCTGTGTCGAGGGTCCGTCTTCGTCGGCATCTCCACGACCACGCCGGGGCGACGTCAGGAGCCCTTCCGCAGGACGCTCACGGCGAAGCCGGAGGTGGTCTCCCACGGCCGCAGGTCCCAGGTGGCGAAGCGCTGCTCCAGGGTCAGGCCCACCTCGGGGAGCAGCGCGTCCAGCTCAGCCGGGGTGAAGCCGCGGGTCACGCGGCAGCCGACCACGACGAAGCCGTCCGCTGCCAGGTGTCCCGCGATCCGGCGCAGCGCCTCCCCACGCACCTCTGGCGTGAGGAAGTCCATCACATTGCCGGCCAGGAGCACGCCGTCGAAGGGCTCGGTGATCCCCTGCGAGGGCAGGTCGAGCTCGACGAGGTCGCCGACGAGCCAGGTCGCCCCGGGGGGGTCCTGACCCGCAGCGTCGATGAGCACCGGGTCGAGGTCCACACCGACCACCCGGTGCCCCAGCCGCGCGAGGTGGCCGCCGTGCCGACCCGGGCCGCAGCCGGCGTCCAGCAGGTGGGCATGCCGGGGCGCCAGCACGTCCACCAGCCGGGACTCCCCTTCGAGGTCTTCTCCCCGGGCCGGCATCACCCGGAAGCGCTGGACATAGGCATGGCTATGGTCCGGGTCCTCCAGCCCGGGCCAGAAGGTGGTCGGCCGTCGGCCCGGCTCTGGCTCCACCGGCACAGTGCGCACGTGGTGCCCGGCTGGCGGCGGCGCGGCAGCGGCCACGGGACCCGCTCGGCCCCCGTCAGGGCGCCCCTTCCGCTCCGTAACCAGGTCGGCCGCCACCCCGACGAAGCGCCCCTGCCCGCAGGACAGCACGTGCCCCCACTCCAGGGGCATCCAGAAGCACTCCCACCTCGGCGCCTCGCCACCCCCGCTCGGGTCGGGGTCCCGGTGCTCCCACCGGGCGGTCAGGTCGAGCCGAGGCTCCAGCTCGCCCCCCGCCACCTCGAGACCTCCGGCGTTCTCGTCCCCCGCCACCTCGTCCACCTCCAGCAGGAAGAACCGCCGGTGCAGGACCTCGTCGCGTACCGGCGCGATGTCGTACTCGTCCTCCCCCAGCAGCGCCACGACCCGCAGCCCGGTCAGCCCGCTCTCCTCGATGGCCTCCCGCAGGGCACCGGCGACGGCGTCCTCCCCCGGGTCCAGCGTCCCGGCCGGCACCTGCACCCCCGTCTGCTCCATCGGGTAGTCGCGGTGGGTGAAGACCAGGAGGTGGTCGTCGCGGACGATGTAGCAGACGACCTTCTCCGAGCGGTGGGCGCGCGCAGCTGCTGGCATGGGTCTCAATCTAGGAGCTGGCGGACGAGTTCAACGCCACGACGCCGTGGGCAACCCGGCCCGCGTGGTCAAGGAGTTGGACCGGATGTAGGCCTCACCCGTAGGCCAGGCCGCCGTCCTTGACCGTCCCGTCCTCGTCGTCGTCCTCACCGGGCGGGATCCGGCACCAGTGCTGCCCGACGAAGCCGGCGACCGACAGCGCCGCCGCCAGCACGGCGTGCACCAGCGCCCACAGCAACTGCCCGCGCTGGCTCGGGACGTCCACCAGCGGGAGGTGGAGGAGGACATGCGCGGCATACCAGCCGACCAGCGCCGCCCCGCCCAGCGCCGCCGCCTGCGCGCCCACGAGGGTGCCGCGGGCCCGCTGGGGGCTAGGCCGGTTGGCAGGCGAGCCCTTCCCGCTCACGTACCGGCGCACCTGCCACGACAGCACGAGCACCAGCGCGATCATCGCCACCAGCGGGACGACCCCCAGCCAGATCAGCTGCGGCACCGACCCGCCAGTGCTCCGCAGCAGCAGGAGGAGCAGTAGGCCGGCCATCCCCACCAGCACGGCGGTGACGACCGCCACGCCGGGCCGGACGCCCTGGGTCAGGTTCATCGCGGCTCCAGCGGGTGCACGTCCTGGTCGGCGACGGAGGGTATGAGGTCACGCACCGGGGTGCTCCCCTCCCCCGTGCGCAGCGTGGCCGCGGGGTCGACCGCCAGCCAGGGGCGCAGCACGAAGGCCCGCTCGTGGGCACGTGGGTGGGGCAGCAGCAGGGACGGGTCCTCGCTGACCACGTCGGTGCCGTCGGCGGGGTCGCCGTACTGGATCAGGTCCAGATCGAGGGTGCGGGCGCCCCAGCGGACCTCGCGGGTGCGGCCGAAGTCCTCCTCGACGCGGTGCAGGGCGGCCAGCAGAGCAGCCGGGGTCAGGCGCGTGCGGGCCACGGCGACGGCGTTGACGTAGTCGGGCTGGCCCTCGACCAGCTCCCCGCCGACGGGCGCGCTGCCGTGCAGGGGCGAGACGCGGACGGCGCGCAGCCCGCGGATCCGGCGCAGGCGGTGGCCCGCGGCGCGCACCGTCGCGGCCGGGTCGGCACCGTCCTCGCCCTCCAGGTTGGCGCCGAGGGCGATGACGACCGGCACGTCCCGCTCGCGGCGCACCACCACCTGGACGTCGGAGAAGGGCACCCCCACGGGGGCCTGCGGCTTGTGCACGGTCACCTCGACGGCCTGGACCAGGGGGCGGGCGAGCACGCGGTCGGCGATGACGGCGGCGACCTTCTCGATGAGGTCGAAGGAGGGGCCGGTGACGACCTCGACGACGTCGGCGGCCACCTCCGCGTAGTTGACCGTGGCGGACAGGTCGTCGGTGCGCCCGGCCTCGGCCAGGTCGACGGTCATGACGACGTCGACGACGAAGTCCTGGCCGTCGCGCTTCTCGAAGTCGAGGACCCCGTGGTGGCCCCGGGCGGCGACGCCGAGGAGCCGGATCTCGTCGGTGCTGCGGTCAGCGCGCATCGGCACCCCGCACCATCTGCCAGACACCGAGCGCCTCGCGGGTCGCGGCGACGTCGTGGACCCGGACCGCCCAGGCCCCCGCCTGCGCGGCGAGCAGGCTGGTCGCGGCGGTCGCGACGTCCCGGTCCACCGGCTCGGTGGGCGCCGCGTCGGGTGCCACGGTCACCCCGGGCCGCGCGGGCAGCCGGCCCAGGAAGCGCTTACGGGAGGTGCCGACCAGGACGGGCAGGCCCAGCGCCATGACGCGGTCCAGCCGGGAGAGGAGCGTCCAGTTGTGCCCCGCGTCCTTGGAGAAGCCGAAGCCCGGATCGAGGATGATCTGCTCCCGGGCTACCCCGGCACCCAGGAGAGCGTCCACGCGATCGGTGAGCTCGCGGCATACCTCGGCCGTCACGTCGTCGTAGTGCGGCTGCTCGTGCGGGTCGGTGAGCAGTCCCCGCCAGTGCATGAGGACGAACGGCGCCCCGGTGGCGGCGATGACCGCAGGCATGTCCGGGTCGGCCTGGCCGCCGGAGACGTCGTTGATGATCGCGGCTCCAGCCTCGAGGGTCTGGCGGGCGACCTCGGCGCGCATGGTGTCCACCGAGACCACGAGTCCCTCGTCGGCCAGGGCGGCCACGACGGGCAGCACCCGGTCGAGCTCCTCCTGCTCGTCGGGGCGGCGGCTCCCCGGACGGGTCGACTCGCCCCCGACGTCGATGAGGTCGGCGCCCTCGGCGGCCATCTCCCGGCCGCGGCGCACCGCCACCGCCGGGTCGATCCACCGGCCGCCGTCGCTGAAGGAGTCGGGCGTGACGTTGACGATGCCCATGATCCGGGTGGGACCCGGGGCGAGGAGGTCGGCGACGCTCGCGGGCACGCTCAGCTGCTCCTGCCCGCCGTCATCAGGCTCATCGCCTCTGCGCGGGTGGCCGGGTTGCGCAGCCCACCGCGGACGGCCGAGGTGATGGTCCGGGCCCCCGGACGGCGGATGCCGCGCATCGACATGCACAGGTGCTCGGCCTCGACCACGACGATGACGCCGCGAGGGGCGATGTGAGCCTCCAGCGCGTCGGCGATCTGGGTGGTGAGCCGCTCCTGCACCTGCGGGCGGCGGGCGTAGACGTCGACCAGCCGCGCGAGCTTGGACAGGCCGACGACGCGGCCGTCCAGGCCGGGGATGTAGCCCACGTGGGCGACGCCGTGGAAGGGCACCAGGTGGTGCTCGCAGACGCTGAACATCTCGATGTCCTTGACCAGGATCATCTCGTCGTGGTCGACGTCGAAGGTGGTGCCCAGCACGTCGCTGGGGTCCTGGCTCAGGCCGGAGAAGATCTCGGCGTAGGAGCGGGCGACCCGGGCGGGGGTGTCGAGCAGCCCGTCCCGGTCCGGGTCCTCGCCGACGGCCAGGAGGATCTCCCGCACCGCGGCCTCGATGCGGGCGTGGTCGACCGCGCCGGGCACCAGGCTGGGGTCCGGCTCGCCGGGGACCAGCTCGTCCCCGGTGCGCGGGTCAGTGGTGCCCGGGGTCGACACGGCCGCCCTCCGGCACCTGGATGACCTGGGCCGGCGGGTGCTCCTCGCCGTCGTCCTCGAGCGGGTTGTGGCCGTTGGCCATGGCCCGCTTCTCGGCCTCGGTCAGGACCGGTCCCTCGGTGTGCACGGTCCGGGCGTCGCTGGAGAGCCAGACCGGTCGGACCGGGCGCTTGCGCACGTCCTTGAAGATCTCGGCTATCGCGGCGGCGTTGAGGGTCTCCTTCTCCAGCAGCTCCAGGACCAGCGCGTCGAGGATCTCGCGGTTGTCGTTGAGGGCGTGCCAGGCCTCGTCGTGAGCGGCCTCGATGAGCCGGCGCACCTCCTGGTCGACGACGCCGGCGAGGTTCTCGGAGTAGTCGCGCTCGTGGCCCATGTCGCGGCCGAGGAAGACCTCGGAGTTGCCCGAGCCGAGCTTGACCGCACCGACCCGCTCGGACATCCCGAACTGGGTGACCATCTTGCGGGCCAGCGCGGTGGCCTTCTCGATGTCGTTGGCCGCGCCGGTGGTCGGGTCGTGGAAGACCAGCTCCTCGGCCACGCGTCCTCCGAGGGCGTAGGCGAGCTGGTCGAGCAGCTCGTTGCGGGTCGTGGAGTACTTGTCGTCGGCGGGCAGCACCATCGTGTAGCCCAGCGCCCGGCCGCGCGGCAGGATCGTTACCTTGCTCACCGGATCGGTGTGGTTCATCGCCGCGGCGACCAGCGCGTGACCACCCTCGTGATAGGCGGTGATCTTCTTCTCCTTGGCGCTCATCACCCGGGTCCGCTTCTGCGGGCCGGCCATGACCCGGTCGATCGCCTCGTCCAGGTCGTGGTCGTCGATGATCTTCTCGTTCTGCCGGGCCGCCAGCAGCGCGGCCTCGTTGAGGACGTTGGCCAGGTCGGCGCCGGAGAAGCCGGGGGTGCGGCGGGCGATCGCCATCAGGTCCACGTCCGGCGCCAGCGGCTTGCCCTTGCCGTGCACCTGCAGGATGTGCAGGCGCCCGAGCATGTCGGGGGCCTCCACGGCGATCTGCCGGTCGAACCGGCCCGGCCGCAGCAGCGCCGGGTCCAGGATGTCGGGCCGGTTGGTGGCCGCGATGAGGATGACATTGGACTTCACGTCGAAGCCGTCCATCTCGACCAGCAGCTGGTTCAGGGTCTGCTCGCGCTCGTCGTGACCGCCGCCGAGCCCGGCGCCACGGTGGCGACCGACGGCGTCGATCTCGTCGACGAAGATGATCGCGGGGGCGTTCTCCTTGGCCTGCTCGAAGAGGTCGCGCACGCGGGAGGCACCGACACCGACGAACATCTCGACGAAGTCCGAGCCGGAGATCGAGTAGAAGGGCACCCCGGCCTCGCCGGCCACCGCGCGGGCCAGCAGGGTCTTACCGGTGCCGGGCGGGCCGTAGAGCAGCACGCCCTTGGGGATCTTGGCGCCGACCTCGAGGAACTTGCGCGGTTCGGAGAGGAACTCCTTGATCTCGTGCAGCTCCTCGACGGCCTCGTCCGCGCCGGCCACGTCGGCGAAGGTCACCTTGGGCATGTCCTTGGTGGCCAGCTTGGCCTTGGACTTGCCGAACTGCATGACCCCGCGGCTGCCGCCCTGCATGCGCGTCATCAACCACAGGAACAGACCCAGGATGAGCAGCAGCGGCAGGAAGCTCGCCAGCATCGTCATGAAGAAGTTGGGGCCCGAGGTGTCGTCGTCGTAGCTCACGCTCGGCGGGTGCGCCTCGAAGGCCTCGATCACCTGGTCGCCGCGGGCGTCGACGTAGTAGGCCTGGACCTTGCTCGTCTCCCGCACCTCGTCGCTGGAGAAGGTCTCACCCTCCTTGAGGGTCAGGTCCATGCGGTCGTTGGTGATCGTCGCCTCGGCCACCTTGTCTGAGGTGACCAGGCGCAGGGCGTCGGCGGTGGAGATGCGGCTGTACTCGCTCGGGTTGAGGATCGAGAACCACAAGATCGCCATACCCAGGATCAGGAAGAGCCAGATCCAGGGACGGGGCTTGGCCTTGGGCCGCGGTTTGGCGGTGCTCATGTCTGGCGCGTTCGGGGCTTGCACCGCGGTGCTCGCCCCGGTCCTCCTGCTCGTTCGGGAAGGTCGGGGTCTGCTGCCGACAACGCGCGGCAGGAGGCCAGTGTTCCACGTCCGCCGTGCCGGGCGGACGTGGACGGCCCTCGCAGGTCAGCTGTAGACGTGCGGCGCGAGCGTGCCGATGACCCGCAGGTTGCGGTAGTGCTCGTCGTAGTCGAGGCCGTAACCGACCACGAAGGCCGGCGGGATGTCGTAGCCGACGTACTTCACGTCGATCTCGACCTTGGCCGCCTCCGGCTTGCGCAGCAGGGTGCAGATCTCGACCGAGGCGGGGCCGCGGGACTCCAGGTTGGTCTTGATCCAGGACAGGGTCAGGCCGGAGTCGATGATGTCCTCGACGATGAGCACGTGCCGGCCGGTGATGTCGGTGTCGAGGTCCTTGAGGATGCGCACGACGCCGCTGGACTTGGTGCCCGAGCCATAGCTGGAGACGGCCAGGAAGTCGATCGGCGCGCTGCCGGGCAGGGCCCGCATGAAGTCGGCCATGACCAGGACCGCGCCCTTGAGGACGCCGACGAGCAGCACGTCCTTGTCCTTGTAGTCCTCCCACACCTCCTGGGCCAGCTCGGCCAGCCGGTGCTGGATCTGCTCCTCGGTGAACAGAACGTTCAGCAGCTTGTCACCCATGTGCTCGGCGTCCACGCGCGCTCCTCGGATCGTCAGGGGGAGGTCGGGCCGGAGGTGGCCCGTTGTCTAGGTGCCATTGTGCCCCGTCGCCGGCCCGGCCGGGGCGGCGGACCCGATCCAGACACCCTGCGCTCCACGCCCGGCGCGCACTCCCCCCGGCAGGTGCAGCGGCCCCTGGCCGTCCCAGTCGGTGACGAGAGAGTCCACGGCCCGCAGGTGCTCGGCGGTCAGGTCGGTCCCGGGGCTGCCGGCGGCGAGCGCCGCGGCCCGCCAGAGCCGGGTCCGGACCGCGCGGGGCAGCTCCTGCAGCCGCGTCACCTCCCACGGTTGCTCGCCGAGCCCGGGGTATGCGGCGCGCGTCACCTCCTCCAGGGCGTCGGCGTCGTCGCGGAGCAGGTCGGCGCTGCGGGCCAGCGCCTGCCGGACCCCCGGGCCGAGGTCGGCGTCCAGGTCGGCCAGCGCCTGCCGGACCCGCACCCTGGTGAAGCGCGGGTCGTCGTTGTGCGGGTCGGACCAGGGCCGCAGGTCCAGGGCGGCGCAGGCGGCGAGGGTCTGCTCCCGGGTCAGACCGAGCAGCGGCCGCAGGAGCCGCAGCGACGGGCCCAGCCGGCGCGAGGGTGCCATCCCCGACAGCGACCGCGCCCCCGAGCCCCGCACGAGGCCCAGCAGCACCTGCTCGGCCTGGTCGTCGAGGGTGTGACCGAGGAGCACCGCGGCGGCGCCGAGCTCCTCCGCCCGGGCGCGGAGCACCGCATACCGTGCCGATCTGGCGTCCGCCTCCGGACCGGAGCTCGTCTCCTCGACCTGCGCCGGGACCACCTGGACAGGCTCGAGGCCGAGGTCACGGCACTGCCCGGCCGCCGTGCGCGCGACCTCGGCGGACCCGTCCTGGAGCCCGTGGTCGACGACGACCGCTCCGGCCCGCAGGCCCAGGCGCGGGGCGACGAAGGCGGTGGCCGCCGCGAGCGCGAGCGAGTCGGCCCCGCCGCTGCACGCGACCAGGACGAGCGAGTCCACCTCGAGACCAGCGAGGGCGCGGCGCACGCGGACGCGGGCGGCGGCGACGGCAGGGTGAGGTCCGGGCATCGGGTGCGCGCGGGGCCGCTCAGCCGTGGACGCGCGCGACCCAGGCGGCGGGCTCGACGATCTCGGTCGGTCGCGGCAGGGTCTCGGGCGAGGTCCACACCCGGTTGAAGCCTTCCACCCCGACCTGGTCCATGACACCGCGGACGAAGACGGCACCGTCCTTGTACTGCCGCATCTTGGCCTCCATGCCGAGCAGGCGGCGCAGGACCTTGTCGATGCTGCCGGCGCCCTTGCGACGCTGGGTGAACTTGGCCCGGATCTCGGCCACGCTGGGGATGATCTGCGGGCCGACCTCGTCCATGACGACGTCCGCGTGCCCCTCCAGCAGCGACATGACCGCGGTGACCTCCGCCAGGCGCTCGCGCTGCTCCGGGGTGGCCAGCACCTGGGTGATGTCGGTGTCCCCCCGGATCACGCCGGGCATGGCCGAGACGATCTCCTTCATCCGGTCGACCATCTGGTCCGGCTCGGGCATGATCTGCGACCCGACCGAGCGGGCCTTGTCGATGATGAACTCGCGCAGCCACGGCACGGCGGTGAACTGCACGCGGTGGGTCTCCTCGTGCATCGCCACCCAGAGCCGGAAGTCGGTCGGGTCGACGTCCAGCTCCCGCTCGGCGGCCAGGATGTTGGGCGCGACGAACATCAGGCGCGGGTTGCCCTGGGGCGCGAGGTCGTACTGCCCCAGCACCTTCGTGGAGATCCACGACAGCATCCCGGCGACCTCGGTGCCGGTGACGGCCGAGCCGAGCCGCTGGGCCAGCGGGCCGACCTCGGGCAGCTCGGTGCCCTTCTCCGCCGCGCGCCGCTGGTCGGCGACCCGCTTGCGCTCGATGACGTCGTCCAGGACCGGGCCGAGCATGGCGCCCATCGAGGCGGCGTTGGCGCGGATCCACCCCGGGCGGTCCACGACGAGCGCCGGCGGGGTGCCGGGCGGGGTCTGCAGCTGGGCGGTGGTGGCCACGGGGCCCACGGCCCGCTCGGCCGCGGCGCGCAGCTCGGCGACGAGGGTCTGGGCCTCGGCACGGTCGACCTTGGGGCCGGGAGGCACGATGCGGCTGGCGGCACCGGCCGCCAGGTCCCAGTCGACCATCGAGCTGCCGCGCAGCGGGGTGCCCGCCGGGGCCGGGTCGGGTGTGGTCGGCGCGGAGGAGGAGGTCTGCGTCATGATCCGACGGTATGCGGTGACCGCTCCCCTCCGCGACACGAAGCCCTCACCCCACCCGTCGGTCGGCCCCCGGTCAGCAGCCGCAGCGGGCGAGCTGGGCCACGATCTCGTCCAGGACGCTGCGGGCCTCCAGCACCGCGCCGTCCTCGCCGATCTTGTCGGCGGTCATGGCGTAGACGAGCAGGCGGCCGTCCCGCGTCACGACCGTGCCGGCGAGCGAGGTCACGCCGGGCAGGGAGCCGGTCTTGGCCCGCCCGTTGCCGATCCCTTCAGCGTGGACGGGCAGGTGAAAGCGGCTGGCCAGGGTGCCGGTGTAGCCGGCGATCGGCAGCCCGCCTGCGGCGAGCACCTCCTGCAGGGCCGGGTGGCTGCCGTCCGCGGCGCCGACCAGCACGTCACCGATCACGCTGACCGGGATGCGGGTCCCGTCGGACAGTCCGCTGGTGTCGCTGATCCGCACGTCGTCGAGGTCGAGGCCGTAGTCCTCGGCGACCGTCTCCTTGACCCAGGCGGTGACGTCCTCCTGCTCCGTCGACCGCCCGTCGGCCACGGCGGCCTGCCGGGCCAGCTGCTCCACCATCGCGTTGTCGCTGGTGGCCAGGGCGTGGGCGAGGACGTCGCGCAGCTCGGCCGACTCGCCAGAGGCCAGCTCGATCGCGTCCGGTGAGGCCGTGACCCGCTCGGCCTTCACCTCGGGACGGTCGGCGTAGGCGACCGTCATGCCCTCGTCCGCCAGCGCCTGCCGGAAGGCTGCGGCCACCTCCTGCGGCGGGGAGGCGGGGCTGGCGGCGAACGGGAGGGCGAGGTCCTCGGCCAGCCCGAGCTGGACGATCCGGCCCGCGTAGCCGTAGGTGACCCAGTCGTCGGTCCAGGTCTCGAGCGTCGAGGGGCCGTCCACGTGCTCGAGGTCCAGGTGCACCCGGATCTTCTCGGTGACGCCCTGCTCCTTGAGCCCCGCGGCCGTGTCCCTGGCCAGGTCCGCGATCCCCACCCGGCCGGGGACGGCCTCGGGGTCACCCTCACCGCGGGCCAGCATCATGTCGCCGCCGGCGACGATGACGACGTCCCTGGGCGTCTCCCCCGCCACGACCCGCGTCGTGAAGGTCGTGTCCGTGGGCAGGGCGGACACGATCGCGGCGGCCGAGAGGATCTTCGTGGTGGACGCCGGGATGCCCAGGCGGTCGGCGTTCGTGTCGGTCAGGTGGGTGCCGGTGAGCGCGTCCCGGACGGTGATGGAGCGCCGCTTGGACGGGCCGAGCCAGCTGCTGGACAGCTCGTCCTTCAACTCCTCGGTCACCCCTTCGGGGGTGGGCATGACCCCGGCGCTTGGCTGCGCCAGAGGGGCGACCGCGGGCCGGATCCGGGGCCGCAGGTCCCCTGCCTGCGTGGTCACCGCGGCGTCGTCCTCCTGGCCGGCGCCGGGCAGCGGGGCCAGCACCAGGCTCAGCGCCAGGGCCGGGGCAAGGGCACGGCGTCGAGCACGCCCGGAGAACCGGTCCGCACGGCCAGTGGTCACGATGCGCCGCCCTTCTGCACACTCGGGGTCGGGGATGAGGGACACTGGACGCAGAGCCTAACGCCGTCCACCATCAGAAAGAGCCGCACATGCAGTTCGACGTGACGATCGAGATCCCTCAGGGAAGCCGGAACAAGTACGAGGTCGACCACGCGACCGGCCGCATCCGGCTGGACCGCATGCTGTTCACGGCGACCCGCTACCCGGCCGACTACGGCTACATCGAGGAGACCCTCGGCGAGGATGGCGACCCGCTGGACGCCCTCGTCCTGCTCGACGAGCCGACCTGGCCCGGCTGCCTGGTCGCCGCCCGTCCCATCGGCGTCTTCCGGATGACCGACGAGGCCGGCGGTGACGACAAGATCATCTGCGTGCCGCTGGACCCCCGCAAGCAGTACATCACCGACCTGGAGAACATCGGCGAGCACACCCGCCTGGAGATCCAGCACTTCTTCGAGGTCTACAAGGACCTCGAGCCCGGCAAGTCCGTCGAGGGCGCCCACTGGGCCGGCCGCGAGGAGGCGGAGCGGATCTACGAGGAGGCCGTGACCCGCGCCCGCGAGGCCGGCGTCTCCACCGCCAGGTGGCCCATGCCCCAGCACTGAGCCGGCCAACGGGTCTCCCGTGCCTCAGCCCTGAGCAGGCCCTACGGGTTTGCTCGCCAGGAGCGAGCAGACCCGTAGGCAGCTCTCCACATCTGTCCTGACGCCCCGGAACCGAATGGCCCGGGGCGTCGTCCATCCCCATGACGCCGTCGCTCGCTGGTTTCCACAAGCAGGTGCACGCACTACGCTGGACCGCGAACGGGGCGAGGGCCATGAAGGCCCGGACACGAATCACGCCGGGACTACCGGGAAGACACCTGGGCGGACCACCGCCCGGAAGGGGAGAGACAGATGAGCACCGTGATCGAGCAGCAGGGCGGGGACGTCACCGAGGGCGGCAAGGGCGGCAAGGGCCTGTTGATGGTCGGTGCCGGCGTGGGTGCCGCGCTCCTGATCGGGGGCGGCGCCTGGGCGGCCACCAACTTCTTCGGCGGCGGGGGTGACCAGCCCGACAGCGTCCTGCCCGCCAGCGCGGCCATGTACGCCCGTGTCGACCTGGACCCGGCAGCCGGGGAGAAGGTCGCCGCCGTGCGCTTCTTCCAGGGGCTGGACGCCGAGACCAAGGCGCGCCTCAACGCCGGTGAGTGGCGTGAGTACGTCTGGGAGAAGCTCACCGAGGAGGGCGGCAACCCCGCGGGCCTCGACTACGAGAAGGACATCAAGCCCTGGCTCGGGGACCGTCTGGGGATCGCGGTGATGCCCGGCACGGAGGAGCCCCTGCCCGTGGTGGCGCTCCAGGTCAAGGACGGCGAGAAGGCCCTCGAGACGATGGACCGGCTCAAGGCGGCCGCGACCGAGGAGCCCATGGAGATGGACTACTGGGTGGCCGACGACTATCTCGTGATGACCCAGGCCGGGCAGGCGGACGCGGTCAAGGCCGCCGTCGAGGCCGGCACCCTGGACGAGCTGGACACCTTCAGGTCCGACATGGACGACCTGGGCAATCTGGGCATCGCCTCCTACTGGTACGACATGGAGCGCTTCGTCGACATGGCCGACGAGGTCTCGGCGCTGGCCGAGGAGGGCGTCACCGAGCTGGGCGCCGCCGGCACCGTCAACGACCTCTCCGCCGGCCTGACCGACGCGCAGAAGGAGCTCATGACCGGGCGCAACGCCGGCACGGTGCGCCTCAACCCGGACTCGATCGAGGTCCACGGCATCGGGCGCGGCGTCCAGGGGCTGGCCATGCCCTCCGACGGTGGCACGGCCCGGATCGTCAACGAGCTGCCGGCCGACACCGTCGTCGCCCTCTCCCTGGAGAACGGCGACGACTGGGTGCAGAGCGTCTGGGACGCCGTGGGCAAGCTCGACCCCGACTCGCTGAAGACCGCCACCGACGAGGCCGCAGCCAGCGGCTTCACCCTCCCCGACGACATCAAGACGGTGCTCGGCGACTCCATGTCGCTGTCGGTCGGCCCCGGCATCGTGGAGGCCGCCAACACCATGAGCGGCACCGAGACCGGCCTGCCCGCCCTGCCGATCGCCTACCGGGTCCAGACCGACGCCACCAAGGTCAACACGCTGCTGAGCGACGCCGGCCTGCCGCCGACCACCCTGGCCCAGCGCACCGACGACGGCATCCTGACCCTGGGGCTGCACCAGCCCTACGTCGACGGGGCCGCCACCGCCGGGGACCGACTCGGCGACAACGCCGGCTTCAAGGCCGCCGTCGCCGACGCGGACAAGGCGCAGAGCATCTTCTACGTCAACGTCAACGAGTTCGAGAAGGACTACCTGCCGCTGATCGAGGACGAGAACGCCCGCACGGCCCTGGAGACCCTCGGCGCCGTCGGCTACTCCGTCGGTGTCGACAACGAGTCCGACAGCCACTTCACCCTGCGGTTCGTCGCCGACCAGAAGTGAGGCAGATGCAGCAGGCCCCGTTCCGGATCCGGAACGGGGCCTGCTGCATCTGTGAGCCGCCTAAGGGAATCGAACCCTTGACCTATTCATTACGAGTGAATCGCTCTGGCCGACTGAGCTAAGGCGGCGTGCACGCCCTCGCAGGGCGAACCTCAGCGAGGATACCCGAGGTCCTCCGGTGGCCCCAAACGCGCGGCGACCGCAGCCTCAGCAGGTCAGCCCGTCCTCGGGGACGGTCCCCTCGAGCAGGTAGGCGTCCACGGCTCCGTCGACGCAGTCGTTGGACCGACCGTAGGCGGTGTGGCCGTCACCGTCGTAGGTGACCAGCACCCCGGAGTCGAGGGTCTCGGCCAGCGACTCCGCCCACTCGTAGGGGGTGGCCGGGTCGCGGGTGGTGCCGATGACCACGATCGGGGCCGCGCCCTCGGCGGAGTAGTCCTCGATCGTCTCCTGGGCCTGGGCCGGCCAGTACTCGCAGACGCCGTCACCAGCCAGGTAGGGGCCCCACGTCGGTGCGACCTTGGTGAACTCGGCCAGGACGGCGTCGCTGTCCAGGTCCTCGGCGCCCTCCTCGGCGGGCCGGTCCAGGCAGTTGACGGCGTAGATGGCCTGCATGCCGTTGCCCGAGTAGGTGCCCTTGCTGCTGCGGGTGGCGTAGGTGTTGGCCAGGAACATCAGCATCGTGCCGTCGCCCTGCTCGGCGCGCTGGAGCGCCTGGGTCAGGATGGGCCAGAAGGTCTCGGCGTACATCGCCACGACGATGGCGTACATCCCCCAGCCCTCGGTGAGCTCGGTGACGGTGTCGCCGGAGACCGGCAGCGGGTTGGCGTCGAGCTCGGCGAGGAACTCCGGGATGCGCTTCATGGCGGAGTCCACGTCGTCGCCCAGCGGGCAGTCACCGCCGGCGACGCAGTCCTCGACGTAGGCGCGGGTGGCGCGCTCGAAGCCCTCGGCCTGCCCCAGGCCCATCTCGAGCCCGCTCACGGTCGGGTCGATGGCCCCGTCCAGGACGAGGCGGCCGACCTTGTCGGGGAAGAGGTTGGCGTAGGTGGCGCCGAGGAAGGTGCCGTAGGAGGCGCCCAGATAGGTCAGCTTCTCGTCGCCGAGCGCGGCGCGCAGGACGTCCATGTCGCGGGCCGCCTCGACGGTGGAGACATGGCCCAGCAGGTCCGGGGCGGCCTGCTCGCAGGCGGCGGCGAAGTCCTTGAGGATCTTCTCGCCCTCGGCCTCCTCCGCCGCATCGTCGGGCGTGGGGTCCGAGCCCAGCAGGGTGTCCAGCTGCGCGTCGTCGAGACAGGTGATGGGGGCCGAACGGCCTACCCCGCGGGGATCGAAGCCGACGATGTCGAAGGACTGGCGGATCTGCGGGCCCACGACGGCGCCGGCCATCATCGCGTAGTCCACGCCGCTGCCGCCGGGACCGCCGGGGTTGACCAGCAGCGAGCCCTGGGCGTCACCCTTGGCCGCGGAGCGCAGCAGCGCCAGCTCGATCGTGCCGCCCTCGGGCTCGGCGTAGTCGATCGGCACGGTGAGCGTCGCGCACTCGAAGGCGGCCTCGCACTCGCTCCACTCCAACGACTGGCCGTAGAACTCCTCCAGCCCCGCGGGGGCCCCGCCCGCCACCGGGGTGGAGGTGGCGGTGCTCCCGCCGGTGTCCGTGGACCCCCCGGTCGTGCCGCCGGTCCCGGCGCTCCCGCCGTCCCCGGCGTCCGCGCTGGCGGTCGTGCCCTCCCCCGTGGGGTCGTCCTCGCCGCGGTCCACCCAGGAGCATCCGGCGAGCATGGCCACGGCGGTCAGCGCGGCCAGGCCGCGGGTCGTCCTGCCGCGCCGGGCTGCGGAGCGGGAGGGATGGTTCGGTGTCACCACGTGGTGGTCCTTCCGGTGGTCGTCGTGCGTCATCGTCGGGTCCCGGCACGCGGTCGACCCGCGCCCCCAGCGGCCCCATGGTCCGCCCCCTGATCGGTCGGCAGCATCAAGCCAATCATCATCGCCTCCAGGACGAGCAACGGGGCACCGTTGGCGATGAGCCGCTGCCGGGCCAGCCCGATCGTCTCCAGCGCGCGCAGCAGCCCCTCGGGGCGCAACGCCCGCGCGAGCCGGGAGATCTGCTCGGGCTCGCTGACGTTGACCGGCTCGACCTCGCTGCCGGTGGCCACGAGGAGGGCGTCCCGGTAGACGGAGGCGAGATCGGTCAGGGCGGCGTCGAAGCTGTCGTGCTGCTGCCGTCGGGCCTCGGCCTTGAGGCGGTCGTCCAGCCTCTTGAGGTGGGAGCGCACCGCCGGCGGCTGCGTCCGTGCGGACGGGTCGGCCCCCAGCTGGGTGAGGAGCTCGCGGCGCTGCTCGTCGGCATAGTCCTCAGACATCGCCTTGGCCCCTTGGCCGGCGTCGTCGACGAGATCCTGCGCCGCGCGCAGGGCCGCGCCGAGGCTGGTCAGGGTCAGCGGGATGGAGGTGATCTCGCGCCGCCTGTTGCGGGCGTGCTCGTCGCGGGCCAGGCGTCGGGCGATCCCGATGTGGCTCTGCGCCGCGCGGGCGGCGTAGTGGGCCATCGGCGGGTCGATGCCGTCGCGGGAGATGAGCAGCTCGGCCACCGCCGTCACCGGCGGGGTGCCCAGGCGCAGGTGCCGGCAGCGGGAGCGGATCGTGACCAGCACGTCCTCCAGCGACGGGGCGCACAGCAGCCACAGCGTCCGGGCCGGCGGCTCCTCCAGCGACTTGAGCATGGTGTTGGCGGAGTGGTCGTTGAGCCGGTCGGCGTCCTCGACGACGATCACCCGCCAGCGCCCGATCGATGGGCGGGCCTGGGCCTCGACCACCAGCTCACGGGCCTCGTCGACCTTGATGAAGGTCTGCTCGGTGTCCACCACCCGCACGTCGGGGTGGCTGCCGGCCATCACCATCCGGCAGGCCTGGCAGTCGCCGCAGCCGGGGTCGTCGGCACGCTCGCACTGCAGGGCCGCGGCGAAGGCGCGTGCGGCCACGCTGCGGCCGGACCCGGGCGGCCCGGTGATCAGCCAGGCGTGGGTCATCGCCCCGGACGTGGTGAGGGTCTGGCGCAGGGTGTCCACCACCCTGTCCTGCCCCACGAGCTGGTCGAAGACGCTCATCGCGCACCGTGCCCCTCGTGCTGCGCCCCGGGAACGGTCGCCGAGGCCTCGGCGCCGCCGAGCAGCGGAGCGACCCGCTCGCGCACGGCCGCGGCGAGCTCGCCCACCGGCGCCGCCGCGTCCAGGACCAGATAACGGTCGGGCTCGCGCGCGGCGAGGTCGAGGAAGCCCTGCCGGACCCGGTCGTGGAAGTCGTCGGCCTCCCGCTCGAGCCGGTCGTGGACGCCGCCCCGGCGGGACCGGCCCTGCTCGGCGGACACGTCCAGCAGGACGGTCAGCTCGGGCAGCAGGCCCTCGACCGCCCACAGCGACAGGTCGCGGATCTCCTCGTGCCCGAGGTCACGGGCGGCGCCCTGGTAGGCGACCGAGGAGTCCAGATAACGGTCGGTGAGCACGACGGCCCCACGCTCGAGCGCCGGGCGCACGACGGTGGCCACGTGGTGCCCCCGGTCGGCCGCGAAGATCAACGCCTCGGCCCGCGGCGTGACCGACCCGTCCTCGCCGTGGAGCACCAGCTCGCGCAGGGTCCGCCCCAGGGTCGTCCCGCCCGGCTCGCGGGTGTGCACGACCTCGATCCCCTGCCCCTCGAGCCACTCTCCCAGCACCCGTGACTGGGTCGACTTCCCTGCCCCGTCGCCGCCCTCGAAGGCGATGAAGACACCCCTGGCGTGGCCGCGCACGGCCGCATGGGGAGGGGTCTGCTCGATCACGTCAGCAGCCTACGCGAGGCGGGAGACACCCCATACCCGATCATCCACAGGAAGAGGTGACGCCGAAGGACCCCCGGGCCCATGGACGGGCCGGGGGTCCTCGGTCGCCGCGAGTCAGTCGCGGGAGGCGTTGGCCACGACGGCGTCGCGGACGTACTGCGCCAGACCGGGAGCGATGTCCTCGTAGGTCTTGGTGAAGCGCGGGTCGGAGACATACATCTCGGCGATGTTGGCGTGCATGCCCCTGGGGCAGTCGTAGAACCAGCGGCAGATCTGCTGCCGGCCCTCCTCGGCCAGGTCCATCGCCTCGGTCGAGTCGGCCGGGACGCCGGACTGCATCGCCCGGACGTAGCGGGCGTTGAGCTCGTCCTGCTCGTCCTTGACCTGCTGCCACTGCTCCTTGGTGTAGCCCTTGGTGCGGCTGGCCGACTCCTTCCAGGCGTCGGTGTCGCCCCAGCGCTGCTCCGCCTCGTCCTGGTAGGAGTCCTCGAAGGCACCGCCGAAGATCTCCTTCATCTCGGCGCCGCTGATCTGATAACGCTGGTCGCTCATCTCACTCTCCAATGCTCGGTCGATGGCCGCGACGAGCTGCTGCAGCTCTGCGACCCGGTCCGTGATCGTGTGGCGTTGGCGACGCAGGTGCTCCACCGTGGTGAGCCCGCCCGAGCCGTCGAGGATCGCCGCGATCTCCTCCAGCCCGAAGCCGAGCCGGCGGTAGACCACGACGTGCTGGAGCCGCTCCAGGTCGGCCTGCGTGTAGAGCCGGTAGCCCGCGTAGCTGCGCTCGGACGGCTCGACCAGGCCGATCTCGTCGTAGTGGTGCAGGGTGCGCACCGTCACGCCGATCTCGTCGGCGACCTGGCCGACCGTCAGGAGGTCCTCCGTCATCACGTCCACCCCCTCAGCGTGGAGCCTCACGGCGCGTGAGGGTCAAGCGTCCTCGTCCGGGAGGGCGCCGTCGCGGGTCATGGTGCCGCGTCCGCGCTGCGCGTCGAAGATGAGCGAGGTCTCGGCGTGCAGCACGCCGGGACGGTTCGTGAGGTGGTCGAGCACGAAGTCGCGCAGCGCGTCGGCGCTCTCGCAGGCGACGTGCACGTAGTAGTCGATCGCGCCGGAGACGTGGAAGGCACCCAGGACGCCGGGCAGCGCGGGCACCTCCTGGGTGAACTGCTCGAAGTGGCTGCGGCGGTGGCCGCCGAAGCGGACGGCGATCATCGCCTCGACGGGGCGCCCGACGGCGACGGGGTCGATGTCGGCGTGGATGCCGCGCACGACCCCTCGCTCGCGCAGGCTGCGCACCCGCACCAGGCAGGTGGACTCGGCGATCCCGACCTCGCGGGCCAGCATGGCGTTGGACATGCGGCCGTCCTGCTCCAGCAGGCGGACCAGGGCGAGGTCGGTCGGGTCGAGCGGCTTGGTGTCTCGAGGATTCTTCGGCACGGGGACAGGGTATGCGGTCACGCACCTGCTCCGGCACGGCACCGTGGCCACGGGGAGGCGCACACTCCGCCACACGCGCGGGGCTTGGGTGCGGATTCTTCGGGCCCATTGCCTGATAATCGACTGATCTGCATGATTGACACATGGGTGCCGAACAGATGAGCCTTGACAGCCTCGCCGTCCACGCGGGTCGCGCGGACCTGACCGCCCTCGGGGTGCACGTCCCCCCGATCGACCTGTCCAGCACCTACCCGCTGCCCGACATCGAGGCCGGGGGCGAGGCCTACGACCAGATGGCGGGCGGCCACCCCCGCAAGGAGGGGCAGACGCCGGTCTACCAGCGGCTGTGGAGCCCGACCGTGGCGCGATTCGAGGAGGCGCTGGCCAGCCTGGAGGGGGCCGAGTCGGCCGTGGCCTTCGCCTCCGGCATGGCCGCCCTGAGCGCGACCCTGCTGGCCCGGGTCGCGCAGGGCAGGCCCCACGTCGTGGCCGTCCGTCCCCTCTACGGCGGATCCGACCACGTCCTGGCCACCGGGCTGCTGGGCACCCGGGTCACCTGGGCCCGGGCCGAGGAGGTCGCCTCGGCCCTCGAGGAGGACACCGGCCTGGTCATCGTCGAGACCCCGGCCAACCCGACGCTGGACCTCGTCGACCTGCGCGCTCTGGCGGAGCAGGCGGGCGAGGTGCCGCTGCTGGTGGACAACACCTTCGCCACCCCCGTCCTGCAGCGTCCGCTGGAGCACGGGGCGAGCATCGTCCTGCACTCGGTCACCAAGTTCCTCGGCGGCCACGGCGACGTGCTCGGCGGGGTCGTCGCGACGACCGAGGAGCTGGCCGTCCAGATCCGACCGGTCCGTGCCATCACCGGCGGCAACCTCCACCCGCTGTCGGCCTACCTGGCCCACCGCGGCCTCCAGACCCTCCCGGTGCGGATGCGCGCCCAGCAGGACACCGCCCAGGTGGTCGCGAACTGGCTGACCACCCACGCCGACGTCGCCCGGGTCCACTACCCCGGCGTCGAGGGCGGGGACCCCCTCGGCCTGGTCGGCACCCAGATGACGGGCCCCGGAGCCCTGCTGGCGATCGACCTCGGCTCCTACGAGCGCGCCGCCAAGGTCGCCACGTCGTGCCGGCTCTTCATCCACGCCGTGTCCCTGGGTGGGGTCGACTCGCTGATCCAGCATCCCGCCGCCCTGACCCACCGGCCGGTGGCGGACGACGCCAAGCCGAGCCGCGGCATACTCCGCCTGTCCATCGGCCTGGAGAGCGCCGAGGACCTCATCGCCGACCTGGAGCAGGCACTCACCGCCGCCAGCTGACCGGGCTGGTCGTCTCGCCGGTCAGGACTTCTTGGCCGTGCCCGTCTTCTTCGCCGTGGTCTTCCGGGCGGTGGTCTTGCGGGCGGTCGTCTTCTTCGCCGTGGTCTTCTTGGCCGCGCGCTTGCGGGTGGTCGGGCCCTTGGCGCGCTTCTCGGCGATCAGCTCGAAGGCGCGCTCCTCGGTCAGGCTCTCCGGCTCGTCGCCCTTGCGCAGGGTCGCGTTGGTCTCGCCGTCGGTCACGTACGGACCGAAGCGGCCGTCCTTGACCACGACCTTCTTGCCCGAGACGGGGTCCTCGCCGAACTCGCGCAGCGGCGGCTTGGCGGCGGCGCGGCCGCCGTACTTGGGCTGGGCGTAGATCGCCAGCGCCTCCTCCAGCGTGATGTCGAAGATCTGCGCCTCCGACTGCAGCGAGCGCGAGTCGGTGCCCTTCTTCAGGTAGGGCCCGTAGCGGCCGTTCTGCGCCGTGACCTCCACGCCCTCGGGGTCGACGCCGACCACCCGGGGCAGCGACAGCAGCCGCAGCGCCGTCTCCAGGTCGATCGTCGCCAGGTCCATGTCCTTGAACAGCGATCCGGTGCGCGGCTTGACCTTCTTGGCGCCCTTCTTCGGCGCCTCCTCCGCCTCGGGGAGCACCTCGGTCACGTAGGGGCCGTAGCGGCCGGCCCGCGCGACGATGTCGTGCCCGGTCTGCGGGTCCTGCCCGAGCACGCGGCCGTCGTCGGCCGCCGCGGACAGCAGCTCACGACCCTTCTCCGGGGTCATCTCGTCGGGGGCGATGTCGTCGCTGACGGTCGCGCGCCGCGCCTCCTCACCGTCGGCGGCCTCATCCTCGACATAGGGCCCGTAGCGACCGACGCGCACGACCACACCGTCACCGATCGGCACCGTGGACACGCCCCGGGCGTCGATGTCGGGCAGGTGGTCGACCAGGCCCTTGAGCCCCTCGGACGAGGTCGCCTCGTCGCCGAAGTAGAAGCGCTGCAGCCAGGCCACGCGCTGCTCGTCCCCGGCCTCGATCCGGTCCAGGCCCTCCTCCATCGAGGCGGTGAAGTCGTAGTCCACCAGCGTCGGGAAGTGCCGCTCGAGCAGCTGGGTCACCGCGAATGCCAGCCAGGTCGGGATCAGCGCCGACCCGCGGGTGCGCACGTAGCCGCGGTCCTGGATCGTGGTGACGGTCGCCGCATACGTCGAAGGACGGCCGATCTCCTTCTCCTCCAGCGCCTTGACCAGGGTGGCCTCGGTGTAGCGGGCCGGCGGGCTGGTCTGGTGGCCCTCGGCCTCGGCCCGCAGGGTCTCCAGGGCCACGCCCTCGGCCAGCTTCGGCAGCCGCTTGCCCATCCCGCTGTCCTCGTCGACGCTGCCGCTGTAGCGCGTCTCGTCACGGCCTTCCTCATAGGCGGCGAGGAAGCCCCGGAAGGTGATGACGGTGCCGGAGGCGCTGAACTCTGCCGAGGTGTATGCGGTGCCGTCGCCTCCGCGGGTCCCCTCCGGGAGGGTGGCGGTCAGCTTCACCGTGGCGGTCGAGCCCTTGGCGTCGGCCATCTGGGAGGCGACCGTCCGCTTCCAGATCAGCTCGTAGAGGGCGTACTCCGGGCCGCGCAGCTCACCGGCCACCTGGGCGGGGGTGCGGAAACGCTCGCCGGCGGGGCGGATCGCCTCGTGGGCCTCCTGGGCGCCCTTGGCCTTGCCGTAGACGCGGGGGCTGTCGGGGACGTACTCCGCGCCGTACATGTCGCGGGCCTGGCTGCGGGCGGCGCTGGTCGCGGACGCCGACAGGGTCGTCGAGTCGGTCCGCATGTAGGTGATGTAGCCGCCCTCGTAGAGCCGCTGGGCGGTCCGCATCGTGGCCTGCGCGTTCATCCGCAGCTTGCGGGAGGCCTCCTGCTGGAGGGTGGAGGTGATGAAGGGTGCCGAGGGGCGGCGGGTGTAGGGCTTCTCGGACACGCTGCTGACGACGACATCGCCCTGGCGCGTGCCGTCGGCCACGGCCTGGGCGCCGGCTGCGTCGAGGTGGACCGCACCCTTGGTGCGCAGCGTGCCGTCGTCGCGGAAGTCGCGGCCGGTGGCGACCTTGGCGCCGTCCAGGGCGGAGAGGCGCGCGGTGAAGGGGTTGGAGGCGGAGGCGCCCGAGCCGGCCGGGGCGAAGTCGCCCTCGACGTCCCAGTAGGACGCGGACCGGAAGGCCATCCGCTCCCGCTCACGCTCGACGATCATCCTGGTCGCGACCGACTGCACCCGACCCGCCGACAGGCCTTGCTTGACCTTGCGCCACAGGACCGGCGACACCTCATACCCGTAGAGGCGGTCCAAGATCCGGCGGGACTCCTGCGCGTCGACGGTGTTCATGTCCAGGTCACGGGTGTTGTTCACCGCGTGCTGGATGGCTTCCTTGGTGATCTCGTGGAAGACCATGCGGCGCACCGGGACCTTGGGCTTGAGCACCTCGAGCAGGTGCCAGGCGATGGCCTCGCCCTCGCGGTCCTCATCGGTGGCCAGGTAGAGCTCGTCGGCGTCCTTGAGCGCCCGCTTGAGCTCGGCGACCTTCTTCTTCTTGTCGGCGTCGACCACGTAGTAGGGCTCGAAGCCGTCGTCGACGTTGATCGCGAACTTGCCGAACGGGCCCTTCTTCATGTCCGCGGGCAGCTCGGAGGGATTGGGCAGGTCTCGGATGTGGCCGATGGAGGCGTCGACGGTGTAACCGGGCCCCAGATACTCCCCCAGGCTCTTGACCTTGCCGGGCGACTCGACGATGACGAGCTTCTTGCCAGCGCTCACGACACGCTCCTTGATCCGACCCCGCGTGCCGCGGATTCGTCGCGGCTCCGACACGGGACCTCGGGCGTCACGGTAGCCCATCGCCGGACGACTAGGCTGAACGACCATGAAGGCGCACACCGGTACGCGTAGGCAGAAGGGTCGGCAGTTGCGGCTGCTGGCCGGGGTCGTGCTGGCCGGGAGCCTGGTGCTGGCCGGCTGCAGCGGCGACGAGCCGGAGGCCGAGGACGGCGGGGGCTCCCAGAGCCAGACCGACGAGGCCGGCGGCGGCGGCGGAGGCGGCGGCGGAGGCGGGACCGACGAGGCCGGATCCACCGACGGCGGCGGCGCCGATGCCGAAGGCGCCACGACGGAGCCGTCCGGGCCGCCCACCGAGCCGGCCGACATCGAGCTGGAGGCGGGCAATCGCTCGGCCTCCGGCAGCACCGACATCACGATCGAGGGTCCCCGCGCGGCGTTCGTCACCCCCACCGGCAATATCGCCTGCACGGTCAACAACGACGCCGCCGTGTGCCAGCTCGCCGAGGCCACCCTGCAGCCGCAGGCCGGGCACATGGTCCCCGGCGTGCTGGGCGACTGCACCGCCTCCACCGCCAACGCCGTCATGACCTCGGAGTCCGGCGCCTGGACCTGCGTGGACGACCCGGTGGCCCCGCTGGCCGCGGTGGACCAGGGCGGCTGGTGGGTCGATGAGGTCGACGGCACCACCACCAAGGTCGGCGATCTGACCGTGGCCGCCCTGCCCTACGGCTCCAGCATCACCGTCGGGTCGGTCCGCTGCACCTCCGCGGAGTCCGGCGTCACCTGCCGCAACAACGAGCTGGGCCGTCAGTTCACCCTGTCCCGCAACAGCTACAACTTCGGCGGCTGACCCCGCAGGCTCCGCAGGGCCCACCCCAGCCCGCTGGGCCCGGCCAGACTCCATCCAGTGACGCCCCTGTGCTGCCGAAATTCGCGAAACGGCGGCATAACAGCATCACTGGGCGGGCTATCGCAGCAGGCCGTCCGCGACCAGGTCCCGCAGCACCGGGACGATCTCGGCCTGCACCGCCCCGGCGTCGCTGTCGGTGAGGACGGCCAGCCCGCCGCAGAGCTGACGCGCCGTGAGGTCGCCGTCGCAGGCGCCGACGAAGCCGGCCTGCAGGGAGGTCAGCCGCACGACCCGCCGCAGCCCGCCGCCCTGCCGCAGCTGGATGACCGACGGGTCCGGCGCCCCCGGACGACCCACCCGCTCCTCGGTGACATCGTCGGCGACCTGCCAGGCCACGTCGAGCAGCTCGTCCTCGGAGTGCTCGGCCAGCCAGGTCCGCGCCCTCAGCCCCGCCAGCACGGTCGGCCCCATCGGCGAGGCGACCGGGCTGCGCACCTCGACCAGGTCTCGCCACGGCTCCCGTCCCGACGCCGGCCGCTGCAGGGTCACCACCCCGAACCCGATCCGCTCCACGCGCCGCGCCGCGAAGTCCTCCAGCCATGCGGCGCACAGCCGGTCGAACTCGGCCGTCCCCGGCCGGTGACCACCGTCGCGCACCCAGGTCTCGGCATATTCGGCGACATCCTGCTCCTCACGCTGCACGACCCAGGCGTCCAGACCGGTCCCGTCGAGCCAGCCGCCGACGCGGTCCCTCCAGTCCTCGCCCTCGCCGAGCTCCCAGTTGGCCAGCAGCTGCGCGATGCCACCCGGGCGGAGGTGCCCGGCCAGGTCCCGCACGAGCCCGGCCACGAGAGCGTCACCGGCCGCACCACCGTCGCGGTACTCGTAGAGCGGGACCTCACCACCACGCGGCGTGATCACGAACGGCGGGTTGCTCACGATCAGGTCGAAGTCCTCGCCCTCGAAGGTCTCCAGCAGGTCGGCCAGCCGCAGGTTGAAGGTCAGTCCGTTGAGCACCGCCGTGAACCGCGCGAACTCCAGCGCCCGCTCGGACAGGTCCGAGGCGACCACGGGGTGTGCCGTGTGCCCGGCCAGGTGCAGCGCCTGGACCCCGCAGCCCGTCCCCAGGTCCAGGGAGCGCTCGACCTGCGGCCGGGGCGTCCAGGACGCCAGCGTGGTCGACGCCCCACCGATGCCCAGGACGTGGTCGGTCGGCAGCGGCCCGCCCAGCGCGGTCTCAGACAGGTCGGAGGCGACCCACCAGGTGTGGCGCTCGTCGCCGTAGGGCCTCAGGTCGCAGGTGGCCACCACGCGACCGGCCGCGCGCCCGTCCGTCCGGTCGCCCACCCGGCTGTCATCGATGGGCCTGGTCAGCCCGATCCGGGCCAGACCGGCCGAGCCGGTGCGCGGCAGGGCCCTGTCCAGCAGCGCTGCGTCGACGGGACGACCGAGGGTGAAAAGCCGGAGCAGCACCGCGGCCGGGTGGTCGCTGGCACGCGTCACGCGGTCGGCCAGGAGCGGGTGGTCCCGGTGCAGGGCGGCGCCGGCCACGTCACCGAGCGCTTCGGCCACCCCTTCGACCGTGTATTCGGCATCCGTCAGGTCCTCGCGGAGGCGCCGCAGCGCCTCCGCGTCCGAGGACGAGGGGACCGGGGCGCTGCGGTGCGGGGTGGGAGCTGGCACGCACCCAGGGTAGGTCCGAGCGCCCGGGGTGGGAGACCGCATACCGGGAAGAAGCCTCGTCCTTCCCCCCGCCCCCTCGACCGGCGACACACTCTGCTGCCGACCGGCGACACGGTCTGCGCCCCACCGGCGACACGCCCTGTCGCACGAAATGACGACGACCGGCGCGCCGCACGGAGCGGCGCACCGGTCGTCGGTGCTGCGAGCGTGCTGCAGGGGCGTCTCCGCAGCAGGCGGGTCAGTCGCCGGAGATGACCCCGGCGGCCTCGACCTCGGGGGCGTCGCCGATGGCGATGTCGCGGCGCTTGGAGACTACGACCGCCCCGACGATGACGGCGATGGCCACCAGGGAGATGCCCCAGCGGATCGCGTCGTTGGCGCCGTCGCCGTAGGTCAGGCCGACGATGGCCGGGGCGATGAGCAGGGCGACGAGGTTCATCACCTTGATCAGCGGGTTGATGGCCGGGCCGGCGGTGTCCTTGAAGGGGTCACCGACGGTGTCACCGATGACGGTCGCGGCGTGGGCCTCGGTGCCCTTGCCGCCGTAGTTGCCGTCCTCGACGATCTTCTTGGCGTTGTCCCACGCGCCACCGGCGTTGGCCAGGAAGACGGCCATCAGCACACCGGTGCCGATCGCGCCGGCGAGGTAGCCGGCCAGGGCGCCCACGCCCAGGCCGAAGCCGACGGCGATGGGGGCGAAGACCGCCAGCAGGCCGGGGGTGGCCAGCTCACGGAGCGAGTCGCGAGTGCAGATGTCGACGACGCGGCCGTACTCGGGCTTCTCGGTGTAGTCCATGATCCCGGGCTTCTCGCGGAACTGGCGGCGCACCTCGAAGACGATCGCGCCGGCGGCGCGGGTCACGGCGTTGATGGCCAGGCCGGAGAAGAGGAAGACCACCGCGCCACCGATCAGCACGCCGACGAGGGCGCGCGGGTCGAAGACGAGGAAGGACTGGAGCAGGTCGTTGTTCTCGCCCAGGGCGGTGCCGATGGTCTGCTGGATGGCGTCGAAGTAGGAGCCGAACAGCGCCGTCGCGGCCAGGACCGCGGTGGCGATCGCGATGCCCTTGGTGATGGCCTTGGTGGTGTTGCCGACCGCGTCCAGCTCGGTGAGGATCTGGGCGGCGTCGCCGTCGACGTCGCCGGACATCTCGGCGATGCCCTGCGCGTTGTCGGAGACGGGGCCGAAGGTGTCCATGGCCACGATGACGCCGACGGTGGTGAGCAGGCCGCAGCCGGCCAGCGCCACGAAGAAGAGCGACAGGATCAGCGAGCCGCCGCCCAGGGTGAACAGGGCGAAGACCGCCACGGCGATGGTGACCGCGGTGTAGACCGCGGACTCCAGGCCGACGCCGATGCCGGACAGGACGACGGTGGCCGGGCCGGTCAGCGAGGTGCGGGCCACGTCGTTGGTGGGCTTGCTCTCGGTGCCGGTGAAGTAGCCGGTCAGCCACAGGATGAAGGCCGCCAGGATGATGCCCACGACCACGGCCGCGGCGGAGTTGATCGCCGGGTTGAGGTCGAGCTCGGCGACGTCGCCACCCAGGATGCTGTTCTGCTGGACCAGGTCGGCCGCGTCGTGCGGCAGGAACACCCAGGCCGCGACCACGGAGGCGACGGCGGCGATGCCGGCGGAGATGTAGAAGCTGCGGTTGATCGTCTTCAGGGCGTTCTCGCCGGCCTTGGCGCGGGTGATGAAGACGCCCAGGATCGCGGTGAGGACACCGATGGCGGGGATGATCAGCGGGAAGGTCAGGCCACCGTTGCCGCCCAGCGCCGCGGTGCCCAGGATGAGGGCGGCGACGAGGGTGACGGCGTAGGACTCGAAGAGGTCGGCGGCCATGCCGGCGCAGTCACCGACGTTGTCACCGACGTTGTCGGCGATGGTGGCGGCGTTGCGGGGGTCGTCCTCGGGGATGCCGGCCTCGACCTTGCCGACCAGGTCGGCGCCCACGTCGGCGGCCTTGGTGAAGATGCCGCCGCCGACCCTCATGAACATCGCCAGCAGGGCGGCGCCAAAGCCGAAGCCCTCCAGGACCTTGGCGGCCTCGCCCTTGAAGATCAGCACGACGAGCGCGGCGCCGAGCAGGCCCAGGCCGACGGTGGCCATGCCGACGGTGCCGCCGGTGCGGAAGGCGATCCGCATGCCGTCGTCACGGCCGGTGGTGCGGGCGGCCTCGGCCACGCGCATGTTGGCGGCGGTGGCCAGGTTCATCCCCAGCCAGCCGATGAAGGCCGAGAAGCCGGCGCCGAAGAGGAAGGCCACCGAGCGGCCGACCCGGACGAACATGTCGTCGGCCGGCAGCGCCATCAGCAGGAAGAAGGCGACGACCGCGAAGATGCCGAGGGTCTTGAACTGACGCCCGAGGTAGGCCGAGGCGCCCTCCTGCACCGCTCCACCGATGGTCTGCATCGACTCCGTTCCCGGGGAGGCTGCCAGCACCTCCTTGCGGAACATGAAGCCCATGACCAGGGCTACCAGGGAGATGCACAGCACCACGACCACGATCGAGGTGTCTGTGCTCGTGAGCGTGATGTCGCTCGCGGCACGGACTGGGGACATGGACAGCCTCCTGAAGCTGCTGGCCCGCGGGCTTCCTTGCCCCGGGGCGACGGCGCGCGGCAGGAACCGCACGTGGTGTGGATGACGTCACTGTAGCGACGTGCCGTCAGGGGACGGCCGCCGACATGCTATGCGCACGCACCCCGGGTTTGTCACCCCCCGGACGTACCGTTGTGTCACGATGTCCGACCACGACCGCCTCGAGGACCGCCTTGAGCACCCCAGCGAGCCGTCGCCCGGGGGTGCCTTCGCGCCCGCCGAGGCGCTGGCCCACCTCACCCGCGGCCCACGCGCCGAGCGGCTCGTGCACGTGCGCACGGTGCCCGCCCGCGAGGGTCGTGTGCTCCCGTGGCCGGACTGGGTCGCACCCGAGGTCACCGCGGCGCTGCACGGCCAGGGCATCCACGAGCTGTGGGAGCACCAGTCTCGGGTGGCCGAGCTGGCCCGGGAGGGCCGCCACGTGGTGGTCGCCACCGGCACCGCCTCGGGCAAGTCACTGGGTTTCCTCCTGCCCGTCCTGACCTCCCTGTGCGAGGGCGCGTCGGCGGCCGGCGGCCGTGGGGCGACGGCCCTCTACCTCGCGCCCACCAAGGCCCTCGGCGCGGACCAGGCCGCGCGGCTCCATACCCTCGCGGTGCCGGGGGTGCGCACCGCGACGCTGGACGGCGACACCCCGACCGACGAGCGGCGCTGGATCCGCGACCACGCCCACTACGTGCTGACCAATCCCGACCTGCTCCACCACACCCTGCTGCCGGGGCACGAGCGGTGGCGGGCGTTCCTGCGCTCGCTCCGGTATGTGGTGGTCGACGAGTGCCATGTCTACCGCGGCGTCTTCGGCGCGCACGTCGCCTCCGTCCTGCGGCGGCTCCTGCGGATCGCGGCGCGGTATGGCGCACACCCCACCGTGGTCCTCGCCTCGGCGACCGTGGCCGAGCCGGAGGTGCTGGCCAGCACGCTGGTGGGGCAGCCGGTCGTGGCGGTCACCGACGACGCCTCCCCGCGGCGGGAGACGGTCGTCGCGCTGTGGCGGCCGCCGGAGCTGGAGGACGGCAGCCGGCGCAGCACCGTGGCCGAGGCGTCCTCGGTGCTCGCGGACCTGGTCTCCCGCGACGTGCAGACCGTCTGCTTCGCCCGCTCGCGGATGGGCGTGGAGGTGGTGGCCGCCCGCGCCAGGCAGGAGCTGGAGGACCGGGGCGACGTCGATGCGGGGACGGTCGCGGCCTATCGCGGGGGCTACCTGCCCGAGGAGCGGCGCGCCCTGGAGCGGGCGCTGCGCGAGCGGGGGCTGATGGGCCTCGCGGCGACCAGCGCGCTGGAGCTGGGCATCGACATCGCGGGGCTGGACGCGGTGGTGATGGCCGGCTGGCCGGGCACGCGGGCCTCCTTCTGGCAGCAGGCCGGGCGTGCAGGGCGGCGCGGGGCACCGTCGTTGGCGGTGCTGGTCGCGGCGGACGACCCGCTGGACTCCTACCTGCTGTCCCATCCGGAGCTCATCTTCGACGCGCCGGTGGAGGCCTGCGTCCTGGACCCGGAGAATCCCTACGTCCTCGGCCCGCACCTGGCTGCCGCGGCAGCCGAGCAGCCGCTGACCCGCGACGACGAGATGTGGTTCGGGCCGACCGTGGCCGACCTGGCCGAGCAGCTGGTCGCCGGCGGCATCCTGAGGCGTCGACCGACGGGTTGGTTCTGGGTCCGGCCGGAGCGGCCCACCGACCATCTGATGCTGCGCGACGCAGGCGGACCTGTGCAGATCGTCGAGTCCCGCAGCGGAAGGATCCTGGGGACCGTCGACGAGGGCCGGGCACTGACCACGGTCCACGAGGGTGCCGTCTACGTCCACCAGGGCCAGCCCCACGTCGTCACCGAGCTCGACCTGGAGGCGGGCGTGGCGCTGGTCGTCACCGGCGACCCGGGCTGGACGACGCGGGCACGCAGCGAGAGCACCTTCACGATCCGGTCGGCGGAGGCTGCCACGGCCTGGGGCGCGGCGCACCTGAGCACCGGCCGGGTCGAGGTGACCACGCGGGTCACCAGCTTCCAGCGGGTGCTCCCCACCGGCGAGGTGCTCGGCCAGCACAGCCTCGACCTGCCCGAGCGCACGCTGCTGACCCAGGCGGTGTGGTGGACGCTGCCGGAGGAGGAGCTGGCCCTGGCCGGGATCGGCGAGGAGGACGTCCCCGGCGCCCTGCACGCGGCAGAGCACGCCGCGATCGGGATGCTGCCGTTGCTGGCCACCTGCGACAGGTGGGACATCGGCGGCGTCTCCACCCCCTCGCACCCGGACACCGGTCTGCCGACGGTCATGGTCTACGACGGGCACCCCGGCGGTGCCGGGTTCGCCCGGCGCGGCTACCGGGCCGCCGCGACCTGGCTGGCCTCGACCCGCGACCTGGTGGAGGCGTGCGCCTGCACCTCGGGCTGTCCCGCGTGCGTCCAGTCCCCCAAGTGCGGCAGCGGCAACGATCCGCTCCACAAGGCCGGCGCCGTGGCCGTGCTGTCCCACCTGCTCTCCGAGCGGGTCGTCACCGTTCCCGGATAACCCCCCCGGACCCGCGCCTGCGCAACTGCTCCCCCGTTCGGGCCGGGAGCGACGCTGCGGTTCGCCCCACCTGGGATATCTCGATACCCTCGGATTCGCCACACGTCGCAAAGAAAGGGCCGCGCCATGCTGATCTTTGGCCTCCTGCTCGTCCTGCTGGCCGCCGCAGTCATCACGTACATGGTGCTGGCCACCGCTGGCGAGAGCGCCATCCCGCTCGACTACGGCATTCTCAACGTGGAGATGCAGCCGCTGTGGCTCTTCCTGGCTGGCGCAGCCACGGTCGCGGTCGCGGCCATCGGCCTGTGGCTCATGGCGGTCGGCGCCCGCTCCAAGGCGCGCCGTGCCAAGGAGATGCGCGAGCTGCGCAAGCAGGCCAAGGACCAGGACCGCAGGATCGAGCGTTCCGGTGACGCGACCGCCCCGCGCACCGGCCGCACGACGACATCCGGACATGACAGCCCCCAGCGTCCCGCCACCATCCCCGGCCCGGCCAGCAACTCGCGTCCGGGTGACAGCACCTACGGCACCGGCACCAGCACCGACCGCGACGTCCCGCCGGCCGACCGCAGCCGCCTCGACCTCGATCGCTGAGCCGTCCCCACGCGGCGTCACCTCACCCGCGCTGCCCTGGTTCACCGACGCAGATCATCTGAGATCACCGACGCTGCGGGACCCCGGTCGCCGCAGCCTTCGCCCGGACCGTCCACCGGGTGCCGGCCACCGCTCGGCCGACCTCGACCTCGACCGTGGGCACCGCCCGGGCACCGGTCACGGCGGACCCCGAACCTCCGACCGCCCCTGACCGCGCCGCCCCTGACTCTGCGGGCCGGACCGCACAGCCGGTGATCCGGGCCCCGTTGTCCTGCGCCACCTCGGCGGCCACCGAGCACGCTTCCTGCACGCTCTGCCCGGTCGTGACCCGTCCCGCTGCGGCCAGTGCCGCCAGATCTGCGGCCGTACGGGCCGACTGGCCTGCGACCGCGACCGCACCGATGAGGAGCCCGGCGGCCAGGAGCACGACCACCATCCCTACCACGGCGAGCGCGAGCACTGACGCGCTGCCTCGGTCGGGGTCCGGCTGGACGGGCCGGCGGACAGGCCCTCGAAAACGCCGCGGACGAATGTTGTCGTGCCTCTGCGGACGAACGTTGTCGTGCCTCTGCACCCTCATGGCGCTGCCCCCGGCTCCCACCGGGCCTCCGCGCTGCCCATCGCCCTGGGAAGCATGCTCAGCATCCGGGTCCGGGCAGGGGCTTTCACCTGCACCAGGACCGAGTCGTCGTGTGAGGACACCACGAGCTCGGCCCCGTCAGGCGCCCTCGAGTCCACGATCTGCCGCACGACCGAGCCAGAATCACCGCGGGATGCGGCGCGGGCACCGGCCCGCGCCGCATCCTCGCAACGGACGAGGTCGACGGCGAAGGTCAGCCCCGCCAGGGCCAGCGCGAGCATCAGGACCACGGCCGGGAAGGCCAGTGCCAGCTCGGCGCTGACCATCCCAGACTCCCGACCCGGACGCCCGCGCCGGCTCACAGCGAGACCGACAGCGCCGTGGTGACCACCGTCGTCACCAGTCCCTCGACCGCGCCGGACTTGATGACGGCCAGCAGCAGCGCAGCGAAGGCGCAGGCCGCGATCGTGCCCACGGCATACTCCGCCGTCGTCATGCCAGCCTCGGGCTTGCGCCGCAACTCGCGCCAGAGCCGTCGAAAGGCGATGGTGCTCGTCTTCATGTTTCCCCTCCTTGTTCATGGGCCCTGCCCCGGTTGGGCCGAACCTCACGACTCCAAGCCTGGGCACCCGTTCCCACCTGAGGAAGGGTGGCCGGAGAAACGGTGGATATCCCACCGCGAGCCCAGGAGGATGTGGATGGGCGATCGAAGCGGTCGCATGGCCATGGCATCGTGGGCAGTCCACGTTCGAACTCGAGAGGTGCCATGACTTCCCATCTCGCCCTCTACCGGGGGCCCTCCGACGCGCCCCTGTGCACTGCGGCCGAGACGGGTCGGACTGGCACAGCATGCGCGCCATCGATGGGGCCTTGGATGTCCCGGCCCCCTGGAAGGCCGTGAAGACGCGCACCCCGTTGACGGACCCCGAGATCGTGCACGAGGTCCTGGCGCAGGGCTGGAACCGCACCGACACCACGAACGAGCCCATTCCCACCCTCGGTCTGAGGCTATCGGCAACCGCCGGGTCAGTCGACGACCACTGGAGCCTTGACGCCCAGGTGGGCGTGTCCTCCCGCACCTCGAGCGGACTCTTTCTCCTGGACGTCCAGCCGGCCGCGAGCCCGAGCTGGACACCGCACGAAGCCTCCTTGCCGACCTGGTGAGCATCTGGCAGCCCGACCGGGCAGCGTGGACGACTCCCGCACTCAGAAGCGCCGGGATGCGACTAGGTGTGCCACCGAGGGTGGCCCTGGCCGGCTGGCTCAGCTGGATCCCGGACCATGTCCCCGACCCCTTCACCGGAGGCGATCCGGTGGCCAACGGGCACCTCCACGTCCTGGCCCCCACCCTGGCCCAGTCAGATCCCGCCTGGAGAGCAGGCTCATCGGCGGAGCCTCATGATCAGGTGACGGCGAGCTGGGCCAACAGGGTCAGGACCAACGGAACGATCGTGGTCAGGACGAATGCCGGGAGGAAGGCCAGGCCGAGCGGGACGACGAGGACGACCCCCAGCCTGGCCGCCGCGACCTCCACGTCGGCGAGGCTCTCGCGCCGGAGGTCGGCCGCGGCGCGACTGAGCGCCTCTGCGGGAGGGACGCCAGCCAGATCGGCCAGCTCCAGACACTGTCGGGCCGGAAGCCAGCGTTCCCCGACACCCTGCCAGGCCGCCGTGGCGTCGATCCCACCCTCCATCGCTCGCCCCACGGCAACGAGTTCCTCTCCCGACTGGCCGGGCAGCACGGCCCCGGCAGAGACTGCTGCAGCACCCACCGAGCCACCGCCGGTCAGCGCCAGCGCCATCAGATCCATGGCCTCTGCGACCTGGCGGGCCCCGTCGTCCGCCGATCCGCGGACAGCGCTCGGTGCTCTCGACCGCGGGGTCCAGGGCCGGACGTCCGCCGGCCAGGCCAGCACCGCGAGGGCGGCGAGACTGGCCAGCAGGAACGGCGCCAGAGCCTCGACCACGGTCGCCAGATCGCTCACTCCAGCCCCTTCATGACGTGGCGGACGAGCCGGTGGACGATCAGGTGGCCCACGCCCAGCAGCACCACCCCGAGTGCGGCCGAGGCAGCCGAGACGGGACTTCCATAGAGCTCCATCGGCCCGATGCCGATGAGCGCCGCCATCGCGACACCCGCCACGGGCAGCAGCGAGAGCACCAGCACCGTGGCGCGGGCACCAGCGCTGGCGCTGCGGATGGCTCGCGCCAGGCGCCGGTGCTCCCTCGCGGAGGCGGCGCTGCTGCGGACGGCAGTGGCCAGCGGCGCGCCCGTCGAGGCGGCCACCCGCCAGGACCGCGCGACACCCTCAAGCACGTGGCTCCCCGTCCGCCGGCCCACCCTGGCCCAAGCCGTGGCCAGATCCTGACCTTCGCGAGCCGCCCTCACCAAGGGCTCCCACTCCCACGACCTCCGGCCACCCGAGGCCGCTGCCTCCAGGGTGACCGCCAAGGCCTGTGCGGTGGGCAGCCCGGCCTCCAGCCCGGCGGCCAGACCATCCAGGATGCGGACCTCCTCGCTCCACCTGTCGCCCGACCGCCTCCATCGGTCGAACAACCAGGCCCCGGCCCCACGCAAAGGACGCAGGGGACCACGCTCGTCACCCCCACGCGCCCGCCTGCCTCCGGTCGGACCACGCAGAACGGCCCTCCGCTCCTCCACGCCCTGCCCTGAACCTCGTCCGGAGGCTCGCGAGGGCCAGACCAGCACAGCCAGGGCAGCCAGCACCGCCAGCGTCGGCAGCAGCGCTCCGGAGCTGCCCCACTGCTCCAGGCCGGACGCGACACCCTCCGGCCGGACGCCATGCACCACGCTCATCCGCTGCCCGCCTCAGGCATGCGGGAGCGAGGGTCCAGGCCGAGCCGGGAGGACAGCTTCTCCCACGCCGGCCCGGGCTCCCAGCGCCCGGGCCGACCCGTCAGCGCCGCCTCCGCCCGGGTCGGGCCCTCCTCGGTCCGCCCCAGGAGCGAGACCTCCCGCACCTCCCTCCTGCCGTCGGACGATCGCGCCAGATGGACGACGACCTCGATGGCGCTGGCGAGCTGGGCGTGCACCGCTGACGGCTCCATCCCGGCCAACGCACCCAACGCCTCGAAGCGCGGCACGACGTCCGCCCCGGAGTTGGCGTGCAGGGTGCCGCACCCACCCTCGTGGCCGGTGTTGAGCGCGGTCAGCAGCTCACGCACCTCGGCACCACGCACCTCGCCCACGACGACGCGGTCGGGACGCATCCGCAAGGACTGTCTGACCAGGGTCGTCATCGTGACCTCACCGCGCCCCTCCACGTTGGGGGCCCGGCCCTGCAGATGGACCACATGGGGATGTCGCACCATCAGCTCCCGCACGTCCTCGACCACCACCAGGCGTTCGGCCGGCGCAACCTCGGCGAGCATGGCCGCCAGCAAGGTCGTCTTCCCCGATCCTGTCCCTCCCGTGACGACGAAGGAGAGCCGTCGTGCGACCACCTCGGTCAGCACCTGCAGCATGGGCCCGTCGAGCATGCCCAGGCCGACGAGATCGCCCAAGGACTGCGAGCTCACGCGCGGGATCCGCAGGCTCACATGAGCCCCTCCCGACACCAGCGGCGGCAGCAGGGCGTGCATCCGCACCCCTCCCGGGAGCAGTCCGTCGACCCAGGGCGAGGCCTCGTCGAGCCGTCGCCCGGCCAGTGCCGCGAGCCGCACGGCGAGGCGACGCACGGTCGCCGGGTCCGAGAGCTGCACCCGGCCTCGCTCCGCCCCCTCACCGCGGTCGACCCACACCCCGGCGTCCCCGTTGACCATGAGATCGGTCACCGAGGGGTTGGCCAGCAGCGGGGCCAGGGGCCCGAGAGCCTGCTCGAGTTCGTCGCTCATGCCCGACGATCCTGATCGTGTCCGACCCCCTGCGGAAGCGTCCTCACCTCAGGTGTGCACAGCTCCGAGGCACGCGCGCGGGATGTGGACAAAGAAGTGTGGACAGCGAGGTGTCGACAACGACAGGTGCGCGATGTGGACGAAGACGGGGCTCGACGTGGGCAACGTCAGAAGAAGCCCGTAAACAGGGGACGGCCCCGGCGGGGGGGATGCCGGGGCCGTCGGTGTCTGAGACCAGGGGGGGATGGTCCCATACACCCGCGCTGCAACTCTTGCGAGGAGCGCCGTACTGATCAGTATGCACCCTCGGGCGGGGAGGGGTCAAGTGCAGCAGACCAAGTCCGACCGGACGTAGGCAAACGCGTCCTGATCCGGCTCAGCGGAGTCGTCCGGCCCGCACGGCATCGGCCACCCGCACCCCCTCGGCGGCGGCGCGCTGGACCGCCTCGGCACAGTGCAGCAGCCAGAGCCGCACCCCCTCCTGGCCCCCGGAGGCATAGGCACCCAGCGCCCCCCGGTAGTCGGTGCCGGCCCGATCGGCATGGCCGACCTCGGGCACCGCGACCCCGGTGGGGTCCAGGCCGCCGGAACGCAGGATGACCCGCTCGACCGCCCGGGCGACCAGGGCGTTGCCGGCGACGAACGGCCGTGCCACGACCAGTTCCGCATGGGCCACGGCCGCGACGATCAACGTCGGCGCGGACCCCGCAGCAGCGACCCGGATCAGGTCCTGGACCTGCTGGAGGCGAGCCGTGGCGCCCGCGGGGCTGGGGGCCTCGCCGAGCTCGACCCACTCCCGACAGTCCTCGCCCCCGGTGCGAGGCCTCCCCAGCTGCTCGGCCGGGATGAGCTCGCGGGCGGCGAAGGAATGCAGCGCGGCCAGCACCTGGGCCGGTGCCTTCAGCTGCACCGGGCCGATCCCCTCCGTCGCGGCCGTGACACGGACAGCTCCGGCGAGGACACGCCACACCGGGTCCTCCTGCCGCGCCGACCAGGGCATCGCACCGCGCATGAGGTCACGGACCAGGTCCACCGAACCCTCGGACCCGGCCGGCTCCGCACCCTCGAGCATGGCGCTGGCAGCGGCGCCCCGGACCCTCGACTCCGCCGCCGCCTCCGGGGTGCGCCGACGCAACCCCTCGTGCCATCGCAGACCCGTGCAGGCCTCCCGTGCGGTCGCGACACCCTCCTCGACCCCGGGCAGCGCCTGGAGCTGGGCAAGAGCATGGCTGATGGCTGTCACCGGGCCACTCTAGAGGGGCCGCTCGAACTGCCCAACGAGGTGCGGCGGGACGCCCTCTGCGCCAGGGAGGCCGGTTACCCAGAAGTCTTTAACAAACCTTGACCAAATCGGCCTATCCCTGGCACGTCGCCGGTGAGACGATGGGTGCATCGACGAGGCGGCCCCCTTCGGGGAGTGCCCCACCGGCTGTCACGGGACCGGGAGTCGAAGGGTGTCCGCCCGGCACGTACAGGGGGTGCCGGGCGGACACCAGACCCAGAACCCCGGACTCGGGCTGCAGAGCATCCTTGGCCCCCTCCATGACTGACGACGCCGCGCTGTCCGATCTGCGCCGTCGCAGGTCGCGAGATAGCATCGCCGTCATGAGCCATCCTGTTGAGCCAGGCAAACCGTCCCACCTCGTGGGCACCACGGGCCCCCGCAGCATCGGTCAGCTCGTCAGCGACGTGTCGACCGACCTGTCGCAGATCATGCGCGGAGAGATCGAACTCGCCAAGGCCGAGATCAAGCAGGACGTCCAGCACGCAGGCAAGGGTGCCGGCATGTTCGCGGGCGCGGCGCTCTTCGGTCTCTACGGGCTCGGGCTGCTCTTCCTCGGTCTCGCCGCCGTGATCGCGATCTGGCTGCCCTGGTGGGCCGGCCTGCTGATCATGGCCGCCCTCCTCTTCGTGGTCGCCGGCGTCCTCGCCCTCATCGGCAAGAAGCAGGTCACCCAGGTCAAGGGCAAGCCGGAGAAGACGATCGAGCACGCCCAGAAGACGGTCGAGACGCTCAAGCAGGCGCCTGCCACGCTCCGTGGCGAGCGCGTGCCCGGCACGCTCCCCGAGGCGGGCACGACGACCGCGGCGCTGGAGCCCGGTACCCGCTGACCCCCGCCCCATCGCCCCCCTACGGGTTTGCTCGCTGTGAGCGAGCAAACCCGTAGGGGGCGAAACCTATGGTCTCGGCCCCCTCCGCAGCTGCGCCTCAGGCAGGTCGCGCAGGGCCGAGCGGTCCCACCCCGGCGCCAGCCCGGCCAGGTCGAGGACGCGGTCCAGGATCCCGGCGGTGAAACCCCATACCAGCAGGCCCTCGACGTCCCAGGCGGGACCGACGAACCCACTGGGGTGGTGCACCTGGAACCTCCGACTCGGGTCGATGAGCGAGGCGACGCTCGGCTGCACCACCCGCTCCACCTCCCGCCGATCCTTGGCGTAGAGCTGCCCCGGCTCCGGCTCGCGCCACCAGGCCAGCACCGGCGTGACGTCATAGCCGCTGACCGGGATGTGCAACGTCGGCAGCTCGGTCAGCACGTCCACCCCGCCCGGGTCCAGCCCTATCTCCTCCCAGGCCTCGCGCAGCGCCGTCGCCTCCGCGTCCAGGTCGCCCTCTTCGGTGCCCCCGCCCGGGAAGGCCGGCTGCCCGGCGTGCGAGCGCATCGAGTGCGCCCGCTCGGTGATGACCACGGTGGTGTCCTCCGGCTCCTCCCACCCCGGGGCGAAGAGCACGAGCACCGCCGATGAGCGACGGCCCCCGCCCGGCGGCGGGAGGAAGCGGCTGAAGGTCTCCCCCGGGATCCCCGGCACGCGCTCGGCGAAGCCGGTCAACCACGCCGGAGGCTGGTATGCGGTCACCCGCCGACCGCTCTCACGCGCGCGGCCCGGTGCGCAGCAGCTTCTCCGCCTTGACCGGGTCGGTCTCACCCTCCCCGTAGGAGGGACACAGGCGCGCCACCGGGCAGACGCCGCACGCCGGGCGCCGGGCGTGGCAGGTGCGGCGGCCGTGGAAGATCAGCACGTGCGAGAGCTGGGTCCAGTCCTTGCGGGGGAACAGCTCGCCCACGGCGTGCTCGACCTTGACGGGGTCCTCCTCCTGCGTCCAGCCGAAGCGCCGGACGAGGCGGCCGAAGTGGGTGTCGACGGTGATCCCCGGGACGCCGAAGGCGTTGCCCAGCACGACGTTGGCGGTCTTGCGGCCCACGCCCGGCAGGGTGACCAGGTCCTTCAACCGCCGCGGCACCTGGCCGTCGAAGGTCTCCACCAGCGCCGCCCCGAGCTTGAGCAGGCTGTCGGTCTTGGCCCGGAAGAAGCCGGTCGGCTGGACGATCGTCTCGACCTCGACCCGGTCGGCGGCTGCGAGCGCACGGGCGTCCGGGTAGCGGGCGAAGAGCGTGGGCGTGACGCCGTTGACCCGCACGTCGGTCGTCTGCGCCGAGAGCACCGTCGCCACGAGCAGCTGGAAAGGATCCTCGAAGTCGAGCTCGCAGTGGGCGTCGGGATAGCGCTCACCGAGCAGGCGGTACATCCGACGCGCGCGGCGCACCAGCGCCAGCCTGCTCTCGTCGACCTCGCCCGCTCCGTCGGCCATGGTGCTGCTCACCGTCCCAGACTAGACGTGATGAAAGACACACCCTTCCCCGCCCCGGGAGGCCCGACGTGCGAGGATGTGGCCGTGGACGGTCAGATTGTGATGAAGGCGCCACTGTTCTCGGCTCTCGACGACGCGACCGCCGAGCGGCTGCGGGCGTCCATGACGCCGCGCAGGCTCGCCAGGGGTGAGGTCGTCTTCCGCGAGGGCGAGCCCGGGGACTCCCTCTACGTGATCCTCGCCGGCAAGGTGAAGCTGGCCCGGACCTCGGGGGACGGGCGCGAGAACCTGCTGTCGGTGCTCGGACCGGGGGAGATGTTCGGTGAGCTCAGCCTCTTCGACCCCGGTCCCCGGCTCACCACGGCCTATGTCGTCTCCGACACCGAGTTCATCTCCCTGGGCAACGACGCGCTGCGGGTCTTCCTCGCCGATCACCCCGAGGTGGCGATGCAGATGCTCGCGGGCCTGGCCCACCGCCTCCGGCGCACCAACGAGGGCCTCTCGGACCTGGTCTTCACCGACGTGCCCGGTCGGGTCGCCAAGGCTCTGCTGGACCTGTCCGACCGCTTCGGTCGCCGCACCGACCTGGGGATGCTCGTCGCGCACGACCTCACCCAGGAGGAGCTGGCCCAGCTCGTCGGCGCGAGCCGCGAGACGGTCAACAAGGCGCTGGCGGACTTCGCGCACCGGGGCTGGATCACGCTCGGCGCCAAGTCGGTGACCCTGCTGGACCTGCACCGCCTGCGCCGTCGCGCGCGCTGAGCCCGCGCTGAGCGGCACCGCCGACGGCGGTCGGGCCGGCGATCCGGGTCGGCTACAGCTCGCCGAGATAGTCCAGCTGCGCCAGTACAGACAAACGTGCTGCCGGCCACACCGCGCGAGGCACGTCGGCGTAGACCGTCGCCACCACTTGATCGGCCAGGTCCCCACGGTCGGCCGCGCCAGCTGCGCCCGTGCCGTCCGGCGCGTGCCCGCCTCCCGCCCGCAGCGAGGCGACGGCGGAACGCACCTGCTCAAGCCGCTCGAAACGGTGGGCGAGGTAGTACTCCACGGTCCCCGTCGCGTCAGGGACGACCGGTCCGTGGCCCGGGGCGATGCTGGTCGCCTCGCCCGATCGTGTCAGCCGACGCAACGTCTCGAGGGACTCCAGGTATGAGGTGAGGTCACCGTCCGGGTAGGCGACCACCGTGGTGCCCCTGCCCAGGACCGTGTCACCGGTCAGCAGCACCTGCTCGGCGGGGAGGAGGAAGGAGACCGAGTCGGCCGTGTGCCCCGGCGTGGGCACGACCAGGACCTCCAGCCCTCCCACGCGCACGGTCTCACCGGCCGCCAGATCGTCGTGGCCACGTCCGACCGCCCGGACCGGCGCGCCGGTCAGCTCGGCCCAGCGGGGCGCCGACTCGGCGTGGTCGTCGTGCCCGTGGGTGAGCAGGGTCAGGGCGACCCGCGCGTCCCGGCCCGCCACGTGATGGAGCACCGAGGCGAGGTGCTCCTCGTGCAGGGGGCCGGGGTCGACCACGATCACCTCGGAGCTGCCGGGCTCGGCGAGCACCCAGGTGTTGGTCCCTTCCAGCGTCATCGGCGAGGGATTGGGGCACAGGATCGCGGTGGCGCGCTCGCCCCACGACCCGCCGGCCCAGGTGGGATCGGCCGGAGCCATGCCCTTCACGTGGTCACCCCCGCCCGCAGTCCGTTGCCGTCCGCGTCCAGCGGGGCGCGCATCCACAGCCGGTCGGAGTGCTCGACCGGCCACGGCATCACGCGCCGGACCTCGGACGCGCGGTCCAGCCAGGCGTCGAGGTCGCCCACCAGGGCCAGCTGCTCGACCATGACCCGGGTCGGCGGCAGCAGGATCTCCCGCCCTTCCTCGTCTGCCCGGAGCAGCGCCTGGGGCGTGGCCCACTCGACCCGCTCGGCCTCCGAGGACAGGTCGTCGGCGACCTGGCCCTGCGGCATCCGGGCGGCGAAGAAGCGGGTGTCGTAGCGTCGCGGCTCGCACAGCGGCGTGGTCCAGTGCGCCCGCAGCGCGAGCAGGTCGGTGCGCAGCACGAGGTCGAGCCGGGTGAGCATCTCGCCGAAGCTCTGGCGCCGGTCCAGCAGCGCAGCCCGCTCCCGACCCCAGGAGAGGTCGGTGAGGTCGGCCGCGACCGACCCGGCGTCCGGCCCGGCCAGCAGCACACCGCACTCCTCGAAGACCTCGCGCGCGGCGGCGATCACCAGCTCACGGGCCACGGCCTCCTCGGTGCCGAGCCGCCCCGCCCATTCCTGCGGGGAGGGCCCTGCCCAGGGGACGTCCGGGTCGGCGTCACGGGCGTCGACGCCTCCCCCGGGGAAGGCGATCATCCCCGGCGCGAACGGCATGCTCGAGGCACGCCGGAGGACGAAGACCTCCACGCCCTCCCCCGACGACGCCTCCCGGAGCAGCATGACGGTGCTCGACGGCTTGGGCGCCGCCGCTGTCCGCTCTGCCTCCGGCGTCCCGAGCCAGCCCCGGGCCGAGCTCACGAGGAGCTCCGGCATCGGGAAGTCCCGCCAGCTGCTCATCACGGCACCTTCGCTCGTCTTCGGTCGTCGTCAGTCGCGGACGGCGACGGTGATCTCCACCTCGACCGGGGTGTCCATCGGCAGGGTCGCCACACCCACGGCTGACCGGGCGTGCACGCCCGCCTCGCCGAAGGCTGCACCCAGCAGCTCCGAGGCGCCGTTGATGACGCCGGGCTGACCGGTGAACGCCGGGTCGCTGGAGACGAAGCCCACGACCTTGACCACGCGCACGACCCGGTCGAGGTCGCCGACGACGGACTTCACCGCCGCGATCGCGTTGAGGGCGCACAGGCCCGCGAGGCGCTTGGCCTCCTCGGGGTCGACCAGGCCCTCGCCCTCACCCACCTTGCCGGTCGCCGGCAGCGCGCCGTCGACGAAGGGCAGCTGCCCGGAGGTGTAGACAAGGTCGCCGTGCTGCAGGGCCGGCACGTAGGCGCCTGCCGGGGCGGCCAGCTCGGGGACGGTGTGGCCCAGCTCGGCCAGGCGCTGCTCGACGGTGCTCTGCGTCATGGTGGCTGTCTCCTTCAGTTCTTCGGGCGCTTGAGATAGGCGACGAGGTTGGTGCCGTCCGGGCCGGGCACGACCTGGACCAGCTCCCAGCCGTCCTCGCCCCACTGGTCGAGGATCTGCTTGGTCGCGTGGATGATGAGGGGGACGGTGGCGTACTCCCACTGTTGAGTCGTCATGGCCCCGACGATACTGGCCCCGGAGGTGAGCGACCATGGCCGACCGTGCCCGACCCGACCACAGGCGCCCCGATCGGGCCATCCTCGACCACCCCGCCCTGCCGCCCGCCCCGACGCGGCGCTACGGCCCGGGGCCGGACCAGGTCTACGAGCTCTTCGGGGACCCCGCCACCGCGACGGCCTGGGTCCTCCTCGTGCACGGCGGCTTCTGGCGCGGCCTCTGGGACCGCTCCCACCTGCGCCCGCTGGCGCACGCGCTCGCTGAGGAGGGGTATGCGGTCGCTCTCCCGGAGTACGTGCGCTCCGGGATGCCCGGGGGCGGGTGGCCGGGCACCTTCCGCGACGTGGCCGAAGCCCTCGCGGCGGTGCGTCGGGAGGCCGGGGCCGCACCGCTCGCCCTGGTGGGCCACTCGGCCGGGGGCCACCTGGCGGTGTGGCTGCTGCAGGAGCCCGAGGCCGGAGGCGTGCGCGGCGCGGTCAGCCTGGCGGGCTGCCTCGACCTGACCATGGTGGCCGAGCTCGGTCTCGACGACGGCGCGGCCGTCGACCTGATGGGCGGCCGTCCGGCAGAGCTTCCCGAGGCCTACGCGGCCGCGGACCCGAGGCTGAGGGGAGCCGCCCCATACCCCGTGGTCGTGGTGCACGGGACCGAGGACGAGCAGGTGCCGCTGGACGTCGCGGAGTCCTGGTGGGCGACCTGCGCAACCCCCGGCCGAGACCGTCTGGAGGTGCTCGAGGGCACGGGGCACTTCGCCCTCATCGACCCCGGGTCGGACGCCTACGGGCTCCTCACCGACCGGCTGCGGCGGCTCCTGGGGGTGGCGGCAGACCGCGGATAACCGGGAATCCTCAGGAAACTCCCGTACCGTAGACCTATGCGTTCTGCTCTCACGGCCGCGAAGGTGACCTCCCTGCTCGGGGTCTTCCTGGCGGTCTCGCTGCTGATGGGGATCATCGGCGCCGGTCTGATGGCGCCGATGGTCGGGGCCGCCGGCTTCGCCGCCCGGGAAGGGGTCGGCATGTTCGACCGCCTGCCCGGTGACCTCGAGCAGAACCCGCTCGACCAGCAGTCGCGGATCCTGGCCGCCAACGGCAGCGTCCTGGCGACCCCGGCCGACCAGAACCGCATCATCGTGGAGAGCAAGGACATCTCCCAGCACATGAAGGACGCGCAGGTCGCGATCGAGGACGAGCGCTTCTTCGACCACGGCGGCATGGACCTGCAGGGCCTGGCCCGCGCCGTGGTCAGCAACACCACCAGCGACACCACCCAGGGCGCCTCGACCCTGACCCAGCAGTACATCAAGCTCGCCCTCATGGAGGAGGCCCGCAAGAAGGGCGACATGGAGGGCTACCAGGCCGCCCAGGCCCGGTCCGGCACCGAGGGCTACATCCGCAAGCTGCGCGAGCTGAAGTATGCGGTCACCCTCGAGGAGCGCCTGACCAAGGACGAGATCCTCGTCGGCTACCTCAACCTGGCCTTCTACGGCGACCACTCCTACGGCGTGGAGGCCGCGGCCCGTCACTACTTCAACACCAAGGCCAAGGACCTGACGATCTCCCAGGCCGCCACGCTCGCCGGCATCGTGCGCAACCCCAGCAACACCAACCCGGTCGCCAACCCCGAGGCCGCCGAGCAGCGCCGCAACCTGGTGCTGTCCAAGATGCTCGAGCTGGAGATGATCACCGAGAAGGAGTACGACGAGGCCAAGGAGATCTCGGTCCCCGAGCTGCTCGAGGGCAACATCCGCGACAGCCAGCGCTCGTGCCTCAACTCCCGCAACCCCTACTTCTGCGACTACGTCACCGCCTGGCTCCTGCAGCAGCCCGCCCTGGGCGACACCCCGGACGAGCGGCGCGAGGCCCTCTACACCAAGGGCCTGACGGTGCACACGACGCTGGACGTGAAGATGTCCAGCGAGCTGCGCAAGATGCTGCGCGAGGCGACGCCCGAGAACGACTACTACCTCGGCTCGGCCGCCTCGGTCGTCGAGCCCGGCACCGGCAAGGTCCTGGCCTTCCACCAGTCGAGCAAGTACTCCTTCGACGAGTCCGGCGACAAGATCAAGAGCACCTCGGTCAACTGGAACGTCGACACCCGCTACGGCGGGCCCGGTGGGATGCAGATCGGCTCGGTCGCCAAGGCCTACACCCTGGTCGAGGCCCTCGAGAAGGGCGTCCCGGTCGAGGGCAAGCTCAAGATCGAGGAGCCCGGGCTGGCCGACTCCAACGGCGTCTGGTTGGACAACCCCGAGGACCGTCAGCCGATGCCGGCCAACGGCCAGACCCACCCGGTCGGCGTCTTCAAGCAGGAGGACTTCCAGGAGGGGTGCACCATCGGCACCGACTACTGGACGGTCCGCAACGCCGAGGACAAGAACCACGACCCCGAGATCACGATGCGCACGGCGGCCGGCCTGTCGGTCAACACGGCCTTCGCCACGCTGGCCTCCCAGGTGGGCACCTGCGACATCCGCGAGACCATGATGAAGATGGGGATGCACCAGGGCGACGGCTCCGAGCCGGACGCCTTCCCGCCCTCCATCGTCCTGGGCTCCGACTACGGCTCGCCGCTGACCGTCGCGGCCTCCTACGCCGCCTTCGCCAGCGGCGGCATCTACTGCGAGCCGGTCCCGGTCACCAAGATCACCGACTCCAACGGCAACGAGATCCCGCTGGACCTGCCCGGCTGCGAGCGGGTCATCGACGAGGACGTGGCGCTGGGCACCGTCGAGCTGCTCAAGGGCGTCATCGACATGAAGGGCTCGGGCTGGCGCGCGATCCTCGACGGCGAGCGTCCTGCGGCCGGCAAGACCGGCACCAACGACAACTCGACCCACACCTGGTTCGCCGGCTTCACCCCGCAGCTGTCGACCGCGGTCTTCGTCGGTGGCCGCATCGGCAACTCCCGGCCCTACGACGGCGACCTGGTGGACATCACCGTGGGTGACCAGTTCATCGAGGGACCGCTGTTCGGCTCCTCGATCGCGGCCCCGACCTGGAAGCGGTTCATGGACTGGGCCCACCAGGACCTGCCCGTCGAGGACTGGGACAAGCCCTCCGAGGAGATCCTCAACGGCAAGCGCGTGGTCATCCCCGACGTCATCGGGATGCAGGAGGCCGACGCTCAGGAGAAGCTGCGCGACTCGGGGCTGACCGCGAGCATCCAGCGGACCGCCTCGAGCCAGGCGGCCGGCACGGTCCTCTACACCACCCCGGGCGTGGGCAGCTCCATCCGCACCGAGACCCCCGTGGTCCTGCACGTCTCGACCGGGATCGCGGCGCCCGCCCAGCCGGCCCCCACCAGCAGGCCGAGCGCACCGCCGGAGGATGACGACGACGAGGAGGAGTCGCCCTCTCCCACGGCGTCCCCGTCACCGTCCCCCTCGCCCACACCGACGCCGTCGCCCACCCCGACGGACCCGCCGGATGAGCCCGGACCCCCCAACCCGCCGAACCCACCCGGCCGGCCGAGCCCGCCGGAGCCGCCCGGCGAGGATGAGTAGACCAGCGCGCCCCGGTCCGTCAGGACCGGGGCGCGATGGTGTCTGCAGTGCCCTGCAGGGGGGGTGGCCGGGTGGGCTCAGGAGGTCAGGGCGGCGCGCACGGCCGCGGCCACACGACCGCCCTCGGCGCGGCCCGCGACCCGGGGCGTGAGCACCTTCATGACCTGCCCCATACCGGCCATGCCGCTGACCCCGAGCTCGGCCACCGCCTCGACGGCCATCCGGTCCAGCTCGGCGTCGTCGAGCTGGGCGGGCAGGTAGGTCTCCAGGACGGCCAGCTCGGCCTCCTCCTGGGCGGCGAGCTCGGGCCGGTCGGCGGCGGTGTAGGCCTCGGCCGCCTCACGGCGCTTCTTGGCCTCCTTGGCGACCACCTTGAGGACCTCGTCCTCGGACAGCTCGCGGTGCTCCTTGCCGGCGACCTCCTCGTTGGCGATCGCGGTCAGCGCCATCCGGAGGCTGCCGGAGCGCACCTTGTCGCGGGCCCGCATGGCCTCGGTCAGGTCGTGCTGGAGGGTCGCCTTGAGTCCGGTGGAGGTCGTCATGGGCACCATTCTCTCACCCGGCCGCCCGCAGACCTCCCGAGTTTTTCGTGGGCCCCGGACCTGCGAGGATCGGGGGATGGATGCTTCGGTATGGGGTTCGCTCCGCCCGCTCGCGCTCGTCACCGGCGGCGTGGGGCTGGGGGCCGCCGCCTACGCCACCGTCGTGGAGCCGCGGATGTTCGCGCTGCGCCGGGTGGACGTGCCGTGCCTGCCGCCCGGCACCCGTCCGCTGCGGGTCCTGCACCTGTCCGACCTGCACCTGGTGCCACGGCAGCGGATGAAGCGGGACTGGGTCGCCGGCCTCGCCGCGCTGGCCCCCGACCTGGTGATCCACACCGGCGACAACCTCGCCTCCCACGACGCGGTCCCGGCGGTGCTGGAGACCTATGACCGGCTCCTGGACGTGCCGGGGGCCTTCGTGCTGGGATCCAACGACTACTTCGCCCCCAAGGCCAAGAACCCGCTGCGCTACCTGGACGACAGCCACGAGCGGCCGGGGATCGACAACCACCCCGACGACGCGGAGGACCTGGACGCCGACCCGACCCGACTGCCCACGCGCCAGCTGGTCTCCGGCTTCACCTCGCGCGGGTGGGTCGACCTGACCAACGCGCGTGCACGCCTGGAGGTCGCCGGCGTGCCGCTGGAGCTGGTCGGCGTGGACGACCCCCACCTGCACTACGACGACTACGCCTCGGTCTCCGCGCCCGCCGCACCGGACGCTGCGCTGACGATCGGGGTGACGCACGCCCCGTACCAGCGGGTGCTCGACGCCATGGCCGCGGACGGGGCCCGGCTGCTGATGGCGGGGCACACCCACGGCGGGCAGCTGCAGATCCCCGGATATGGCGCCCTCGTCACCAACTGCGACCTGGACACCGGGCGGGTGGCGGGGCTGTCGCGCTGGTGGCCGGGCGCCGGGTCCGCGCCGTCGTCGGCCACCCCCGCAGGTGCCGCCTGGCTGCACGTCTCGGCGGGCCTGGGCGGCAATCCCTACACGCCCTTCCGCTTCTGGTGCCGGCCTGAGGCGACGCTGCTCACGCTGCGCCCCGCGGACTGACCCTCCGGCTCAGGCGAAGGGGTCGCCGCACCCGCCCGACTCCGCCCAGCCGGTGGGACCGCCGGGCCCGTCCGGCCCGTCCGGTCCGGCGAAATCCTCACGGGCGTTGCCGAGCAGCACCCTGGTGAGCTCCTCCTGACCGTCGAGGAGCCCCTCAAGCGCGGCGGCGAGGTGGTCGTCGGCCGGCTCCTGGCCCGCGACGGCGGCCTCGAGCACCGCGCGCCGCATCAGCTCCTTCATGAAGGAGGCGGTCATCCCCGCCGACCTGCGGGCCGCCTCGGCGAGGACCTCCTGGCCGTAGTCGACGTCACCGCGGTAGAGGTCGAGCAGCCGGCGCCGTCCGTCCTCGTCCGGCAGCGGCACCTCCACCGCCAGGTCGACCCTGCCGGGCCGTTGGACGAGGGCCCGCTCCAGCGCCTGGGCCCGGTTGGTGGTGAGCAGGAAGGTGACGTCGGCATCTGCGTCGAGGCCGTCCATCGCGTCGAGGACCTCGAAGAGCAAGGGCCGTCCCGACGGGCCCATGCTGCGGTCCTCGGCCACGAGGTCGCAGTCCTCCAGCACCACGATCGCCGGCTGCAGCGCCCGCGCCAGGCTCGCGGCCAGCGAGACATAGGCCAGGGACTCCCCCGCGAGCACCACCACGGTGTGGTCGGGGTTGCGGCTGATGAGGTGGCGGACGGTGTGCGTCTTGCCGGTGCCGGGCGGGCCGTAGAGCAGCAGCCCCCGCTTGAGGTGCTGCCCGTGCCGGCGCAGGACCTGGGCGTGCTCGGCGATGCCGCTGACGTGGGCCACGATCCGCTCGAGGGAGCGCTCCGGGAGGATGACCTGCTCGCCCGTGACGTCGGGCCGCGGCAGGAAGGTCATCCCGGAGGACTCGGGCCCGTAGCCGGAGGATTCGAAGGAGACGACCTGGCCGCGCAGCACGCTGTGCTCGACCGCGAGGTCCCGCGCCTCGGCGAGCAGCGCCGAGGACACCTCGTCGTCGGGGCTGATGACCTCGAAGGTGCCCTTGTCCTGGCCGTAGCGGGGGTTCGCCCGGCGGGCGAAGACGCCGACCGGCTGGTCGGCATAGCTGAACAGGCGCATGCCGAAACCCATGGCCCGACGACGCGCGTCGGGCCCCACCGGCACCGAGACGTAGTCGGCCTGCCCGACGGGCAGGCGCAGGTGGACGCCGCTGATGAAGTCCGGCAGCGTCTGGTGGTAGCGCATGTCTCCCCCGCCGATGCCCAGCTCGCGCGCGTCGGGATCGCGACCGGCGAGCAGGGAGAGGGCGACGTCCCAGTCCGCGAACCGGTGCGGCATGACCTCCTCGGTGACCACGGCCAGCTCGCGCGCCGGGCGCCCGAGGTGGCCGGACAGCGCCTCCGCGAAGGGCTCCCCCTCGCCCTCGACCGCGGACCGCTGCGCCAGCTCGGACACCTCGCGGAAGGTCCGGAGGAAGCCCTGCACATCCATCTGTCCCATGGGGCTCAACCTACGCGGCACCGGTGACAGCCGATACGGATTTAGCCGGGCGCCATCTGTGGGTTATCCTTGCGGACGCTGTGCCAGGCACTTTCGGGAGCCTCGCCGGCGAGCCACGGGGTGTGGCGCAGCTTGGTAGCGCGCGTCGTTCGGGACGACGAGGTCGCAGGTTCAAATCCTGTCACCCCGACTCTTCCAGAACCGGCTCTGACCTGCGGAAACGCAGTCAGAGCCGGTTCTTTCTTTGTTTCCCGGGCATAACTGGGGCATAACGGGGACGGGCTCGAACAGCGTTGACCCCCGCGAGGCGGCAACCTCCGGGGGTCGGACGACAGCAATGAAGGTGCTGACGTGAGACCTATCGTAGCGGCGATTGCTCCGCCCGGAAAGGGCGTCGAGCCCAGGCGTTCTGGCTGCATGCCTTCGTCCCCGTCGTGTCTTGCCACCCACACAGTGCGCTGGGGGTGGTCCATCGGCTGACACCTGCAGCTCGACGCGGCGCTGGACACGGCCTCAGCCGCGAGACCAAAACGATGACGCCCCGGTGATTGACCTCCAGGCCTCTGAACCGGCACGGGCCGCCTCCGGCAGAGCAGTGCACGGCCAGCTCGAGGTTCGCGATCCGCTCGCTCTCTCCACGGGGGCGGGCCACTCGGCGTGGGTTGGAATCAACGCGAGGTCGGCTCTTTGGGGGGGATTCCCCACCAGTCTGTCCACTCCCCGGCACTCCCCGCTGACCACTACCACCAGCTCGCCGCCTTCCCCTCCCCCGCCCCCCCAGGACCGAACCATCCGCGGACAACGTGAACCCCTGACGTTCATATGCCCCTTTGGTGAGTATGACTACCTACACGAATCCACGTCCCATCTACGAATCGCTCACCCAGGCATCCGAACGGACCGGCCTCAGCGTGAGCACCTTGAGACGCCGCATCGCAGACGGAAGCCTCGAAGCCTTCCGGAACGGGCCACGACTGATTCGAGTTCGCCCGGCAGACGTCGACCGGCTCATGCGCCCCATCCCGACCGGTTGATCCTCGCGAACGTGTATCGGTCAAGTCATGCTCGTTGGTCGGCGCCGCGGGAACGAAGACGACAGTGCGGGCGGCGGCCCGGTGGCTGGTGAGCGCCCCAAGAGCTCGGTGCGGTGTCGGCGCGTCTAGCCTCGTTTGAGCTGCTCAGCGACGCGCGTAACCAGATCCGGGTGCACGCCTCTTGGGGGAAGCGGTGGACACAGGATCCTTCCTCATGCGCCGGCCCAGGTGCACGGCGGCCGTGGCCCTAATCGTCAAGGTGGTCGATGAGGCGGTAGTGGGCATGCGTCGCGGGTGAGTCGGGCTGGCAGCCGCCCCTTGACCTTGGCGATCAACACGACTCCGTTGATGACGCTTCCGCCCGCGGATTGTCCACCGTGGAGCGGGTCAGCGGTCACTAGCGAGAACGGCCCAGTTCCACCCATCGTGAGTCACCGAAAGCTCCGCTAAGAACTGCCTTCCTGTGCTGTCACCTGTGGTCGGGTTGTCCGCCGCCCTTTCGGGCGGCCGGCGGGCAGAGGGGCAGGGTCACGGTTGAAGAGGACCGCCTGCATGTAGTCCTGGAGGGTCAGTCCCTGCTCTGCAGCCTTGCGTCGCAACTCGTCCCGTTCGTCTCTCGACATGCGGAGGAGAACCGACGCTTCCCGCTGCTTGGAGCGGTGAAGAAGGCCTGCCTCCCGGCCCCCGTGATCTCGGCCAGTGCTCATGCGATCCACCCTAGGTGGCTCACCACGACGGTTAGCCGGATTATCCACAGGCGTGTTCAGCGCGGCAGCGCGGTCGGTCTCGGCTGGGCAGGAGCAGGAGTGCGGGGAGCGTGAGAGTAGGTCGCTTCCCGTGGTAGGCCCACCGTCCGTTGGGTCCAGGACTGCCCGCTGGCCACGTAGGCCGCCGTGGAAGTGTGGACCAGTTCGCCCGCGCGTTTCTCGAGCTCTGGGCGTACGAAGTCCGGCAGGGGGGAGGGTGCGTCGCGGCGGGAACGAAGCGCGACGGGCGCCCGACCCAGGTCAGAGAGCCCATAACCTTGGCCCACGCCGGTACGCTCCTCGATCTGGCGTTGAAGGGTGGTGACTAGAGCGTCGATGCCCCTGGCGCTGTAGCGCATCTGCGGGTCCAGGGCGGCCTCACGCAGCAGCTGGGCGTGCAACGGCACGGTGGCCAGGTGCTGGTGAACGACCTCGGTCAGCTGACCCAGGTCTGCGCGCCGCGCGATCGTCTGGGCCCGCTCGGCCCGGCCCGTGGGGGTGAGTGTGTCGCGTAGGGCCTGGACCACCTGGCGCTGGCTGGCCCACAGCTCCGGGTGCGGCCGCTGGTCGGAGCGCGGGGTCATCTGCAGCCACAGTCCACGAGAGGTCATCCAGGTATCCCGGGCCTCGTCGACGCGCCGTAGGAGATGCTCATTTGTCGGAACGATCCCCGCCTCCATGCCGGCCGCCAGGATGACCCTGGACCCCGCATAGATGGTCGCCTGTGGACCTGCGACCTGGGCCAGGTCTGAGGCCCGGTCGGCGCCGGCGAGGTGCCGCTGGGTGAGCACGTCGAGCCTGGACAGGAAGGCACCGAGGTTCTGCGCGTCGTCGGTGGGTTCCTTGTGAGGGCCGCCGAGCTCATCAGGCCGGGCCCGGCGGCCGTAGGACCCGGCCACCTCCTCGACGAGGGTGCTGACGCGCAGGTACCGCAGCAGCTCCTCCCGCTGCTCCGGCGAGGAACTGGAGTGCGTCAGTTCGCTTACCCGTGAGCCGATCGCGACGTTCGCCGCGTGGGCGCAGTGGTGGAGGATCTCCATCAGCGCCACCCGGTCCTCCACGGGATCAGTGCTGCGAGACCCGCCCCCTTGCATCTCGCACAGCACGTTCACCACGGGCAGCAGCCCCACGCCATCCTCACCAGGTTGCCCTGCGTGAGGGACGACTCGTGGATGCTCCTGCTCCCACCGGGGCCGATCCCCGGCCAGTGCCGTCAGGAGCTGGGACTGCTCCACCACGCGGCTCAGCTCGTCGGAGGCCACAGGACCGCCCCCGCGGCGGGCCCCTCCCCAGTCCGGCTCAGCGGGCAGTTCCTGCCAGACGACGGCAACGCCGGCCACCACGTCGGGCAGGGTGGACGCCATGACCCACGCGCTGTGGTCAGGGGCCACTCTCAGTGCGTGTAGGGCCCTCATTCGGGCCTCGCCCATCTGCTCCTTGAGGTCAGGCATGGGAGACATCGAGCGGGTAGGTGTCGCCGCGATAGCGGGCCATGTTGCGGGCCGCGTCGATGATCCTGCCCAGGACCACATGAGCCCCTGCCGGGTAGTGGCTGAGGGATCGGCTGACCATCACTTCCACGGCCTGGTCCAGCAACCGCACGGGATCCGCCCCGGTTTTGACGGGCGCGGCGGGGTAGATCGTGTCTGAGGGGAGAAGCAGGCAGATCTCGCCCTGCAGCGGCACCAGGTCCCCCAATGCCCACGCCGCAGCGTCGTCCAACTGCCCGGCCAGCTCCGCCTCCGCCTGGACGACCAGCGCGTGCACCTCCCGCAGCGTGCGCTCTCCGGCCCCGTTGACACCTGTCTGGTTCATCTGTGCGCCTTCCTCATCCGTGGTGAACCGGGGAGCAGACCGCAGCCCCCCGCTCTCCACTTGTCTCACGTCCTGCGGCTGCCCCGCCAGACCAGGCACCGGCCCTGTGGATAACCCGGCGCGGGTGTCAGTCGCTCTTGGAACAGTGGCCTCACACCCCCCTAAAGGGGCGTGCGGGGGTTCTGAGGTTCACCACCACCGAACTCTTCATAGAAGACATAACTGCTTCGTGACATGTGGGAATCGGAGGTTCGAGGAGATGAGGACCACTCGACATGACCGGGCGATGGTGGGAGCCGCTGCCGTGCCCACGGCCGCCAGCATCCTTCTGGTGCTGGTCATCGGACCCCTGCTGCCGGCCTGGGGAGCCTGGGCCTTCCTCCCCGGCTGGCCCGCGGCGGTCGCGCTGTCCGTGCCGCCGGTGGGGGAGCGGTGGCTGCCCGTGCTGATCTGGCGGGCCCGGCCGGCAACCCCGGCCGAACAGCACACCCTGGCCGACGCGCTACGTCGTGGCCAGCTGGAGGTCGCCGTGCCCCGTCTGCGGGTGCGGATCACCAGCGGCGACGACGTCCGCGCCTATGGCTCCCGGACCCTGCTGGTAGGGGAAGGGGTGGTGGCCGCGGTGCGGGCCCGCACCCTGCAGACCGAGCACCTGGCCGCGATCACGGCCCACCAGCTGGGGCTGGCGCAGGTCGGTGCCACCCGGGCGGACCCGGTGCTGCACGTGCTGGCCTGGCCCTGGAACCTGATCGCCGCGGTGCGGATCCCGCTGCTGACACCCTTGCTGCGCATGGCCATGGCTGTCCGGGCTCTGTACGTGCCGCTGCTGGCTTTCCTGGCGTGGACCGAGCGGGACGTGGCCTACCTGATGGCGATGGTGGTCCTCGTGCTGTCCTACGTGCCGGCGGCGCAGCGGTCGCGCTGGATGGGCCGCCGGCGGGCGCTGGGTGATGAGCTGATCGCTGGCACGACACTGGCCGCACCGTTCGGTGAGTGGTTGCTGTCGCAGGACCGCAGCGCGGCCACCTACGAGCGTGTCTACGCCCTCGTGTTGACGGCTCGCCCGGGCCGGCCCCTGGTCCGGTCCGCCGCGCCGTGGTGGTAGATCACCGGCACGCTCCCCACACGCCCACGTCCGGGTCCGCGGCCTCTTCGGCGGCGTCCTCATACGCCTGTCGGCGCGGGTGCTGCCCCCAGGGTCGGGCGTGTCCGTGCTCGAGGAGCTGCAGACTGACGTCGAGCCCCGCGGCATCGGTGGTGCGTACGTAGCCCAGGAGCCGTCCGTAGTGGTCTCGTTCGCCCTGGCCCGGGTCGACGGTGAGCTCCACCCGGGTTCCGGTGATGACCAGCTGCCGCAGGGCGTTGGTTGCGTCCTGGGACCAGCACTGCCTTTGGGTCAGCTCCGGGGCGTCGACCCCGACCAGCCGGACCCTGCCCACCGGGTCGCCGGCTGCGTCTGTGGCGGTGAACGTGTCGCCGTCGAGCACGTCCTGGACGACCAGGCCCCGCCCCTGCGCCGTCGGATGGGGCCGCTTCGGGCGATCGTGGAGTTGAGGGCGGCGGCCGCGACGGCGGCGGTGAGGAGGGCGAGCACCCCGATCGTGCGGCGCATCATCATCGGGGCCCTGTCCGCACGACGGCCTCAGACGACCGCGCGCAGCTGCCACCTGGCCGGCGGTGGCGGAACCAGGCCGGCCAGGTCGGCCAGGTCCTGGGTGATGAGGTTGAGGTCCTGCTGCGCGGCCGCGAGGAACCGGCGGCACATCTGCAACCGGGCGGAGGTCACGACCGTTCCCTCCTCGGTCAGCGCGAGCGTGATGGAGGCTGCTTCGAGGGAGGAAATGAGCGAGGCGGCTCGGGTGACGGCCACCTGCAGGCCCTCGCTCACCAGACTGGGCTCGCCCTTCTCGCCGGCGTCCACCCGGGTGGCCCACCTCAGGCACCCGTGGATGCCCTGCGCGGCACTCACGTCGCCGGCCAACCGCTCACCGAGCTCGCGCCGCTGCTCGACCGTGAGCACGCAGGAGGTGCCGTCGACGATCTGGCTCTCCAACGTCACGATGGTGGCCCACCGCGAACGCAACCGGTCCTGGCTGACCCGCAGGTCGTCCCGGGTCCGGTCGATGATCGAGGACAGGCCCTCCGCCGGGATGCTCATCTGCGGATCCCGAGCGGCGGCGCGGAGACAGCCAGGTGACGGGTGGACATCCCCTGCCCCATCCGCAACCGTGCTTGGGCGGCCACCATCTGGGCCTGGCCGGCGGCGCGGTGGGCTGTGCCGGCGGCCGAGGTTACCTGCCCGTCGAGGTCCCTGGTGGCCCCCTGCGCACAGCTGACCTGGCGCCCGATGTTCTCCACCGACACAGGCTCGCCTTCCCGGACGTGGTGCAGCCCCTCGGCCGCCAGCCGTCCGGTGTCCTGCATCCGGTCAACAATGTCGACCGCGAACGGGCGAGCCTCCCCCACCGCCCGGTGCAGTTGGGACACCCGATCCCGCAGCGCCTCCTGGTCGACCCGCTCCTGCACGTCTGTCGGGGCCGGCATCCCGGCCAGCAGCACGTCGGAGGCCTGCAGCGCACCCTTGGCCCGGTCCAGCTCACCCTGCACCTCGGTGACGTCGCTCACGACCTGCAGACTCGCCCGGTACAGGTCGCTCAGCGCCGCCTCCACCGCCCTGGCGTCGCCGCGGCCTTCGGCCTGGTGCCAAATCTCCTGGTCCACCCCTCCCAGGGTGGTCATTGCCGCCACCCCCTGCCCGGCCTCATCGAGCCAGCTACGGGCCATACGCAGCCGCCGATCCGCCTCCTCCAACGTCGCCGTCAGCTCATGGGTGGACACCGCGTACCACCGGTGGTCGCCCTGCGCGGCCAGGTCGTCCAAAAGCTCACTCATCGCTCTCCTCCCCCCACCGCTGCTCAGTTCGGCTCACGGCGCCGTCCAGGATTTTGCCCAGCCGACCCACCGCCTCGGCCGCGGCACCCAGGCTCACTCGGGCTGTGCCGACCAGACCCCGCGCCGGCCCCCCACTCTCATGCTGCTGCTGACTCATCGCCGTCCCTTCCCTCTCTGCCCGCGGCCCCCGTTGCGCTGAGCCCGAACCCTTAACTCCAAAAGAGGCAGAAGGGTCCCTGAGGTTCACCATCAAGGGGTGGGCTGTCGACAACGGGAAGGTCTGTCGCCGGGGCGCGGCATGATCGAGGGCAGACGCATCGAAGGTGGGAAACCTGCTCCACCTCGACCTCCCGGCTAGGAGCCAGAACCATGCGTGCACCCATCATCCAGCGCATCCAAAACGAACGAGGACTGACGACATGGGGAGACCCGAAGACGCAAGAGCTGGAGGCCGGTTGGCCCCAGATGACCTACGAGTCCGTCCGTGCGGTCAACAACCTCACCTCCAACGGGACCATCCCCGCACCCGCCCTCCTAGGCAACTTCAAAGGGGTCGGCCCCCTGCTTCCCCAGGCGCTCAGCAGCTCAGGGCGGGTCTGGAAGCAGTCGCTGGTAGACCCTCGACGTCTACGACCGCGCCGGCGAACTGGAACGCAGCCCGCGGAGCTGAGCAGTCCGTGATCGGGTAACCAGGGCTACCACGCCGCTACCGACTGACATGGAGGGCGGGGACATCGTGACACTACCCGAGCTGGGAGCATCCGCTGACCACAGCAACGCAAGCTCAGGCGGTCGCGGTCGCGTTCGCGGCGGCAGGAGTTTGTCCGGGCCGTCGAGGCCCACCGGCAGCCGGCGACGCCCGGGACCGTGCCGTTCGCGCCGCAGTACCCTGCGGGATCCGGGCAGGGCTGGTAGCCCAGGCAGCCGTCCGTTCCCGCCTGCCGCCTCTTACGCCTGACCACCTCTGCTCGCAGCACCTGATCGCGCCCCGTCGCGCCGCGGTGAACGCCGGCGTTCAGGTGCCCCGCCGCGTAGAATGACGAGATGGGACTGGGGGCGAGTGCCGAGCACGAGCGGCGGAGGTTGAAGGCGGTAGAACAGGCCGCGAAATTGCACGCCCGCGCTGCTGAGACTGAGCATACAGCGAGAGAGACCCGCGACCGGGCGATCCGAGCCGCCGTCAGCGCGGGCATCACCTACGAGCAAATCGGCGAGGCGGCTGGCCTGTCCCTGGGGCGAGTTTCCCACATCGCCCGCGCGCCGAACCTAACCTGACCTCCGGGGCGACGGTCCCAAGCCGTTGTTTGGTACCACTCCGCCGTACCGGATGCTATCGGGTGAATCAGAACGCCAGCCTTGCGCCTCCACCGTGCCCTGCGCCGCGGTCCATAGGATGAGCACTGGGAACATGAAGAGCAAGCCTGATCTCGCCCAGTCAGGGCCTCCAGCGCCAGCCCAGACTAGAGGCGGTAGCGCGCACACCACCCAGCGCAGGCCGTCGGCGGTGCTCCAGCTCCACTCTCCACGGGCACAAGCCAGGCCGACTCGTCCCCCGAAACGAACGACCATGGCCCCACCCAGGAACCCCACCACAGCCGGCGGGGTTTGCCCCGGCAGCTGCGCGATGAGCAAACCCGCTGCTATGACCATCGTGCTGTGCGCAACGGCAAACACCAGGACGGTCCGAGAGGCCGGTGCCGCCTCCCGCGCCTCCTGCGCGGAGGCGAAGGTGCGCCACGCGCCGGGGATCTCCGCCCAGGCGAGCCATTGCAGCCTGCGGGCCACCACGTCGCCGGCGACGAGCACCAGGAGCACTATGAGCAGGAGCCCCGGCCGGAGGAACGCCTCCATGCTTGGCTGAGCAAGGACCCAGGCCATGCCGGCCAGAGCCGCCGCGTTGAGTCCGAACCGGAGCAGCTGCCCGGAGGTCCAGTAGTTACGTGCCCGGCCCTTGCGGGCGGTCGGGTGCTCGATGCGTGAGACTGCGGTTACTGACATGAACTGCTCCCCTTCACCAACGCGGATCCCACCACGTCTGAGCTCTCGCCGCCTTGGACACGGCCTGCTTGCTGACGCCCAGCCGCCGTGCCACCTCGGCCAGCGACTGAGTCATCAGCAGTTCCTGGATCGCGGCGGCGCGGACGCCGGCTAGCTCCTGAGCCTGCATCTTCAGCACGTCTTGGAGGACCAGCGTGAGACGAGCAACCCCCTCAGGGCCCCCGTGCTCAACAGACCACCCCGGTTGAGCGTGCCGCACCTCGCGCAAGAAGGTACCCGGCTCCTGGTCGGGACCGCCATCCGTGCTCATGGCCCATTGTGAGCAGCATGCACCCCTATCTGTCAACCCCAGGGTTGACCCATCTCTTAAGCACGGCCGGCGGGATGCATCAGAGACGGCCTCCCTACCGCACATCACCGCTCGGCGGCAGCGCCTGGCTGTGGGGCACACCCTAGGCAAACTGACCTAATGCCGCGCACAGGGCAGTGAGTCTGTTTGTCCGCATGGCGAAGACGCGCTGGGTGCGGGAGGCGTTGCGACAGTGCCTGGACACCACCGCGCCACTGTCTAGTCTTCAAGGGCCGCCGACAGCCAGGGTCGCGAGTGGAGAATGTTAGCTCATCGCGCCACGCCTACGAATGTGCGTACCTGCCAGTTCAAGGAGCCTGCGTACGCGACCTATGGAATAGCCCGTATCTTCGGCAAGCCCCCGGATCGTCCCCCCGGCTTCATAGCGATCGCGTAGCTCCATGGCCAGTCGCTCTTCGGTGCCCTTTGCGAGCCGAGCGTGGGGCTCCACGACAGGGGCAAGGATCGGCCCGCCGGCATACCCTCGATGCACCTTTCCACGCACCTCTGTGTCTGCGCTCTCATCACCCCAGACTGTCCAACCCGTTCGACCCTGACGCGCGAACAGTTCGAGATGGGGACCAGGGGAGCACGCCTCAATCAGGTCGTACTGCTCATCAGGCTTACGTGAGTGCTCTCGCTTGCGCGTCTCGATGATGTTGACCTGCGAACGAGCTGGCGGCAGAGTCCTCATCGACCCCCGAACACCAAACAGAATGAGCTCGGTGGTGTTACGGAAGTAGAACCCCACGCCTCGCCCGTCCGGCCCGCCGTCTTTACGCCGCTTGGCCCAAACGAGGTTGGAGATGTAGCGGAACCCCCACGCCTCCATCACCGCCAAGCCGTCCGGGAGCAAGGCGTTAGGCACCCACAGGTATAGATGGGCGTTCCTAGCCGCCACCTGCTCAACCTCTAATGCTTTGATGATCTCTAGGTCCATCGTGCTGTAGCGGTCTAACCTGCGGTGCTCGGGCGCGACCTTGCCCGTGCGGTTTGAGAAGCGCCACGGCGGGTCAGCCAGGATCGTCTTGAACCCACCATCGACGGTCGGGAGCGGTGAGATAAGGTCGTTCGCACGTAGGGCAGGGGCACTCATGAGAGCATCCTAGCGAAAGTAGATCTTCCTCCTGAAGATCTACTTCGGCGTGTCTAGGATCCGTTGTCTTCGTCGAGGCTCTTGGCCTCCTTGACCGGCGGCATCATTGCTTCTGCGCTCGCTTTCATGGCGTCGTGAACGGGCCTGGCGTCCTTCCAGGATTTGTGGGTGTCACGCCAGTGCGCCTTGAAGTTGGCCGCCTCCGCCAAAGCCTCCGCGACCTTCTGTGCCAGCTCGATGCCGATGATGCGCTCAGGCTCGATGCCGATGAGCAGAAGCGGGCACTCACCACCGCCGCCAAGATTGACCTTGGGCACAAGCTTGCCCCAGTGTGTCGTGCTCTGGCCGTACTTGAGACCACCGTCCTTACTGCGGATCGTGGGGCCGATGAGGGACTGGAGCCCTGGGCCGCGCGTGACGATGACACCTACGGAGATGGCACCCTCCTGGTGTAGGGCCTGGAAGTTGATCAGGTCCCGGTCATAGAACGGGTCCTTGTTGTTCCACTCCATCTCGACCGCGATGCCCGGTAGCGGCTGCTCATCGGTGCCTTTGCCGAACATGTCGATTTCGTGGCCGCGAGTACGCGTGGTGCGCAGCGGGGTCCCATCGAGGCCGACCGACTTGTCGATGGTGATGTTCTGTTTTCCCCAGACTGCACCACCTCGCTGAACGGCCAGCGAGGCATCGAACCGGGCGACGAACACTGTCCGGCCTCCGCCACCGGCGCGGAGTTCGTCCAGCGTCGGGTGAAAGCCTGCTAGCGCGCCCGCCAGGTCCGTGAAGCGATCCGAAAACGAGTTCTTGAGGATAACATCCGCGTAACGAGTCGCTCCATAAACGTACCCGCTTGGCCAGCCGTCGGTCGACAGTTCGCGGACCTCACCAGCGATGTCGATCGTGCCCTCCCCCTCTCCATCGTCCTGCGGGTCGATGGTCTCTGGCGCGTCCGTCATGCCCCGAGGTTAAATGGCCGCGATGAGGAAGGATGGGAGACCCACCGAGGTTGGGCTCGGCGGACCGCACTAAAGAGGTCGTTTCGGAGCTCAAGTGCTCCAAGGCTCCGAGCCACACTTGCGAGCAATAGGTGACAGTGCTCAAAATGGCTGCGAGTCGCCGCCGACTGGTCGAGCGATGCAAGACTCGACCCATCGCCCACCGTACTGGTCCGGTGCTGCCTGAACCGGCTCCCGCGGATAGTCTGACGGGGGGACCTGGTTACCGACGTCAGGTAATGGGGCTCTCCAGGCTCGTCTCCCGCAGGATGCTTTCCGGCCCCAGCTCATCGGGCCACAGCTCAATCAGGTACCGATCAGGAGGAACCGCTTCGTCTGAGCCTTCGCCTACGACCAAGTCCCGCGCCGAGTCGCGACCCCGCGCGGAGACGCGGACGCGCCAGGTGCCGGGGATCAGCGAAAGCTCGCCACGCTCCGCGCCGGCAGCCGATTGCCAGAACGGTTCCGACCCAGGCGGGATGGTCGTAGACACTTCTGCCACGTCCTCCCATTCGTCTCCCGGGCCGCCAGGTTCCCCGGTCAACGCCTGAATAGCTACCTCTGCTCCAGACCAAGAGGCGAAGCGAACCATAACACCGTAGTCCGCTCCTGCTCCGACCATATGGTTTCTCTGTCCGGACCACACGCGCTCCGGGTCGGTGGCGAGGGTGAGACCCTCGTCATCTAGCCATATCAGTTCGAACTGGCCGTGCATAGTGGGTATAGAACGCCAGGTCAGCAATGTTGTTGTCATCCTGTAATGCACCCTTCTTCGTTCTTGTTTCGGGGGTTGCGGATCGGTTGCTTTGTCCCTTCACTGCTTCCTCAGAAATGATCGCCAAACCTACGGCGAAGACGTCGAGGATACGTCATAGAGGTCTGGCTCCTTGCAGGTATCCTGGGGCAAAGGGGCTACTCCTTCATCTGACGAGAAGGGATTCCAGGGCGGCCGGCCTTCGTTGTAGCTACTAAGATACACTTCAAAGCTGACCGGGGGGGTGGGCTCGTGCCCTTCCTCAACTAAACAGTCATATGCATCGACGTAACCATTGTACAACCAGCGCACCTCATCTTCCCTCAACGGCTCTTCAGCGGCGCCATAGTCGAGATTGCTGCGACATGACTCCGTCACTCTCATGAACTCTTCGTCCTGCCCCGGGGCGACTTCGGTCTGAATGTTGCCGCTGGAATCAAATTTCGACGGGAAGCCCTCGGACTCGAAACATGCGAGAAGATCCTCCTGCGCCTTTTTCGCAGCGTCAGCTCTGGCTTGACGTGATTCCGTAACATCCAACGGGCTGGACTCCTCAGGCGGGCTGGCGACCTCGGGCGCGTTTGCTTCCCGAGCGCTGGGGGCTACATCTGCACTTGTGGAATCGGCGCTTGGCCCAGCACAACCGACGAGCAGGAGAGACAAGGTGGTGATGGCAACTGCGCAAGGTCTTTTCATACAAACCGCTTTCTAGGGAGTGGGTTGAGAACATCGCTCTGCCACAGCACCGAAGGTGGGTGATGAACCGCGTTCATCACCCACCTCCGGTTGAGTCCGGCTACCTACGACCCGTCCCCACAGAACGGGAAGGTCTTTGAGTAGTTCAACCGGGTGCCTGTCACCGCGTATGCGCCGCCCGCCTGGGATCCAGAGTTGACGACGCTCCTCCAGGATGCCTTGTAGTCGGTGTTGAGGTAGTAGGACCGGCCGGGAGGCTTGATGGAAACCCCCCCAAACCACTCGGTAGCCATGTGCGGCCAAGCCCACGAAAGGCACTTCGAGTCGTAGAACGTGCCTGACGTATCGTCAGCTAGGGCTGGCAGCGCAGTTGCAGTCACAACCGTGAGGGCCGCGACGCTGGCAGCCAGTCTGTTCCTCATGCGGATCATGATTCTCCTAGTGGTGTTGGTGAAAGACCGAGTGGTCTCCGGGATTGAACTGTTTGACTTCATTGGGTAAACCCTACTTGGAACCTGTCGCCTTGCAGAATGCGCTCAGACGTGTAGAAGCCGGAGAGAACACTGCCTGCTCCAGAGTTTTGCTTCTCATCAATAAAGCATCGGCTCCAGCCTGTCGGGCCAGTCCTAGTCGGATCGGGCATCTGGCATCCCTGCCAGCTGCGGGCGGTCGTCCCCCCGCCCGTGTGGGCGCCTTGATACGTACTCGCGAAGGGGTACTCGTCACAACTCTTGCCGGCGGGTCGTGTCAAACTGCTAGGGCAGGCGGTGGCACGGTTCTTTGAGACCAATGTTGAATCCTGCAAACGTGTCAGGTAAGAAGTGGTCCGAATGCCCCCCGGTAGGCCGGAGCTTAGAGCTAGGCCAACGTGGTTCGTAAATTGTGGGTAGGTCACTGTCGAGAACGCCGCCACTCCCGGCACCGCATTGAAAACACATCCGCCTCCCGTGCTTGCAACCTTATCGCACCTATACGATGCCAGGCTTCCAGATATTTTGGCGGGGGACATCCATTTGCTGCCGTTGAAGGTCAGATCCCATTTCCCGCCAAGTCCGGTGGCAATCTGAGATGTGCTCAGTGTTTTCTTCCAGGATCCGTTCCCCGCCCAGGAACCTCCAGAAACTCCGACTGGGCCGAATGTAGACTGAGTAGCGCATCCCTCGCAACCGTACAGAGTCCCAGTTGCGCTCGAAGGGTGTCCGATGCCTGTAGCATCCCAGACCCATGCGCTGATCTTGGATGTCATCTCCGGGCCGTTGTAACGAGTCCCTTCCATCTCTACAATCAGGCCGATGCGAGCCGTACCCTGAATCGTCCCAGAGGGGATCCCGACCACATTTAGGTAAAGGTCGTGGCGCTGGCAGGCATACCGACGGCTAGTTGCGAGCCAGTTCGGGTTAGCCGGAGCCGACTGCTGGCATTCAGCGGGGAGCGCTGAAGGCGATGGCGTGATCGTTGAAGTCAGGCCCTCCTCTTTCTTCAGGGGCTTAGAACCCGAATTCTCAAATGCCTGCTCAAGTTTCCTTTGCTCTTGAGCTGTCAGCGTTCGCGTGGACTCTTCTACGCTGACGCATACTCCGTTTCCGCCACTCCTCCCGGAGTTTCGAATGTTCTTAGCAAGGGTGAGACAGTCGTCTAGCGAAGTGCCCTGGATCGAGTCGGACCCAATCGACACTAGCGGCAAATCCTCAAGAGACCCGCCCGGCTCGGAGGCGACCGCGTCTGGAGTTTCATACGGCGACACCACCTCCGTAGCTTCTAGTTCGGATTGTGTAGCCATACTGGGGGCAGTCATTCCAACCGTAGAGAGGGAGAAAACTGCTGCTATGAGCACTGCTGATCGGGTACGCCGGTGTCGCATGTGGGAACCTCCAGAGTTGGAAAGCAGCTCGCCGGATGGCTAGTTGGATGGAAAGTACCTGTTTGCAGTTGCGTGCGGCAATATGATGTAGGTCACTAGGGAGTCAACCTGGCGATGGTTGCGCCCTCCGTCCGTGTGGGCTATGTTCCGCCCGCCGTGGACTGTTGAGTAGGCTTCTCTGTAGCGCCTGTAGACGTGCGGGCAAGAACCGCTTGCACTCCTTCTGGGACGATTCAGTACGAACTCGGTGTTCCTGCGCCGCACCGATCGGTTCTTGGGATTCTGGGTCCGTAGGTTAAGGGGTGCGCAGGACTCGGACGGGGTCTCGGGTGGCGGCGTAGAGGGCTGGTGGGATGGCTGCTGCTGCGGCGGCGAGGAGGGCGAGGGTGGCGGTGCCGGTGGTGAACTCCCACGGGGGTGTGGCACCGAGGCGGTTGGTGAGGTAGAGCCCGGTGGCGACGCCGAGGAGGGCGCCGAGGAGGGCGGGGGCCAGGGTGCGCAGGACGACGAGGGTGATGATCCCGGCCCGGGTCGCGCCGAGGGCGCGGCGGCGGCCGAGGTCCTTGCGGCGCACGAGGACGTCGGCCAGGGTGACGATCGCGACCAGCAGCGCGCCGCCGCCGAGGACCCCGAGCAGGAGGGTGCGGCCGAACACGGCCAGGTCGCCGGTGACCTGTTCCTGCAGCTGCGCCAGGGACACCGGGGAGGTGACCGTGACGCTGTCGGGGGCTGGTGGGTCGATCAGCGCGAGGACCTGTCCCTGCGCGGCCTGCGCGACGCCGGCGTCGGTGAGCACCACGTGCAGGGTGTCCAGAGCCCTCCCCTCAGGGGCGACGTACAGGATCCCGGTGCCGTAGTCACCGAACGGTTCCCTGGGGGTGAACGATCCGACAACGGCCCAGTCGTCCACCACCGTGGTCGAGGCCTGCGCGACCCACCCCACCGGTGCGTCCAACCCCAACCGGGCCATCGCGTCCGTGGTGACCAGCGCCTCCCCCGGCCCCGGCCACCGGCCCGAGGTGAGGGTGGCGACCGCGGACAGGTCCCCGTGCACCCCCCACGCCGGCACCCTCGTGGCGCCCTGACCGACGGCACCGTTGACCACGTCCACCGGGATCAACGTCCCCACCGCCCGTTCGCTGGTGGACAACCCCGCGGCCTGGTCCACCACCGTCGGGCTGATGAGGCCGTCTCCGCGGGCGTCGGAGACCGCGAGCACCCGGGAGCCGGCCGAGTCCAGGCGGGCCAGCAGCTGCTCCTCCGCCGCGGCGGTCCGCCCCACCGTCGCCAACGTCGCCGCGCACATCGTCGCGACCAGGAACGTGACCAGCGCCGAGGGGACCTTCGCCGCCCACGTCGTCGCCAGGGCCTCGCGCACCATCAACCAGAACCTCACCGGGCCCACCTCCGGGCCACCACTGAGCCCCTCATAGGGAGAGCACCTCGTCGGCGTGGTCGATGACGAACGGGTCATGCGTGGCGATCAGCACCGTCCTCGGTACCCCGTCACCACCCCCAGACCCACCACCACCACCGCCGGTGGCGGCGGCGGACAGGGCGGTGAGGACCTGGGCGGCGTTGTCCCGGTCCAGGTTCCCGGTCGGTTCGTCCGCCAGGATGACGACCGGGTCGGTGACCAGGGCCCGGCAGACCGCGACCCGTTGCGCCTGCCCGCCGGAGATCTCGCCCGGCCGGTGGTCCGCGCGTGCCCCGACACCCATCTGCTCCAGCAGGTCACGGCCACGCCCGCGTGCACGGCCCAGGCGCCACCCGGCGTACAGGGCAGGTTCGACCACCGAGTCCAGCACCGTCCTGGTCGGGTCGAGGGCCGAGTCCTGGAACACGAACCCGATCCGGTGCGCCCGCACCCGCGCCCGCACCGCATCCGGCGCCGACGACACAGCCTCCCCGTCGAGCAGCACCTTCCCCCGGGTGGGGGTGAGCATCAGCCCGAGGACGTACAGCAACGTCGACTTCCCCCGCCCCGACGGGCCGGTGACCGCGGTCACCGCCCCCGGGGTGAACTCGTGCGACAGCCCGTCGAACAGCTCCTCCCCACCCCGGGAGTACGCGAACCCCAGACCCTCCACGGCCAGCACGCCTGCCTCACCCGTCCTGCGTGGACCCGGCACCATCACCCTCGCCACCCTCACCAGGCGCAGGAGACGGTGGCTGCTGCTGGGGTGCAGGCTGTGCCGGGGCGGGCGCGGTGCCGTCGCCGGTGACCTGCACCCGCGTACCCGGCCCGAGCTCACCGCCGGTGGGTTCGATGACGGCGATGCCCTGCCCGGACCCCGCCACCGTGACGTCGACCTCCCCGGCCGCCGTGACCACATACGTGCCCCCGCCGGGGCGGGAGCGGACAGCGGCCGCAGGGACCGTGGTCCCGGACACCTCCGGCACCACGACCACCCTCGAGCGCAAGGTCACCTGGGCATCGTTGGGCAGCACCCCGCACTCCTCCCCGCAGACCTCCCCACCGTCGGGGGCGGTCAGGGTGAACGTGGTCGACCCGTACTCATCCAGCTCCGACCCGCCGATCACCGCATCCCACGTGTGGTCCTCGAACGTGATCTCCACCGTCGCCTCGGCCGGGATCAACCTCGCCTGCTCGGCCGTGACGACCAGCACGAACTCCCGCACCCCGGTCGGCGCCAGCACGCTGTCCTCACCCCCGGCCAGGGTCTTACCGACCACGATCCCCTCCCCCAGCTGCACCACCGCGGGCAGGTCGCTCACGGCGACCAGCTCACCCAGCGGCACCACCCCGGTCTGCTCCCGCCCCTGGCCCTTCTGCCACGCCTTGACCGCACGCTGCGTCACCGGACCGAAGTCCCCGTCCGCCTCACCCTCCAGATGCCCCTCGTCGACGAGGAGCTCTTGCAGGGCGGTCACGTCATCACCCTTCGAATTCAGGGCCAGGTCGCGCCAGAACGGCGCCCCCGCCTCCACCACGCGCACGGGGGTGGCCCCCACGACATACACGACCCCGCCCTGGTCCACCTCCCCCGGCGAGACCGACGTCACCACCCCCGCCAAGCTGTTCGCAGCGACCGGCAGAGCCGGTTGCAGCAACGTCGTCGACAACGGCAACGACCGCCCCACCGACCCCTGCGACGCCTCCGCCCACACCACCTGCGACGCCGCGCCGGCACCGGCCGCGTCCTCCTCGGGGACCTGGGAGGTCAACGTCGCCCGCGACGCCCACCACCCCGCCCCCACCGCCGCCGCCAGCAACACCAGGACCAACAGGACCCCCAACACCCTGCGCACAGGCGATGTCTTGACGACAGCACTGCCAGCCATGAAGAACCTCTCGACGACGAAACGTGGCGTCACCCTAACGTCCGTACGCCTAGCCAGGCTGAGGGACTCACACGAAGTACTGATTAGGGTCACAGTCGCCAGTGCGAGAGAGACGGCTACTCGACGGCGGCGGACCCCTTGCGCCGTTCCTTGGAGTACGGCAGCGACCCGCGAGGGCACGCCCGCTCGTGCCGCGCCGAGGGGCGGCGGCACTCTCGGTGAGCCGGTTGCCGTCAGGCGGATCATCAACAGTTTCCGCTCGAAGTGAATCCAGATCGGGGGAAATCAACCCTCCGATCGCCTCGACCAGATGGACCCGGTGAACGGTTCTCCCCCCAGAGCGTCGGTCAGCTGTCACCGACGGGTGTCCACATGCGCTCTCAGGAGCAGGTCACCCGCCGCGAACGCCCTGCCGGTGGCCGTGTCCCCAGGTTGACGCCGCCGAGGGCCAGAGCACGTTCCGCGCCCCCTTCGGGGCGGTTGATGGTGCTGGCAGCAGCACCGCCGCCAGGCGTACTTAAGGCCGGCCGTCGCTGCAGTCCTCAGGTTGGTTTGGCGGCCGGCAAGGTTCGCAGATCACGGACCTACTCCCTTGCAGGACGATGTTCGGCGCCAGCGTCTGCCGTTCAGCGGGTTGCCGCACCGGTGTCCCGCGACCTCGACCGCCGCAGCGACAGCCGGCCCCCACGCCAGCGCCGTGCCCAGCCGGTGCGCGATGACGACCCGCCCGTGCCCGCGCCCCGAGATAGCCCCCGTCCACCAGTGGCACTCCGACCCCGGAACCGTGACGATCTTGGCCCGGTAGCGCGCCACCACCTCCGGCGAAGCCACGGCCTGCTCCAGCAGATGCACCGTCGCCCGAGCCACTGTGCTACCCGTCCGCCGCCGCGACCGGCTCGCCCTGGTCCTCACCCCGAGCTACCCGCCGCAGCCGCGACGCCTCGTGCACGGTCAGGCCCTCACACCCGGTCATCTCGACCGCCTCAGCTACCGCGTACCCCTCATCGGTCACCAGCGACTCCAGCGCCCGGCCCGCCTCAGCCTCCAGCAGGCTCACCGCCTCATCCCGACGCGCCAGCGAGACCGAGGCCGCCACCGCCAGATCGAACCCGCGCCGCTCCCTGTCCCGCTCCGCCTTGCGCCGGCGCTCCCGCGCCTGAGCCGCCCGCGCCCGAGCCTGCGCCCGCACCTTCTGCTCACGACTCGCCACCATTCCTGACCACCCTTCCCGGACCCGGTCGACACTCCGTCACCTACCTAAAGGCCCGGCCAGCCCTCCGAGGTTCACCCCACGGCGCAGCCTCGCTCCCCTCCAGTCCCCCCTCGACCCCCTGTCAGAGCAACGCCCCCAAACCGGACACACCTCTTGCACTAACGGTTCAGTGACATGTCACGTACCTGAACCCCGGGGGTGGAAACGAGGCTTTTCTCTACTGTGGCGATGACGATTCACAAGCTGACCGCGGGGACGGGGTATGACTACCTGACCCGCCAGGTCGCGCGTCAGGACGCCACCGAGGTGGGGCACGCCGGGCTGGCCAGCTACTACACCGACAAGGGCGAGTCGCCCGGGGTGTGGGTGGGCTCCGGCATGGCCGGAATCGAGGGCCTAGCCGCGGGTGACGTCGTCACCGCTCAGCACATGGAAAACCTCTTCGGGATGGGCCTGCACCCGCTGGCCGACGTCGACGACCTGGGGCCGGAGATGATGCTAGGTCGGGCCTACCCGGTCATCCCCGGCGACTCCGGTCTGCTGCGCAAGACGGTCGCCGGCCGGCTGGACAAGATGAACCGCCAGGCCGGTCTGCCAGCGGGGACACCGGTGGACTTCGACACCCGCGCGAGGGTCCGCACGCAGGTCGCCACCGAGCTGTTCCGGGCCGAGCACGGGCGCGACCCGGAGGAGCGGGAGCTGGCCGGCACGATCGCCAAGCACTCCCGCCCGACCTCGCAGGCGGTCGCCGGGTACGACCTGACGTTCTCCCCCGTCAAGAGCGTCTCGGCCCTGTGGGCCGTCGCCGACCAGGCCACCGCAGCGAAGATCGAGCTGGCCCATCAGGCCGCCGTCAAGGACGCCCTGGCCTTCCTGGAGACCCACGCACTGTTCACCCGCACCGGCGCCGGCGGCGCCCGTCAGGTGGACGTGACCGGGCTGGTCGCCACCGCATTTACCCACCGTGACTCACGCGCCGGCGACCCCGACCTGCACACCCACGTCGCGGTCGCCAACAAGGTCCAGACCCTGGACGGCAAGTGGCTCGCGATCGACGGCCGGGTGCTGTTCAAGGCCACCGTCACCGCGTCCGAGACGTACAACACCGCTCTGGAGCAGCACCTCGGAAAGCTCGGCCTCACCTTCGCCGAACGCCCCTCCCCCGACGCCCGCACCCGCCCCGTCCGCGAGGTCGTCGGAGTGCCGGCCGAGCTCAACTCGGCATGGTCGACGCGCCGTGCTGACATCGAGGCCCGCCGGGACGCACTGGCCCGTGACTTCCAGGTCCGGCACGGGCGCCCACCGACCGCGGTCGAGGCGGTCAAGCTGGCCCAGCAGGCCACCCTGGACACCCGCCAGGACAAGCACGAACCACGCTCCCTGGCCCAGCAACGCGCGCAGTGGGCGGCCCAGGCGCGAGCAGTGTTAGGCGGCGACGAAGCGGTGTCGGCGATGTTCGCCGGCGCCTTCACCCGGGGCCGCGACGCGGCAGCACCGGAGACCGGCCCGGGGTGGGTCGAGCAGAACGCACGCCGCATCATCGACACCATCCAGGAGAGCCGAGGGACCTGGCAGGTCTGGCACGTCCGGGCCGAGGCACAGCGGGTCGTGCGGTACGAGAACGTGCCGCTGGAGCGCGCCCAGGGCATGGTCGACGCCTTGGTCGACCAGGCCCTGGGCACGTGCAGCACCGCTCTACCCAGGCCCCGCGACGTCGCGGCGACCGCGCCCGACCAGCTGCACCGGGTGGACGGGTCCAGCGTCTACGAGGTGGCCGGGTCGGCCCTGTTCACCTCGGCGCAGGTCATCGCCGCCGAGGAGTATCTGCTGGACGCGGCCAGGCAGTCCGGGGGGCGGGTCGCGGCCGCCTCTGACGTGGCGATCGCGCTGCTGGAGATGGAGGCGAACGGGGTCCGGCTCAACCCCGGCCAGCAGGCCCTGGTGCGGGGTATGGCGACCTCGGGTGCCCGGCTGCAGCTGGCGATCGCGCCGGCCGGGTCGGGCAAGACCACGGCGATGGCAGCCCTGTCCCGGGCGTGGGAGTCCGGCGGCGGAAACGTGATCGGGCTGGCCCCGTCCGCGGCCGCCGCGGAGCAGCTGCGCGACCAGATCGGCACCCGCACCGACACCCTGACCAAGCTCATCTACCAGATCGACCAGGCACACCCGCAACCCACAGACACCTCCGGCGGCGAGCGGGACCAGGAAGGGTTGGTCAACCGCATCGGGCGCCGCACCCTGGTCGTCATCGACGAGGCCGGCATGGCCGACACCCTGTCGCTGCGCCGGGCCGTGGAGTTCGTCACCTCCCGGGGCGGCAGCGTCCGTCTCATCGGCGATGACCGGCAGCTGGCCGCGATCGGTGCCGGCGGTGTGCTGCGCGACATCGAGGCCACCCACGGGTCGCTGCGGCTGACCGAGCTGCTGCGTTTCCGCGACCCGGCCGAGGGGGCCGCGACCCTGGCCCTGCGCGAGGGCGACACCTCCGCGCTCGGGTTCTACCTGGACCAGAGCCGGGTCCACGTCGGGGACATGGGCACCATGGCCGAGCGGGTCTTCACCGCCTGGCGCCACGACGTCCAGGACGGCAAGGACTCGATGATGCTGGCCCCCACCCGGGACCTGGTCAGCGAGCTCAACCGGCGCGCCCGTCAGGAGCGGCTGGAGCGCGACGGTGAGGTTCCCCTGGTCACCCGGGTCCTGTCCGACGGGAACGAGGCCAGCCCCGGCGACCTCATCATCACCCGCAAGAACGACCGCAGACTACGCACCTCGACCACCGACTTCGTCAAGAACGGCGACCGGTGGCTCATCGAGGACGTGACTCCCGCCGGTGGGCTGGCGGTACGCCACCGCGACTCCGGCCTGCGGATCACCCTGCCCGAGGCCTACGTCCAGGCCAGCACCGAACTGGGGTACGCCGGCACCGTCCACACCGCCCAGGGCCTGTCCGTGGACACCATGCACGGGCTGCTCGGCGGGCAGGAGTCGCGCCAGCAGCTCTACACGATGATGACCCGCGGGAAGCAGGCCAACCACGCCTACCTGGAGGTCGTCGGCGACGGTGACCCGCACACCCTGATCCACCCCAAGAACGCACTGCCCCCCACCGCCACGGACGTCCTGGAAGGCATCCTGGCCCGCGACGACGCGCCCCGCTCGGTGCAGACCCTGATCCGCGAGCAGGACTCCCCCGCGTTCGCCCTGGGCCAGGCCACCGCCCGTTACACCGACGCCCTCTCCCTCGCTGCGGAGCAGCACCTGGGCACCGACCAGGTGGCCCGGTTGGAGCGGGAGGCCAGCACGATCCCGGACCTGGTGCAGGCCCCGGCCTGGCCCACCCTGCGCGCCCACCTCATCCTGATCGGCGCCAACGACGTCGACCCCGTCCCGGTCCTGAAGCAGGCCGCAAACACCCGCGAGCTCGACACCGCCAGCGACGTCGCCGCCGTCATCGGCTGGCGCCTGGACGACTCCGGTCTGCGCAACGCCGGCCCCGGCCCGCTCCCGTGGGTGCCAGCCGTCCCCGCCGCCCTGGCCGCCGACCCCCGGTGGGGCACGTACCTGACCGCTCGCGCCGACCTGGTCCGCGACCTCGCCGACCAGGTCGCCCAGGACGCACGCACCGGCCCCACGCCCCCGTGGGCCCAGCAAGGAGCACGCCGCCCCGACCCGGACCTGCTCGCCGACGTCCAGGTCTGGCGGGCCGCCCACCAGATCCCCGACGACGACCTGCGCCCGACCGGCCCCCGGCAGCTGAACAAGGCCCCAAGCGTCCACCAGCGCCACCTGGGCCAGGCCCTGCAGATGGGCCGCCACCCCGCCCTGGTCGAGTTCGGGCCGCTCATCGCCGCGGCCTCCCAGGCCGCCCGACGCGACCAGTTCGCCCCCGTCCTGGCCGACCGGCTCGCCGGGCTGTCCCGGGCCGGGATCGACCCCACCGCGCGCGTGACCCAGGCCATGGCCGAGGGTGCGCTGCCCGACGACCACGCCGCAGCAGCCCTGTGGTGGCGCATCGCCCGCACCCTGACCCCCGCCGTCGCCCACGAGGTCGACACCCAGCACGAGCTGGCCGCTGACTGGATGCCGCAGCTCGTCCACGCCGTCGGGACGGACCGGGCCCGCCAGATGCAGGACTCCCCCTGGTGGCCGCCGCTGGTCTCCACCGTGGACCAGGCCCTGGCCCGCGGGTGGCGCACCGGGGACCTGTTCGGTCAGGCCGCCCCGGCCAGCGGCGCCGACGTCGACGACGCCCAGGCCATGACCTGGCGCATCAGCGCGGCCCTGACCGACCCCGCCCACGAGGACGGGCACATCGAGGACCTGCCGCCGGCCGACCTGTACGACGCCGCTCCACCACCCGAGGACGCACCCACCGCCGCCGACCTGGCCTGGCTGGCCACCCACCCCGACCAGGTCGCCGCGGTGGTCTCCGAGGAGCCGGCCGCGGACCAGCCCGAAGAGCACGAGGAGCACCTGCACCCGGTCGCGGCCCTCGCGCTGTGGTCCACGATCCGGTCCCACGAGCCGGACAAGCTGGACTACTCCGAGCAGGAGCTGGCCGAGCAGTGGGACCGGCACGAGCAGGCCCAGTCCAGCCCGGTCCCGCTGCCCCGTCTAGCCGACGTCAACCAGCTGGCGCTGGACTACTACGAGACCCAGCTGGCCGCCGGGTGGGCCCGTGGATACCTGCTGGAGCGGTTCGGCCAGGACGTCACCGGTCACCCGCAGATTCACCCCGGGTACGCCCCCGCCGGGTGGACAACCCTGCTGGACCACCTGCGCGGTACCGGTGTCAGCGACCTCGAGCTGGAGACCGCCGGCCTGGCCACCCGCACCCGCGACGGCCGCCTGATCGACCGGTTCCGGGACCGTGCCGTCTTCCCCATCCGCGACCAGGACGGCACCGTGCTGGGGTTCGTCGGCCGCCGCAACCCCGACCACGACGACCGGGAGCAGGCCGGCCCGAAGTACCTCAACACCCCCAACACCCCCTTGTTTCACAAGGGCGACCAGCTCTACGGTGCCTCACGGCAGCTCCTGGCCAAGGGCGCGATCTCGGTCCTAGCCGAAGGACCCATGGACGCCCACGCGATCACCCTGGCCACCCGCGGCCGCTACCTCGGCCTCGCACCGCTCGGGACCTCACTGACCGAGACCCAGGCCCGGCAGCTGGCCGCCATGAACCGCACCCCGATCGTGGCCACCGACGGCGACCTGGCCGGCCACCTGGCCGCCCACCGCGACTTCTGGCTCCTGGCCCAGCACGGCGCCAGCCCCCAGGTGGTCCACTTCCCCGAAGGGTCCGACCCCGCCGACAGCCTCGAGCGCCGCGGCCCCAAGGCCCTGACCCGTGCCCTGGCCGTCAACCGGGAGGAGCTGCACCAGACCCTGCTGGACGAGCGACTGCGAAACCTCGATGGGTACCCGGCCACCGAAGCCGCGCTCACCGTCCTCGCGGCCGCGCACCCCCGGACCTGGGACCAGGGCGTGTACCAGATCCACCAGCGCACCGGCACCGACCCCGACGTGCTCCGGGTCCTCCTGGTCAATCGGATCCGCCACCAGGACAACAACCCCCGCCACGTCGCCCAGGACCAGCTCGGCCAGCTCAGCACCGTCCGGCAGCGCGAGGCCTCAAACCACACACCGCAACAGCCCGGTCGACGAGCCGGGCCGGAGCCCGCCACGGCAGCGCGCCGCCACCCCGGCGAGATGCTCCAGCCCACCACCCCCGGACACCGCGCGCCGGGCGGTCCCCGGCGCCGATAACGCTCCCTCCGAAGGCTGTCAGACATCACCCTCATGCCGAAGAGAGGTCGTTCCTTAACTCCCCCTGACCATGGGGCCCAGGACCCGTTCGAGGGCGGGGTGGATCTGGGTGAGTAAGCCGAGGACCGGTTGGAGACCCGCTTGATCTCGGCTGCGAGGTCATCGTCGTAGCCGATGATGACTTGCAGGTTGGTCAACGCCTCGTCGATCGGGCGCAGGCGCGCCGCGTCAGCGTTCGCTGCGTCCTTCATCCGGTAGTCGGTGGAAACTGGCCGAGTGACCGGCCGAGCGCGGTGCCGCGATCGGTGTTATCGCTGCCCAGATCTCGCACGCTACGGGAAGTTGCTCCGCGGCCTCGGCTAGCTCGGCTGTGACGTGGAGGACCGAGATGGTCATCGAGACGTCCGACCCGCCGGATCCCAGTACCGGTGCCCCGGACCTCTCCCTGAGCCAACCCGAGAGTTCTAAGAAGCGTTCTGCGCCCAGGTCACTGGGCAGGACATCCGTGGGTGGCGACTTCCAGTGGCCTGCATCGGGCGTCTCGACTCCACGCGCCGTGGCCTCGGCGATCCGTCCTTCGCGCCAACGGCCGATGACGCGGACGACGGCGTGTGGTGAGGCCGGGAGGGGCTTAGCAACGTCGACCCCGACCTGCCCGCCTTCTACCCGCATCCGCGCTTGGGGCGCCCACGGGGAAACGACCCACAGCCTGCCGTCGACGAGGAAACCGCAAGCGGTGACCTCGGCGTCCTCATGGAGGATCAAATCATCCATAGGACGTCCCTTGACCACTTCGCTTGGCCCTCCCCCAGGACCGGGAGTCGCCATCGCAAGGTGTCTACTGTGCGATGTCTGTTGAGATCCCCAAGGACCGAAGCCACGGGATCGCATCGTCGATGCCTTCCGGCCAGGGCGCGTGGAGGATGGGCGGCGAGTGGACGGGCGACCTTTTGCGGCGTTGGCCTCATGAACGGACCCTAGCGTCACAAGGCCTCGCCTCGCAGCGAACAAGCGATTCCGCTGGGCGTGGAACGCTGCCAAGTGCGTGGCCTACGGCGCGCGGCGGCACGGTGCAACATCCTGATCTGCCGCACCGAGGGCTACGGTCCTGAAGCTGTTGTACTGGTAGACGTAGGTTGGCCGCATGGCATACGACGCCGAAGCCGAGAGCCTTCGACTCATCGAGTCGCGTGAGCTCACGCCGGCGACGAGATTGAGCCGACGTCGGCGCTACGTCCCCATGGCTGTGGATGTCTCCGATGACATCGCAGTCACGATGTTTGCTCGCAGAAGTGTGGGGTGCAACGTCGAGGAGACTTACATCCTCGTGCGGCGCGGAAACGAGTGGACGATGCTGGGCGGTGGCGGTGGACCCCTTGATGACGACGCTCTTGACTACCGACCTGCAGTGTTGCCATCGGGGCCGAGCGCCCACTCCGAGCACAATGCGCGGGTCGTGAGGACAGAGGGCGCTGGTGGCGTCCTGGACAGCGGCGCGAGGAGGCTTTGGCCTGGCCGTGGGAGGTGGATCAATTACTGCATTGTCCGGGTCAACGCGGAGGTCGCTCACGTCGTTGTGGAGGGACGACACATTGCGGTTCCGTGGCACGGTCGATGTGTTGTCGGATGGGTTGGACAAAGGCCCAAGGAGGTAGTTGTCCTGGCTCAAGACGGCAGACAAATGGAGCAATTTGCGCTGATGCCTGCGCGTTGAGCACCCGTCCGAAACTGCCGCGGGTGGTTGCCCCGTTTGCCGAGTTTAGGTCGTTGCGTTTAGGAGGTGCGGAGGACTCTGACGGGGTCTCGGGTGGCGGCGTAGAGGGCGGGGGTATGGCTGCTGCTGCGGCGGCGAGGAGGGAGAGGGTGGCGGTGCCGGTGGTGAACTCCCAGGATGGTGTGGCGCCGGTGCCGAGCCGGGAGGCGACCCACAGTCCGGCGGCAATGCCGAGGGTGGCGCCGAGGAGGGCGGGGGACAGGGTGCGGAGCACGACGAGGGTGATGATCCCTGCCCGGGTCGCGCCGAAGGCGCGGCCGGGGCCGAGGCCCTTGCGGCGGACCAGGACGTCGGCCAGGGTCACGATCGCGACGAGCAGCGTCCCCGCAGAGGACGCCGAGCAGGAGGGTGCGGCCGAACGCCCGGGTCACCGGCCTATTCCTGCAACTGCGGCTGTCACGGTGAGGTGGGGAACTGCGCGTCGGCGTCAGACTGGGAGGGACAAGCCTTCTCGACATCGCTGAAGCTTGCACCCGCTGCCCGGGTCTGTTCCCCCACCTGTGCCGAAGGTATCCACGAGGAGGGCCCGGCGGCCAGGAACACCTCAAGTGTCGGAGCCTCGGACACCTCGTACCCCAGCGCCTGGACGCAGGGGACGTACTCCTCGGTGAGGAACTGGTAGAGGAACGCGGTCTGCTCTTGAGCCCAGGGGTGCCGGAACTGCTCCGCTGGTGGGTACTGTGCCTCACAGACGTAGCTGGACAGGTTGAAGGCCTCCTGCTGATCGGTGGGTACGACGAATGACCATTGGCCATCCTCGTTCTGCTCCACGGTCCAGCCTGCCTCCTGCATACACCGGGCCAGCATCTCGATGTGCTCTGCGGGGCTGACCTCACGGAGCACCTCCACCCGTGGTGGATCAGTGATGCCGTACATGTCGGCCAGCTCGCTCTGGTAGGCCTGCACGGTCAGAGGATCCCCGCCGGACGTCTCCGGTGGCGATGAGACCACGGCGCCGGGCACGGCCGTCTGCCCTCCGCCCGGGCCGCACCCGGACGTCGCCAGCACGGCCAGCAGCGCAACCGCCGCGGGCCTGATCCCACCAGATGTGGCGGCCCGGCTCGCAACGCCAGTCATGAGTGCATCCTATGGGGTTTGCGAGGCCCCGACGGGTCTCGTGTGGCGATGTAGAAGGTAGCGACGTCGGCGGCGGCCGCGGCAGAAGGCACTACAACGCCGCCCGTGGCGCACCCGTCTGCCGAATAGCGCGCGTGGGTGGCGGCTTCGTCGTGGCTCAGCTGTGAACGTGCTGGCTCGTGATAGACCTCCTCGGGTGACTGATGCGATGGACGGTTCTGGCAAGGGCGTCCACCGTGTGCGTGACTTCCGCCGCTTGTGGATCTCGAACATGGCTCAGGAGGTCGGCCGGCAGGTCACCGTCCTGGCCCTGGCGGTCACGGCCGTCGTGGTGCTGGAGGCCTCCGCGTGGCAGGTGGGTGTGATCACCGCCCTGGGAAACAGTGCCTACCTGCTGATCGGGCTGCCGGCCGGTGTCTGGGTCGACAGGTGGCGCAAGAGACCGGTGCTGGTCGCAGCAGACCTGGCCCGAGCCCTGGCCGCAGCGAGTGTCCCCGTAGCCTACTTCGGCGGCTGGCTGACCATCGGCCAGCTGATGCTGGTCGCCGCGGTGATGAGTTTCTCCGCGGTGTTCGCCGATACCGCGCAGACCGCATTCGTCCCGCGCATCGTCGGACCCGAGAACGTCTCAGAGGCGACCGCCCGGTTGCAGGCCACCGACACCACGATGCAGGTGGTCGGCCCCGGGATGGCCGCGCTGCTCCTGACCCGTCTGACCGCCCCCTACCTGTACGTGCTCACCGCCGCCGCAGCGCTGCTGTCCGCCCTGTCGTTGCGCACCATCACTGCCCCAGAGCCTGCCCTTGCCAAGCACGAGCACCCTCCGTTCTGGTCCGACCTTGGCCACGGCATCACCTTCGTCATCCACCACCCAGCGCTGCGGGTGCTCATGGGTACCAACGCCTTCATCAACACCGGGGCCGGCGTGTTCGCGACGATGGCCACGCTCGTCGCGCTGGAGGATTTCGCCGTCCCCCCAGAGCAGTACGCCCTCGCCGGATCGATCGGGGCCCTCGGCGGCATCCTCGGTGCCCTGGTCGGGCTGCGCGTCAAACGGGCTCTCGGGGAGATCCGCACCATCCTCGTGTGCTACTGCCTGCTCCCCCTGGCCGCCCTGATCCTGCCGCTGGGCTTCATTCTGCCCGGGCCCGGTGCCCTCTACGTCGCGCTGTGCGACTTCGCCTTCGGCCTCATCATCGTGACCTCCTCCATCAGCTCCGCCGGGCTCCGCGCCCAGGTGACACCGCTGGACAAGATGGGGCGCGTCTCCTCAGCCAGCCGGTTCGTCACCCTGGGCACACTGCCCCTCGGCGCCCTTCTCGCCGGCATCCTCGGAGAGGGCCTTCCCCACTCCATCGTCATCCTGGGCGCACCGCTGTTCATGGCGATCGCCGCAGGCATCTTCCTCACCTCACCCCTACGAACACACCGCCACCTGCCCCAGGAATGGAAAGCACGGTAAACCTGCCACCCACGTCCGCACTCTCATGCGGCATGGAGCGTGGGACGCACGCTAGTGCCGCCGGTCGTTCGTGCCGATGAGAGGGCGTGCTAGCGGTCTGATGCGCGGGTAGGTGGGTGTTCGCCGGTACGGTGGCCAACCGTGACGGGTGAGCGTGGCGGGGTCCACAAGGTGCGGGATTTTCGGCGGCTGTGGTTCTCGAACGTCTCGCAGGAGGTGGGGCGACAGTTCGGCACGCTGGCGTTGTCGGTCACTGCGGTGGTGGTGCTCGAGGCGGCCGCTTGGCAGGTGGGGTTGATCATGGCACTGGGAACCAGTGCGTACCTGGTCATCGGGCTGCCGGCTGGGGTGTGGGTGGACCGATGGAGAAAGCGGCCGGTCCTGGTCACCTCGGACCTGCTACGCGCCGCCGCGACCTTGAGCGTCCCCATCGCGTACGTGGGCGAATGGTTGACCGTGGGCCACTTGATGCTGGTGGCTGCGATCATCAGCTTCACCTCGGTCTTCTCGGATACTGCCCAGACAGCGTTCGTCCCGACGATCGTTGGACCCACGAACGTCTCCGAGGCCACGGCGCGCCTGCAGTCGACTGACACCACCATCCAGGTGGTCGGGCCTGCCGTGGCCGCTGCGCTCCTGACCCGGATGGCAGCACCTGTCCTGTACGTCATCACGGCGGTCACGGGTGTGCTCTCGGCCGCGGCGGCGTGGTCCATCCGCGCACCCGAGCCTCGACAGAAAGGCGTGCAGCACCCGCCCTTTCGCAGGTCCTTGGTCGCAGGTTTCGGCTTCATCCGCCATCACCCGGTCCTTCGGGTATTCCTGGTCACCAATGGCCTGATCAACACAGGCGCGGGTGTCTTCGCGACGTTGATCGTGCTCGTCGCCCTGGAGGACTTCGGTCTGAGCGCGAGCAGTTACGCACTGGCGGGTTCGATCGGCGCGACCGGGGGCATCCTGGGCTCGCTGATCGCGATGCCGATCAGAAACCGGGTTGGGGCGATCCGCACCATGCTGGTCTGCTACTGGTTGCTGCCCCTGGCCGGGCTCATCCTGCCGCTGGGGTACGTGCTTCCAGGACCGGGTGCGGTCTTCGTCGCTGGGACCAGCTTCGCTTTCGGCCTGGTCGTGGTCGTCTCGTCCATCAGTGGCGCCGGCCTGCGGGCCGAGGTCACTCCGCTGGACATGATGGGCCGTGTCACCTCGGCACACCGCTTCGTCTCGCTGGGAGCGATGCCGGTAGGTGCCCTCCTCGGTGGACTCGTTGGAGGCCCCTTGCCCTACGGAGTGGTGCTGCTGCTGTCTCCATGCCTGTTGGTCGTCGCCGCGACGGTTCTCCTACTGTCTCCCCTTCGGCCCCACCGGAACCTTCCCGAGGAATGGAAGCACCGCGAACCCACTGACGAGGCTCGTCGAAGTTCCCCAGTGATGCTCACTGAATTTCCCCACCTTGGGCGGTGGTCAGTGTAGGGGTTGGCGGGTGGCGGCTCGCAGGGTGCCCTGGCGGGCGTGGTGGTCGCGCAGCCGGTAGGAGTCGCCTTCGAGGTTGAGCACGACGGAGCGGTGCAGGAGCCGGTCGAGCATGGCTGCGGCGACGGTGCTGTCGCCTAGGACCTCGCCCCAGGATGCGACGCCGCGGTTGGTGGTGAGCACGATGGACGTCTTGAGGTAGCGCTGGGAGACGACCTGGAACAGCGCGGAGGCGGCCTCGCCGGGCAGCGGCAGGTAGCCCAGCTCGTCGATGATGAGCAGGGTTGGGCCGGCGAAGAAGCGCATGGTGGTGGCCCAGCGTCCTTCGATCGCGGCGCGGTGGCACCGGGCGGCCAGATCGGCGGCGGTGGTGAAGTAGGTGCGGTACCCGGCCTCGGCCGCGGCCCGGCCCAGGCCGACGGCCAGGTGCGTCTTGCCGACGCCGGGCGGGCCGATGAGCAGCACGTTGGTCGCCGACTCCAGGTACCGGCAGGTGGCCAGTTCGTCGATGAGCTTGCGGTCGACGTTCGGGGCGGCGTCGAAGTCGAAGTCGGCCAGGGTGGCCGGGGTGGGCAGTGAGGCGAACCGGAGCCGGCCGGCGAGCTTGCGGGCCTCGGTCGCCTCAACCTCGCGGGCGAGCAGGTGCTCCAACGTCGCGGTCATCGACCACCCCTGCTCGGCGGCGGTTGCCAGGACGGTGGGCAGGTGCTCGGCGGCGGCGTGCAGCTTCAACGCGGCCAGGTGGGAGCGCAGCTGCTGGTAGGTCGACGCCTGGCTGGTGATCATCGGCGCCGGCAGCGCCTCGGTCGTCGTCGCGGTCGTGGGTGTGGTGTTCATCGGGTCAGGGTGTTCCTTCCTCGGGCTGCTTTGTCGTAGGCGGACAGGTCGATGACCACGTCCGCGGTGGTGGCGGGCTCGGGTTGGTGGCGGGCGCGCAGCGCCTGCGCGGCTGCCTGGGCTGCGGGGCCGGGTGGGATGCGTTCCTTGCGCCGGTGCGGCACAGAGGCGTCGTGCCCGGCGAGGACGCGCGCCTCGAGCGCGGTGACGTGGGCGTGCTCGCGGACCATGACGCCAGCACCGTCGGGGGCGAGCTCGTGCCGGGCGATCACCGTCCCGGAGGTGGTGGCGATGTCGATGCGCGTGCTGCCCAGGCGCCAGGTGACGGTCACCTGGGCACGGGCGAGCTCGGGGGCGACGGAGTAGAAGTTGCCGCGCCAGGCCACCAGCGCCTGCGCCGAGACGACCCTCTCCTCGGTGATCGACGCGGGGAACGGGACGGTCGGGACCGGGGCCAGCGGTTCCTTGGCGGCGAGGGTGAGCACGGAGGCCTTCCCGTCGGGGCCGCCGGGCCGCATGCGGGCATCGCCACGGGTGGTGCAGAACTTGTCCAACGACGCCTGCGCCTGCTCCACGGTGACCTCGTCGGCCAGGGTGCGCCACCAGCGTTGGGCGGCGGTGTGGTTGGCCTTCTCCACCACGCCCTTGCGGTTGCCGCGCCGCGGCGGGCAGATCTCCACACCGACGCCGTAGTGCTTGGCCACCGCGGCGAACGACGCGGACACACGCCCGGTGGCCGGGTGGCACACGGTGGCCATCCGGTCGAACCGCCACGAGCGCGTGAGCCCGCCGAGCGCTCTGGTCACGCGGTCGAGGGCGCCGATGAGGTGAGCCTGGTCCATCGAAGGGCACAGCACGCCGCGCCACCGGCCGGAGTGGGCCAGGGCACCGACGAGCAGGAACGCCTTGGTGCCCCAGCCCCAGTGCTCGGGCGGGTCCGGCAGCTCGACCCAGTCCCACTGGGTCTCCTCACCCGGTGGGTGCTCGATCACCGCCGCCGGGCGGCCCTTCGTGCCGGCGCACGGTTCGCAGTGCGGGCGCAGCCCGCGGGTGCGGACCTGCCGGGTGAAGGTGGAGTAGGCCTTGTCGTACCCCAGCTCGACGACCTCGTCGTACAGGGTCATCGCCCACAGGTGCGGGTCCTCGGCCAGCCGGGCGCGGACGTAGTCCACGAACGGCTCGAACGGGTCCTGCCCCGCCGGCTTGCGGACGCCCGCGGCCCGGTCTCCGCGCAGGTAGGCGCGGATGGTCTTACGGTCCCGACCCAGATGCCGGGCGATCGCTGAGATCGTCCAGCCCTGCCGGGCCAACGCGTGAACTTCGATGTCTTCCTCCCGTGACAGCATGGGACGAGGGGCTCCTTCGAGTAGGCGTGTGGTCAGAGACCGCCATCATCGAAGGAGCCCCGCCCGTCCCCGGATGGGGCCACAGGGTGGGGAATTTCAGTGAGCAGAACTGGGGAGATTCACCTGAGCGCCGTCA